>NZ_JAIZ01000728.1:8520-8934 GCF_000710465.2 Kitasatospora sp. MBT63 | reverse complement strand
CGCGGCCGCAACGCTGCGCCGGCCGCCCGATCCGCACATCCGCTGCCCCGCGCCCGAGCAAGGAGCAGCCGTTCCGGCCGGAGCGCAGCGGCTCCCGTCCAGAAGCGCCCCGCCCCGGACCTCGCCCCCCCCGGCCGCCGGTCCCCCGGGTCAGCCCGCGGCCGCGCCGAGCGCCGCCCGGCTGGTGATCAGCGCGGACTCCAGCACCGCGGCCCGCCGGGCCGGGTCCATCATGTTGGGGCCCATCACCGCCAGGTCGGCCTGGGTCGGGGCGAGCAGCCGCACCCGGATCCCCACCGCCCGCAGCTCCCGCACCTCCCGCAGCAGCTGCCGGGTGACCGCCCTGCGGTAGCGGCTGAGCAGCTGCGCCAGCACACCCCGCGGCCGGTCGCGCGCACGCCACTCGCGCAGCGC
>NZ_JAIZ01000728.1:7221-8409 GCF_000710465.2 Kitasatospora sp. MBT63 | reverse complement strand
GCAGCCGGATGCCCATCGGCGCCAGCACGTACACCTCGTCCAGGCCGCGGCCGTTCATCAGGTCCGCGTTGGTGGCCGACCAGCAGCCGCCGTCGACGTACCGCCCGCCGGCCACCTCGACCGGCGCGAACCAGCCGGGGATCGCGCAGGATGCCATCACCGCCTCGGCGACCCCGGCCGCCGGCGCACCCAGGTCGCCGAAGGCCACCCGGCGGCCGGTCCGGTAGTCGACGGCGGCCACCCGCAGCGCGCTGCCCTCGGGCCAGCCGCCGTCGCCGAACAGCTTCCTGACCAGGTCGCCGATGGGCGCGACCGAGCCCCGGCCGGGCGGCACGGCGGCGGAGACCATGGTGAGGAACGGGTAGTCGCGCGGGTGCCGGACGGCGTCCCGCAGCAGCCCCGGCGAGCCGATCGCCGCCTGCGGCCGCGGCGGCAGGGCCCCGCCCACCACCGTGTCGTAGTCGAAGTCGATGTCCATCAGCGGTCCGGCGGTCACCGGCCGTCCCAGCTGGTGGTCGCGGAGCTGTCCGGGCTCGACCCCGGCCGCGAGCAGGGTGCCCAGGAGGGCGCCCGCGGAGGTGCCGAGGAGCACCTCGGCGCTGCCCGGCCGCCAGCCGGTGGCCTCCTCCACCGCGCACAGCGCGCCGACCGTCCAGGCGGCGCCCAGCATCCCGCCCCCGCCCAGCACCAGCCCGCGCCGGATCCCGCTTCCGGGCCGCCCGTGCCGTACCCGCTCCGTGGCCGGCCCGCTCCTGGCCGGCCGGCCGTCTCCGGTGGACACCTGGGTCACGCCGTCTCCGCCCGCATCGTGGGAATCCGCTCCCCCGATACTGCGCCCTACCCGCCGGTAGGCCCGGTAGGGCAACGCCCTGATCGCAGCAGTCACCCGTCCCCCTTCGGGCCACGCCCGTCCGCCCCGGACGTCAACCCGGCGCGGACGGGGGCGGGCGGCCGGGCCCCGCACGCCGTACGTGCCACCCGGATAGGTGACAACGGACGGTCGGCGGCCGGCCCGCCGCAGCCGCTTGCCGCCCGCACCCCGCCTCGGTACCAAGGGACCCGCCGCCACACACCGCCGCGCCCACCCGGGAGGTCCGCCGTGCCCGAAGCCACCCTGCCCGCCACCGACGCACCCACCATTGCCACCGCCACCGCCACTGCCACCACCACCGCACACACCGCATACGC
>NZ_JAIZ01000728.1:0-7117 GCF_000710465.2 Kitasatospora sp. MBT63 | reverse complement strand
ACCGCACACGCCACCACCGCGCCCGAGCCCGCCCCTCAGCCCGGAGCACGGCCGCTACCACCCGGCCCGAGCATCCGCCCGCTGGCGCCCGTACCCGGCCACCACCGCCCGCGCCGCCCGGTCCGCCACCCGCACCCGCACCCGCACCCGTACCCGCCCACCGCCCCGGGGGCGCCGCGCGCCGCAGCGCACCGCGCCCGGCACGCCGGGCCCTCGCAGGCCCTCCTCCCGCGCCACCCGCGGACGGCGTGCGCCCCTGCCCACGGCGCGGGGCAGGGCGAGCTCGCGACCCGTTTCGCGCACCGGCTGGTGGAGGTGCTGACCGGCGTACGCCCGGTCGGCCAGCTCCAGCGGCACACCACGCTCAAGGGCTACCAGCAGATCGTCGCGCTGGTCCGCAACGGCCCGCTGCGCCCGCACGGCCGCGCGCCGCGCACCCGCCTCGGCCGGGTGTACGACTCCGCGCCGCGCAGCGGGGCGCTGGAGGTGTGCGTCCGGGTGGAGTTCGGTCCGCGCCACCACATGGTGGCGTTCCGGCTGGAGCAGCACCGCCAGTCGCAGCAGTGGCAGTGCGCCGCCGTGGAGGCCCGCTGACCCTGCCCCGACGGCCTCCGCCCGTACACGCGCCAGGGCGCCGCCCCCGTAGAACGGGAAGCGGCGCCCTGGCGCGTGCAGTGCCTGTCAGGCGAAGCCAGATCAGCCCTTGCGGCGACGGCCGCCCTTGGCCGCCTTCGCGGCCTTGCGGCGCTCGGCGCGGGTCAGCCCGTCGCCCTCCTCGGCCGCGAGGTCGTCGAAGTCGCCCTCGACCACGCCGCCGCCGATCTCGTCCGACGGCGCGACGTAGTGCAGCTTCTTGCGCTGCGGCGCCTCCAGGCCCTTGGCCTTGATCTCGGGACGCGCGTCGGCCTTCTCCAGCGAGATGTCGGAGTCGGCCACCGGCACCTCCTCGACCTGCTGCTCGACCTGGACCTCCAGGTTGAACAGGTAGCCGACGGACTCCTCCTTGATGCCCTCCATCATCGCGGAGAACAGGTCGAAGCCCTCGCGCTGGTACTCGACCAGCGGATCGCGCTGGGCGTAGGCACGCAGCGCGATGCCCTCCTGGAGGTAGTCCATCTCGTACAGGTGCTCGCGCCAGCGGCGGTCCAGCACCGACAGCACCACGCGGCGCTCCAGCTCGCGCATGATCTGCTCGCCGAGCTGGTCCTCGCGGGCGCCGTACTGGGACTGGATGTCCTCCTGCAGCACCTTGGTGAGGAAGTCGGGGGTCAGCCCGGCCGGGCCGCCGACCTCCTCCTCCAGCTCCTCCAGGTCGAGGGTGACCGGGTAGAGCTGCTTGAGGGCGGTCCAGAGCTTGTCGAGGTCCCAGTCGTCCTCGAAGCCCTCACCGGTCGCGGCGGTCACGTAGGCCGCGACGGTGTCGTCCATGAAGTGGCCGATCTGCTCCTGCAGGTCCTCGCCCTCCAGGACGCGCCGGCGCTCGGTGTAGATCACCTCACGCTGGCGGTTGAGCACCTCGTCGTACTTGAGGACGTTCTTGCGGATCTCGAAGTTCTGCTGCTCGACCTGGGTCTGCGCGGAGGCGATGGCGCGGGTGACCATCTTCGACTCGATCGGCACGTCCTCGGGGACGTTGGCCATCGACAGCACGCGCTCGACCATGCCGGCCTTGAACAGGCGCATCAGGTCGTCGCCCAGCGAGAGGTAGAACCGGGACTCGCCCGGGTCGCCCTGACGGCCGGAGCGGCCGCGCAGCTGGTTGTCGATCCGGCGGGACTCGTGACGCTCGGTGCCCAGCACGTAGAGGCCGCCGGCCTCCTGGACCTCGGCCTCCTCGACCTTGACGGCCTCCTTGGCCTTCTCCAGCGCGCTCGGGAAGGCGGCCGCGTACTCCTCCGGCGTGTCCTCCTCGTTGAGCCCGCGCTGGGCCAGGTCGGCGGCGGCCAGGTACTCGGGGTTGCCGCCGAGCTTGATGTCGGTACCGCGGCCGGCCATGTTGGTGGCCACGGTGACGGCGCCCTTGCGGCCGGCCTGCGCGACGATCTGCGCCTCGCGCTCGTGGTGCTTGGCGTTCAGCACCTCGTGCGGGACGCCGCGCTTGCGCAGCTCCTGGGAGAGGTACTCGGACTTCTCCACCGACACCGTGCCGACCAGCACCGGCTGGCCCTTGTGGTGGCGCTCGGCGATGTCCTCGACCACGGCGGCGAACTTGGCCGGCTCCGACTTGTAGATCAGGTCGGGCTGGTCGATCCGCAGCGGGGTCTTGTTGGTCGGGATCGGCACCACGCCGAGCTTGTAGATCTGGTGGAACTCGGCGGCCTCGGTGGTGCCGGTACCGGTCATGCCGGAGAGCTTGCTGTAGAGCCGGAAGAAGTTCTGCAGGGTGATGGTGGCCAGCGTCTGGTTCTCGTTCTGGACCTCCACCCCCTCCTTCGCCTCGATCGCCTGGTGCATGCCCTCGTTGTAGCGGCGGCCGGCGAGCATGCGGCCGGTGTGCTCGTCGACGATCATGACTTCGCCGTTCATGACGACGTAGTCCTTGTCGTTCTTGTAGAGCTCCTTGGCCTTGATGGCGTTGTTCAGGAAGCCGACCAGCGGGGTGTTGACCGACTCGTAGAGGTTGTCGATGCCCAGGTAGTCCTCGACCCGGGTGACACCCTCCTCCAGCACGCCGACGGTGCGCTTCTTCTCGTCGACCTCGTAGTCGCGGTCGCGCTTGAGGCGCTGCACCAGCTTGGCGAAGTCGCTGTACCACTTGGTGGCCTGGTCCGCGGGGCCGGAGATGATCAGCGGGGTACGGGCCTCGTCGATCAGGATCGAGTCGACCTCGTCGACGACCGCGAAGTTGTGGCCGCGCTGGACCAGTTCCTCCTGCGACCAGGCCATGTTGTCGCGCAGGTAGTCGAAGCCGAACTCGTTGTTGGTGCCGTACGTGATGTCCATCCCGTACTGGCGCTTGCGCTCGGCGGGCGACATGTTGGCCAGGATCACGCCGACCTCGAGGCCGAGGAAGCGGTGCACCCGGCCCATCCACTCCGAGTCACGCTCGGCGAGGTAGTCGTTGACCGTGATCAGGTGCACGCCCTTGCCGGTCAGCGCGTTGAGGTAGGCCGGCAGCGTGCCGACCAGGGTCTTGCCCTCACCGGTGCGCATCTCGGCGACGTAGCCGAAGTGCAGCGCGGCGCCGCCCATGATCTGGACGTCGTAGTGGCGCTGCCCGAGGACCCGCTTGGACGCCTCGCGGACGGTCGCGAACGCCTCCGGCATGAGGTCGTCCAGCGACTCGCCCTCGGCCAGCCGGCTCTTGTACTCGTCGGTCAGTGCCCGCAGTTCGTCGTCGCTGAGGTTGACGAAGTCCTCTTCGATCGAGTTGACCTGGGCAGCAATCCGCTGCAGCTTGCGAAGGGTCTTACCTTCGCCGGCGCGCAGGATCTTGTCGAAGACGGACACTTGGGCGGGCTCCTTGCCTGGATCGGCTCTGGACTACAGCACGGCGAGACCTACCCCACCGTACGGTCATCGTATGCGAGGAGGACAAGCCGCCGGGAGGTGCGTCAGCACGGTATTCCCGTGTCACCCGCCCGGGCAAAGCAGGGATTAGCGCCACCCGGCAGGGCAAAACGGTCACCGTACCTGTCGGTGTGCACTGCACAACCGCCCGGGACGCCCAAGGGTTCCCCTGCGTCCCTCCCCCGGGCCGCCCGCCGCCCCCCGGACCTGCGGGCCCCGACTGTCAGCGGCGGGCCCTACCCTGCCCGGCATGACCGCCATCAGCCTCTCCGCCGACCAGGCCCGCCTGATCGCCCTCCGCGCCCAGGGCCTGCTCGGCGCGCCGGACCGCCGCGCGGGCGTCCGCGGCGTGCTGCGCCACCTCGGCGCCGTGCAGCTGGACACCATCTCCGTGCTGGCCCGCTCGCACGAACTGGTCCCGTACGCGCGCCTGGGGGCGGTCGGACGGGCCGCGGTGGACCGCGCGTACTGGGGTTCGCAGGCCACCTTCGAGTACTGGTCGCACGCCGCCTGCATCCTGCCGGTCGAGGAGTGGCCGCTGTTCGCGTTCCGGCGCCGGGCCTACCGCGCCCGCGGGAACCTCTGGGGCCACCAGGTCTCCGCCGCGACCTACCGCCAGGTGCTCGACAAGCTGCGCGCCGAGGGCCCGCTGACCTCCACCGAGCTGGGCGGCGCCAAGCGGACCGCCGAGTGGTGGGACTGGTCCGACACCAAGATCGCGGTCGAGCGGGCGCTCTCCTTCGGCGATGTGGTCTGCACCGAGCGCCGCAGCTGGAAGCGGGTCTACCGGCTGGCCGAGCAGGCCATCCCGGAGGCGCTGTACGGGCAGGAGCCCTCCGACGCCGAGTGCCTGCGCCGGCTGGTCGCGCAGGCGGGGGCCGCGCTCGGGGTGGCCACCCGGGCCGACCTGATGGACTACCACCGGCTCAAGGCCGCCCAGTTCGACGCCGCCGTGGCCGAATCGGGCCTGGTCCCGGTCGAGGTGGCGGGCTGGTCCGGGCCGGCCTGGGCGGATCCGGCGGCGCTGGCGTCGGCGCCGCGCGGCCGCCACCGCACCACCCTGCTCTCACCGTTCGACTCCCTGGTCTGGGACCGCGCCCGCACCGAGCGGATCTTCGGCATGACGCACCGGCTGGAGGCGTACACCCCCAAGCACAAGCGGGTGCACGGGTACTTCGCGATGCCGCTGCTGGCCCAGGGCCGGCTGGTCGGCCGGATCGACCCGGCCCGCGAGGGGCGGACCCTGGTGGCCCGTCAGATCTCGCTGGACGCACCGAAGTACGTCGAAGCGGCGGCCACCGCCCTGCGCGAGGCCGCCGAGTGGGTGGGCTGCGACGCCGTCCGGGTCGAGGCGCTGGGCGACGAGCGACTGCGGCCGGCCCTGAGGTCCCTGCTGGACGGCTGACGGGAGCGGGCGGGCGCGACTGCCGCGGCCCGCCCGGTCCGGTCAGCCTATTTCCAGGATCTTCTCCCGCATCGCGTAGACCACGGCCTCCATCCGGGAGTGCAGCTGCAGCTTCTCCAGGATGTTGCGGACGTGGTTCTTCACGGTGTTCTCGCTGATGAAGAGCTCCTTGGCGATCTCCCGGTTGTTCATCCCGGTGGCCACCAGCTTGAGCACCTCCAGCTCCCGGTCGGTGAGCCGCGGTGCGGGCACCAACTCCCGGTCCTCGGACCGTCGCTGGATCATCGACTTGAACTCGGTGAGCAGCTTGGAGGCCATCGAGGGGCTGATCTGCGACTGCCCGTCGGCCACGGCCCGGATCGCGGTGGCGACCTCGTCGGTGGAGATCTCCTTCAGCAGGTAGCCGGTGGCGCCCGCCTTGATCGCCTCGTAGAGGTCGGCCTCCTCGTCGCTGATGGTCAGCATGATGATCTTCGTGCTCGGGACCACGTCCTTGATCGCGGTACAGGCCTCGATCCCGCTCCGGCGCGGCATCCTGACGTCCATCAGGATGATGTCCGGCAGCAGGTCCGCGGCCTTGAGCACGGCCTCGGCGCCGTCCCCGGCCTCGCCGATGACCGTGATGTCCTCCTCCTCGGCCAGCACGATCTCCAGGCCTCGGCGGAACAGTGCGTGGTCGTCCACCACCAGGACCCGGATCGGCTCGGCCCGGCGCAGCGCGTACCCGGGCTCCCCGCCCTCGCCCTGCCCGCCCCCCGAGCCGGCTCCCAAACCCTGGCTGAATGGCTCGCCCATCCGCTCCTCCCCCGGCTGCCGGTCGATGTCGTGCTCAATCATTCCACGGCGGGGGACCGGTTGATCACCCTCCGCCGTCGCACCGCCCAGCTGGGTGACCCCGGCGGCGTCGTGGGCCGCCGGGGTCACCGGTCATCTCAGTCTTTCGTGTTGTGCCGGACCGGTCGGTCCCGGTCCGGATCCTCCGGCGCCGGGCGACGGACCGTCAGTCCTCGTCCGGGCCGCCGATCGCCCCGCCGGCACCACCGGCGTCACCGTGGGCGGTGTGGTCCTCCTTGAGGTGGATCACGCCGTAGTGGTAGCCGTGCCGGCGGTAGACCACGCTCGGCAGGCCGCTGTCCTTCTCCACGAACAGGTAGAAGTCGTGGCCGACGAGCTCCATCTCGTACAGCGCCTGGTCCAGCGACATCGGCCCGGCGGGGTGCGTCTTCTCGCGGACGACGAGCGGACCGTCGCCCTCCACCTCCAGCGATCCCATCATGGTCTTGCGGACCGTCCCGTTGGCACTGCCCGCGGGCGGCGCCGTCTCGGGGAGGGCTGCCAGCGCCGCCGTCGCCTCCGCGACACTGATCGGGGTGCGGCCGTTGCCGCCCTTGTGCACACGCCGGCGGTCGGCGGACTTGCGCAGCTGCGCGTCCAGCTTGGCTGAGGCCAGGTCGAGGGCCGCGTACGGGTCGGCAGCGGCTGCCTCGGCCCGGATCACCGGGCCACGGGTACGGAGGGTGATCTCGACCCGCTCGGAGCGGTCGGCCTGGCGCGGGTTGTGTTCCTTGGACACCTCGACGTCGAGGCTGATCACCTTGCCGTCAAACTTCTGGACCTTCTCCAGCTTCTCGGCCACGTGCTCGCGGAACCTCTTGGGCACCTCGGTCTTGCGGCCCTTGACGACGATGTCCACGCAGAACTCCGATCCCTTGTGCTGTCGCCGATCCGAGTACGTACCGGATCGGACTGAGACCCAGCCGGACCAGTCAATCGTCGCCGGTCCCGGCGCCGCCGGGAGTGGCGAGCGCGACTGGCCCTCACCTCACTTCCTCCCCACCGGGAGCGCTTGAAACCCCCTCTGGCCTTATGAGACACCCCACCAGGGGATTCCGCCTCCCCAGTCGAACAACGTAACGAGGGAGCACCGGCGGCACGGCTGTTGCCCTCTGTTTACCCTCCTACGAGTGAAACAACGGTAAACAGCTGGACAACACCGCCAGGGTGGTCAACCGTATGGCGCACATCGCCGTTCCGCCACCCCCCGGGAGGTGCCGAAATGACCGATCTGCCTGCGACCGTCCTCGGCCTCCTCGATCTGCTGCTGCCCGTGCCCTGTGCCGGCTGCCGGCTCGGTCCCGGCCCGCTCTGTCCGGACTGCCGCGCCACGCTGGCAGCCGTCCGGGCGGGCCCGGCCGAGCCGCG
>NZ_JAIZ01000727.1 GCF_000710465.2 Kitasatospora sp. MBT63 | reverse complement strand
ACGACCGTGACCGCTGCTCCGGACCCCTCGAAGGCCGGACAGCCGGTCACCTACACCGTGCTCGTCAAGTCGACGACCGGGCTGATGCCGGACGGAACGGTCACTCTCACCGACAACGGCAACCCGGTCGGCACACCGAACGACGGAAACCTGACCCCGAACCCGGGCGCCGGCGGTGCGACCGCCACATTCACCATCGACTCCGCCACCGCCGGCCCACACACCCTGACCGCCCACTACGACGGCAACACCAACCTGAACGCCAGT
>NZ_JAIZ01000726.1 GCF_000710465.2 Kitasatospora sp. MBT63 | reverse complement strand
CGCCGGCGCCGCCGCCCGGCTGCCGCTGGCCAAGCCGGGGATCCCGGCGGCCGGCCCGGCCGCCAACGGCGACCTGGCGCCCGGCGCCGTCGCGGTCGCCACCGGTGCGTTCGCGCCGGGCTTCGCGGCCTCCCAGACCACCACCGTCACCGACCCGCAGGCGATCGGCCTGTCCGGGGTCAACTGCACCCCCTCGGGCACCAGCTTCTGGTTCTCCGGCGCCAGCACCGCGGCCGGCCGGGTCGACTACGTCAGCCTGGTCAACGCCGAGAGCGGCCCGGCCGTGGTCGACCTCAAGCTCTACGGACCCAAGGGCCCGATCGACAACGACGCCGCCAACGGCATCGCCCTCGCCCCCGGCACCTCCGAGGCGCTGCGGCTCAGCTCGCTCGCCCCGGGCGTGGACGACCTCGCGGTGGAGGTCCGGGTGCGCACCGGCCGGGTCGGCGCGGGGCTGCACGCCGTCGACGGCGGCAAGGGCGCCGACTGGCTCCAGCCCTCGGTGGCCCCGGCCGCCGAGGCGGTCATCCCCGGGCTGCCGGCCGACGCCACCGCCACCCGGCTGGTGGTCGCCGCGCCCGGCGAGGACGACGCCGACCTGAAGGTCCAGATCTCCGGCAAGAACGGCTGGTTCACCCCGGTCGACCACGAGACCCTGCACGTCAAGGCGGGCATGGTGGAGGCCGTGGACCTCCCGCAGGTCACCCGCGGCGAGGTCGGTGCGATCCGGCTCACCCCGAGCGACCCGGCCCACCCCACCCCGATCGTCGCGGGGGTGCGGATCGACCGGGCCAAGAACGGCAAGTCGGACGCCGCCTGGCTAGCCGGCGCCGGTCCGGTCGGCGCCCGCGCCAGCATCGCGGACAACCGCGGCGGCGGGCAGACCCAGCTCATCCTGACCGCGGTCGGCGAGGAGGCCAAGGTCCGGATCACCGCCTCCGCGGGCAGCGCCGGCGGCACCCCCGCGACCAAGGAGGTCACCGTCCCGGCCGGTGCCACGGTGGCCGCCGAGATCCCCGAGCCGGCCGGCCTGAACGGTGTCTTCGGCCTGACCCTGGAGACCCTGTCCGGCGGCCCGGTGACGGCCGCCCGGATGCTCACCGTCCCGGCCAAGGACATCCAGATGTTCACCAGCCAGACCCTGGCGGACGACCGCAGCACCGTCCGGCTGCCGTACGTCCAGGGCGACCCCGGCGTCCTGGTGCGCTGACCCGCGGCCGGTGTGCCGGTCCCCGGCCGGGGACCGGCACACCGGCCGGTCGGCCCCGGCCCGGATCAGCCACGGCCCGGGTCGGCTCCGGCCCGGGTCAGTCCTCGCCGTAGCGCGGGTCGATCGCGTCCGGGGACTGCCCGAGCAGCTCGGCCACCTGCTCGATCAGGATCTCGTGCACCAGCGCGGCCCGGTCCTCGCGCGACTTCATCCGGATCTCCACCGGACGCCGGTAGACCACGATGCGGCTCCGGCGGCCCGGCGCGGCCGGAATCACCCGCCCGAGCGGCACGCTGTCCGGCTCCCGCTCACCCTCCGCGGGGAGCGGGACCTCCAGGACCGCGAACTCGACCTCCTCCAGCTGCGGCCAGCGCCGCTCCAGCCGCTCCACCGACTCGCGGACGTAGTCGTCGAAGAGCTCGGAGCGGGTGAGCGAGATCGGCACCTGCGGCGGCGCCAGCGGCCCGCGCAGGCCGCGGCCGTGCCGATCACGGTGCCTGGCACGGCTGGGTGGTCCGGCCGGGGACGCCGGAGGCTGGGGTGCGGAGCTGTCCATATCAACGTCGAGCGTAGCTCTTGCCCGACCGGACGTGGACCATTTGCACACCCCGCGTGACGGCGACACACCGCGCCCACCGGGGGAGGGTCGTCGCGGCCCGCTCGGGAGTGCGGTACCGTCCACCCTCGTGAGCTCTGTACGTCGTTGTTCGCGGACCGCGTGCGGCCGTCCGGCCGTGGCCACGCTGACGTACGTCTACGCCGACTCCACGGCCGTCCTCGGACCGCTCGCCACCTACGCCGAACCGCACTGCTACGACCTGTGCGCCGAGCACGCCGAGCGGCTCACCGCACCGCGCGGCTGGGAGGTGGTCCGGCTCGCCGCCGACACCAACCCGCTGCGCCGCAGCAGTGACGACCTGGAGGCGCTGGCCAACGCGGTCCGCGAGGCGGCCCGCCCGCAGGAGCGCCCCGGCGACCGCGACCGAGGGTTGCGGCCGGGCCGGCCCGGCGAGGGCGAGCCAGGCGAGTCCGGGCGCCGCGGCCACCTGCGGGTGCTGCGCTCACCCGACAACTGACCGCCCCCGCCCCGCCGGACGCCGTCCCTCCGGGCCCCCGGCACCGCCGCCGTCACCTGGGCCCCACCAGCTGCGGGTACGCTGCCCTTCGTCCGAGCGGATACACATCAGGAGCGGTCAGGTGCGGGACCTCAAGCAGCTTGTGAAGGCCTACGACGTCCGGGGTGTGGTTCCGGACCAGTGGGACGAGGCTTTGGCCCGCGCGTTCGGCGCGGCGTTCGTCCAGGTGGTGGGTGCCTCCGCGATCGTGGTCGGCCACGACATGCGGCCCTCTTCGCCGGGCCTGACCCGGGCCTTCGCCGAGGGCGCCGCCGGCTACGGCGCGGACGTGGTCGAGATCGGCCTGTGCTCCACCGACCAGCTCTACTACGCCAGCGGCCGCCTCGACCTCCCGGGCGCGATGTTCACCGCCAGCCACAACCCGGCCCAGTACAACGGCATCAAGCTCTGCCGCGCGGGCGCCGCCCCGGTCGGCCAGGACACCGGCCTGGACGAGATCCGCGAACTGGTGGAGTCCTGGCTGGACGAGGACGGCACCGTCACCGTCCCGGCCGTCGACGCCACCACCGGCACCCTGTCCGCCCAAGACACCCTGACCGGCTACGCCGACCACCTGCGCTCGCTGGTCGACCTGACCGCGATCCGCCCGCTGAAGGTCGTCGTCGACGCCGGCAACGGCATGGGCGGCCACACCGTGCCGACCGTCTTCGAGGGCCTGCCGCTGGACCTGGTGCCGATGTACTTCGAGCTGGACGGCACCTTCCCCAACCACGAGGCCAACCCGCTCGACCCGAAGAACCTGGTCGACCTGCAGGCCGAGGTGGTCAAGGCCGGCGCCGACATCGGCCTGGCCTTCGACGGCGACGCCGACCGCTGCTTCGTGGTCGACGAGCGCGGCGAGCCGGTCTCCCCGTCCGCCATCACCGCGCTGGTCGCCGCCCGCGAGATCGCCCGGGCCCGGGCCGCCGGCGAGGACCGGCCGACCGTGATCCACAACCTGATCACGTCCTGGACCGTCGCCGAGGTGGTCGAGGAGCTCGGCGCCGTACCGGTCCGCACCCGGGTCGGCCACTCCTTCATCAAGCAGGAGATGGCCCGCACCGACGCGATCTTCGGCGGCGAGCACTCCGCGCACTACTACTTCCGCGACTTCTGGCGCGCCGACACCGGCATGCTGGCCGCCCTGCACGTGCTCGCCGCCCTCGGCGGCCAGGACGGCACCCTCTCGGAGCTGACCGCCCGCTACGACCGTTACGCGGCCTCCGGCGAGATCAACTCCACCGTCGCCGACCAGCAGGCCCGCACCGCGGCCGTCCGCGCCGCCTACGGCGACCAGCCGGGCGTCACAGTCGACGAGCTGGACGGCCTCACCATCGCCGGCGGCGACTGGTGGTTCAACCTGCGCGCCTCCAACACCGAGCCGCTGCTGCGCCTGAACGTCGAGGCCAAGGACCCCGCCAGGATGGCCGAGCTGCGCGACGCCGTGCTGGCCCTGGTCCGGGCCTGACCCCGCCGCCCCGGCACCGGCCCGCCGAGCAGCGGCCGGATCGCCGAGGCGCCGACCCCGCCGATGCCCCGGCCGGTAGTGTTGCTACCGGTCGGGGCGCCGCCGTACCCGCCCCCCTCTGCACGAAGCTGGAGCCCCACACCATGAGCCTGCCGTCCTCCCTGCTGGAGATCCTGGTCTGCCCGCAGTGCCACGCCCCGCTCGCCGAGAGCGTCCAGGGCGAGGAGCACGAGCTGCGCTGCACCGGCGACAGCTGCGGCCTGGTCTACCCGGTCCGCGACGGCATCCCCGTGCTGCTCCTGGACGAGGCCCGCCGCCCCTCCTGACACCCCGCCCGGTCACCCGCTGGAGGCCAGCCGCATGCTCGACGACTCCCTGCTCGACGACCCGGCCGCCCTGCTGCGCGCCGACCGGCAGCACGCCCTGCTCGCCCTGGCCGGGGCCGGCGCCCGGATCCGGATCGCCCGGCGGCTCGCCGACGCGGCCGGCCTGGCCGCCCTCAACCCCGAGGGCCGGCCCCGGACCACCGTGGTCGCCGGCAGCGGCAGCGCCCTGACCGCCGCCGCGGCCCTCGCCGCCCTGGCGGTGCCCAACTGCCAGGTGCTCCCGCTGCCCCCGGCCGAGGCCCGGGCGGCCGGCCCGGTGTTCACCGCCGGACTGGGCTGGCAGCTGCCCGGCTGGATCGGCCCGCTCGACCTGGTGGTGCTGGCCTCCGTCCAGGGCATCGAGGGCGGCCTGGTCTCGCTCGCCGAGCAGGCGTACGTACGCGGCTGCGCCATCGCGGTGATCGCCCCGGAGAGCAGCCCGCTGGCCGAGGCCGCCCTGCAGGTCCGCGGCCTGCCGCTGCCGTACCCGCCGAGCACGGTCGACGACGGCGACCAGCCGCAGACCGACGAGCCGGACCTGCCCGCCGAGGACCCCGGCGCCCTGTGGGCGTTCCTCGCCCCGCTGCTCGCCCTGGCCGAGAAGACCGGCGTGACCCAGCTGCCGGCCGGCTCGCTGGCCGCCGCCGCCGACCGGCTGGACGAGGTCGCGGTCCGCTGCCGCCCGGACGCCCAGGCGTACACCAACCCGGCCAAGACGCTGGCCGCCCAGCTCTCCGACACCGTCCCGCTGCTGTGGGCCGACGGGCCGGTGACCGGTGCCGCCGCCGACCGGTTCGCGGCGATGCTCGCCGACCGGGCCGGACTGCCCGCGCTGACCGGTCTGCTGCCGCGGGCGCTCACCGCGCACCGCGGCATGTTCGTCGGCCGCCTCGGCGCCGGCGCGGATCCGGACGACTTCTTCCGCGACCGGGTCGAGGAGCCCGAGGCGCTCCAGCTCCAGCTGGTCCTGCTGCGCCGCACCCCGGGCGTCGAGGAACTGGCCGAGGCCGGGCACAGCGTGAGCCGGGCCCGCCGGCTCGCCGACGCCCACGAGGTCCGGCTGACCGAGTACTCCTCCAGCCTTGAGGACCCGCTGCAGGCGCTCGCCGAGCTGGTCGGCCTGACCGACTTCGCCGCCGTCTACCTCGGCCTGGCCGGCCAGGGCCGACCGGATGGCGGCCGGTAGCCGGGCCGCCCACCGCCCCCGCGATAATGTGCGCTCGACAATCCACGGCCGGACCGTTCCGGCCCAGTCGGAGGGACCCGAGCACACCATGAGCACCGAAGGCGGCACCAAGGCACTGGTCGCGGCGCTGTCCGCCAACCTGGCAATCGCGGCCGCCAAGTTCGTGGCCTTCGCGTTCTCCGGCTCGTCCTCGATGCTGGCGGAGGGCGTCCACTCGGTGGCCGACTCCGGCAACCAGGTCCTGCTGCTGATCGGCGGCAAGCGGGCGGCCCGCGAGGCCGACGCCCAGCACCCCTTCGGCTACGGCCGCGAGCGCTACGTCTACGCCTTCCTGGTCGCCGTGGTGCTGTTCAGCGTCGGCGGGCTGTTCGCCTGCTTCGAGGGCTACGAGAAGATCAGCCATCCGCACGAGCTGGACAGCTGGTACTGGCCGGTCGGGGTGCTGGTCTTCGCCATCCTGATGGAGGGCTGGTCGTTCCTGACCGCCTACCGGGAGGCCGTCAAGGACAAGGGCCGCCACGGCTGGACCGCGTACATCCGCCGGGCCAAGGCCCCGGAGCTGCCGGTCGTGCTGCTGGAGGACACCGGCGCCCTGATCGGCCTGGTGCTGGCGCTGCTCGGCGTCGGTCTCACCGTCATCACCGGCGACGGCGTCTGGGACGGCATCGGCACCCTGGCGATCGGCATCCTGCTGGTCGTGATCGCGGTGGTGCTGGCCGTCGAGACCAAGTCCCTCCTGGTCGGCGAGTCCGCCAACCAGGAGGTGGTGGGCCAGATCCGGGACGCCCTGGTCGACCACGACTCGGTCACCGACGTCATCCACATGCGCACCCTGCACGTCGGCCCGGAGGAGCTGCTGGTCGCCGCCAAGATCGGGGTCAACGCGGAGGACAGCGCCGCCCAGATCGCCGAGGCGATCGACCTGGCCGAGGCGCGGGTCCGCCGGGCCGTCCCGATCGCCCGGGCGATCTACCTGGAGCCGGACATCTACAGCGCCGAGAAGGCCGCCGCGGGCCCCGACCCGGAGGCCACCCCGGGCGGCCCCGGCCCGGCCGCGCACTGACCCGAACCTGGTGTGTACGCCCCGGCGCACGGCCCGGTCGGTGTAGATTCGTCCGCAGAGCCAAACGTCGCTGCTGATGGCGGTCGGTCCGCGCGGTGCGTGGGTCGAGGGAGAGAGGTCCTCCGACGGATTGTGCCGCAGCAGAGGGCCCGACCGCGGCCGCTCTGCAGCTCAGCACACCCGTTACCAGGCCCACCGCAGCGAGGAGCCCCACGCATGTCGTCGAACCCCACCGGTGACTTCAAGGTCGCCGACCTCTCCCTGGCCCCGTTCGGCCGCAAGGAGATCCAGCTCGCCGAGCACGAGATGCCCGGCCTGATGTCGATCCGCAAGGAGTACGCGGCCTCCCAGCCGCTGGCCGGCGCCCGCATCACCGGCTCGCTGCACATGACCGTGCAGACCGCCGTGCTGATCGAGACGCTGACCGCGCTCGGCGCCGAGGTCCGCTGGTGCTCCTGCAACATCTTCTCCACCCAGGACCACGCCGCCGCCGCCATCGCGGTCGGCCCCGAGGGCACCCCGGAGAACCCGGCCGGCGTCCCGGTCTTCGCCTGGAAGGGCGAGACCCTGGAGGAGTACTGGTGGTGCACCGAGCAGGCGCTCACCTGGCCCGACGGCCAGACCCCGAACATGATCCTGGACGACGGCGGTGACGCCACCCTCCTGATCCACAAGGGCGTCGAGTTCGAGAAGGCGGGCGAGGCCCCCGCCCCGTCCACCGCGGACAACGAGGAGTACCGCCTCATCCTGGAGGTGCTCAACCGCACCCTCACCGAGTCGCCCAGCAAGTGGACCGAGATCGCCGCCACCATCAAGGGCGTGACCGAGGAGACCACCACCGGCGTCCACCGCCTGTACGAGATGCACCGCGACGGCAAGCTGCTGTTCCCGGCCATCAACGTCAACGACTCGGTCACCAAGTCGAAGTTCGACAACAAGTACGGCTGCCGCCACTCCCTGATCGACGGCATCAACCGCGCCACCGACGTCCTGATCGGCGGCAAGGTCGCCGTCGTCGCCGGCTACGGCGACGTGGGCAAGGGCTGCGCCGAGTCGCTGCGCGGCCAGGGCGCCCGGGTCATCGTCACCGAGATCGACCCGATCTGCGCGCTGCAGGCCGCCATGGACGGCTACCAGGTCGCCACGCTCGAGGACGTCGTCGAGACCGCCGACATCTTCATCACCACGACCGGCAACAAGGACATCATCATGGCCTCCCACATGGCCCGGATGAAGCACCAGGCCATCGTCGGCAACATCGGCCACTTCGACAACGAGATCGACATGGCCGGCCTCGCCCAGCTCCCCGGCGTGGTGAAGACCGAGGTCAAGCCGCAGGTCCACGAGTGGCGCAAGGAGGACGGCCGCACCATCATCGTCCTCTCCGAGGGCCGCCTGCTGAACCTGGGCAACGCGACCGGCCACCCGTCGTTCGTGATGTCCAACTCCTTCGCGAACCAGACCATCGCGCAGATCGAGCTGTTCACCAAGACCGCCCAGTACCCGATCGGCGTCTACGTGCTCCCCAAGCACCTGGACGAGAAGGTCGCCCGCCTCCACCTGGACGCGCTGGGCGTCAAGCTCACCACCCTGACCAAGGAGCAGGCCGACTACATCGGCGTCCCGGTCGAGGGCCCGTACAAGGCGGACCAGTACCGCTACTGATCCGCTACTGATCCGCGCCCGACCGGTGGCCGGCACCCCCACGCGGGGTGCCGGCCACCGGCACGTCCGGGTGCCGCAGCGCCCGGACACCGCTCGGCGCCGCCCGCGTAGGCTTCGGGCCATGCCCAACGGCCGCTACTCGCTCACCGACACCCACGACCACGTCCTGCTGGGCGAGGAACGGTTCAGCTGCGCCCCCGGCCCGGCCGGCTGGCGCTACGTCTCCAAGACGTACGGCCCCGACGGTGCCACCCTGGCCACCACCGACCTCACCCTCGACTCCCGCAGCCGGCTGATGCGCCTGGAACTGCGGGCCGGCGGCTGGCAGGTGCGCGGCGGCGCGGTGGACGGCGTCGCCTGGGTCCGCACCGACGCGGCCGACCCGGCCGGCGGGCAGGCCGCCGAAGGACACGACCGGGCGCACGCCTTCAGCGGCAGCTCACCGGCGTTCCTGGTCGCCACCGCCCGGCTGCTGCGGTTGCGCCCCGGCGGCAGCGCTCGGATCCGCCTGGTCGCCTTCACCGACCCGGTCCTCGCCCCGCGCACCGTCGACCAGGGCTGGCAGCTCGAAGCCGTCGAGTCCCACCCGACCGACAGCGGACCGCTGGAGGTCGAGCGCTACCAGGTCGCCGACCTGGCCACCGGCGAACAGCACCTGGTCCACCTGGCCGGCGACGTGGTGCTGGCGGCACCCGGCATCGAGCTGGAGGAACTGGAGTCCCCGCCCAACCGGTGGCCGGCGGAGTACGGCGGCTGAGCCACCGTCAGGCCGGCGGCGCGAACCCGCCCGCCGTGGCCTCGCCCGGCCGGGGCTGCGGTTCGTGCTGGGGCTGGGGCTGAGGCTGCGGGTGGGGCTGTGGAGCCTGCGGGACCGCTGCGACCTGCTGCGGCTGTGCCGGCCGGTGGTACGGCTGACCGGGCGCCGCACCCCAGCGCGGGGCCGCGGCGGTCGCCCGCTCCCACTCCCGGCGCTGCCGCTCGGTCAGCACCGCACCCAGGTACATCGCCGGCATCACCCCGTACGGCACGGGACGGCCGGTGTGCCCGGCCAGGTCGGCCGACAGCCGCTGCGCCATCCCGTGGGCCACCGCGGGGTCGAGCTGGCCGATCCGGCCGAGGTACTGGCGGATCGCCAGCCAGAGCGGCTCGGGTACGGCGGAGAGGTCCATCGCGACCAGATCGGCCCCCAGCGCGTGCAGCACCTGCGGCGGCACCGGCGGCAGCGCGCCGTGGCTCAGCGCGGCCGCGGGCACCCGCTCGCGGACCACCAGCGTCCCGGCGAAGATGTCGCCCAGCCGCCTGCCCTCGGGGGAGATCAGGGAGCTGATCACCGCGGGGGCACCGGCCATCGAGAACTCGACGACCCCGACCAGCCCGCGCACCAGCGCGTGCCGGAACCGCACCGGGCCGCCGTCGGTGCGCACCACCCGGAGCCCGAGCGCCAGCTTGCCGAGCGAACGCCCCTTGGACAGCGTCTCCACCAGCACCGGCAGGACCACCAGGAAGAACACCAGGATCGAGAGCATGATCGCCGCAATCGCGGCCTCGTCGGCGTTGCCCGCCACCGCGATGGCCACCATCGCCGTGACGATCCACCCGATCACCTGGGCCACGGTGTCGATCAGACGGGCCAGCGCCCGGCTGGGCAGCTTCGCGGCCCGCAGCCCCAGGACGACCGCCTCACCTGTCACCAGGTCGCTCACAACACCCACCCGCTCCGTTCGTGGCAACCGGACGGCCCCCAGCCCCCCGTGCTGCATCAGCGCCAAACAGTACGGGGACGCTCCGGTGACGGGAAGACTGGTCCCGCCTCGGGACGGTTGGCCGTCGGCGCGGCCGCTGTCGGTGCGCCTGCTGTCGGTGCGGCCGGTTCGGGGATCACCTGCCGACGGCCCGGCGGCCTCTGGCAAGCTAGGGCCTGTCCGGCGGATCTTGCCGGGCGCGCGACGACGGATCATCCCGACCGGACGCACGCCCGAATCGCCCAAGTACGTCCAGTACGAGGCCGATTCGGGCGCACGCCCGGACGGGCGCCCGACGCCGCGCGCTGATCCGACAAGATCCGCCGGACAGGCCCTAGGCGCACCCGGGCGCCACTCACCACGGCCCGCACCCGCCGTCACCCCGCAGCACTGGAGCGAGCCGCATGGATCTGGACGTCTTCGTCGCCACTCACCAGGCGGAGTGGCAGCGTCTGGAGACCCTCGCCAAGCGGCGCCGCCTCAGCGGGGAGGAGGCCGACGAGCTGATCGCGCTCTACCAGCGCGCCACCAGCCACCTCGCCCAGGTCCAGGCGACCGTGCCCGATCCCGTTCTGGAGGGCCGGCTCACCTCGCTGGTCGCCCGCGGCCGCGGCGCCGTCACCGGCGCCCGGAACTCCTCCTGGCGCGATGTCGGCCGCTTCTTCGCGGTCAGCTTCCCGTCCGCGCTGTACCGGGCCCGGTACTGGTGGATCCCGATCGCGCTGCTCTCGCTGGCCCTCACCGTGGTGATCGCCTGGTGGGTGGCCACCCACCCCGAGGTCCGCGACAGCATCGCGGGCCCGGAGGCCTTCAACGAGCTGACCAAGCCCGGTGGCGAGGCCGAGTCCTACTACTCGGAGCACCCGGCGAGCGCCTTCGCCGCCCAGGTGTGGACCAACAACGCCTGGATCGCGGCCCAGTGCCTGGTCTACGGCGTGATGCTCGGCATCCCGGTGATCCCGGTCCTGCTGGGGAACATCGCGAACCTGGGCGTCGGCATCGGCCTGATGGCGGCGGCCGGCCGGCTCGATCTCTTCCTCGGCCTGCTCATCCCGCACGGCCTGCTGGAACTCACCGCCGTCTTCGTCGCGGCCGGAATGGGCCTGCGCCTCGGCTGGACGATCATCAGCCCCGGCCCGCGCACCCGCCGCACCGCCCTCGCCGAGGAGGGCCGGGCCACCATCGGCATGGCGCTGGGCCTGACGGTGGTCCTGTTCGTCTCCGGCATCCTGGAAGCGTTCGTCACCCCGTCCGGCCTACCGACCTGGGCTCGGATCACGATCGGCGTGGTGGCCGAGGTCCTGTTCCTCCTCTACGCCCTGGTTCTGGGCCGTCGCACCGCCTCCCGTGGGGAGTTCGGCGACATCGAGGAGTCGGACCGCCCCGACCTCCAGCCCGTCGCAGCCTGACCCGCAGAGCTGGTAGGGTCATGATCATCCCTCCAGATCCATTGACGTGGCCCTGGTCGGCTAGTAGGTTTGAACGGTTGGGTCCGACTGGACAACAGTCGGGGCCGGGCGTAGTGTCTACGACACCGCCAAGCCTGGGCATCGCATCCACTCGGATGTTGGCCGGCAAAGCGAAAACCCCTTGTGACTGAGCACTCCGAAGCTTTGATAAGCTTCACTACGAAGTCGAAGGAAGTCCCCCGAGCGGAAATTCAGGGAAATGAAGGCCGGTAAAACGGCCGGAAAACATCTGATAAGCTCGGAACACGAAAGAACGAAGCGCCCGGAGGGCCCGCTGGAA
>NZ_JAIZ01000725.1 GCF_000710465.2 Kitasatospora sp. MBT63 | reverse complement strand
GACGTCGCCGCCGATGGTGCGCCAGGAGATCCGCTCGTCGGGGAGCTGGTCGATGATCTCGGTGTCGAACTCACGGCGGGCGCCGGCCACCTTGGTCGACCAGTGGCAGTGCCGGTCGTCGGTCTGGCGGACCTCCTCCACGCCGTCCATGAACTGCGGGAAGTCCTCGAACTGCGTCCACTGGTTGTAGACGGCGTGCAGCGGGACGTCCACCTCGATGGATTCCTTCACCCTGGTCACAGCGGTCCCCTTCCGGGTCGACA
>NZ_JAIZ01000724.1:350-6135 GCF_000710465.2 Kitasatospora sp. MBT63 | reverse complement strand
GCCGGGGCGCCGACGGCCGGCACCCGGCCGGCCGTCGACCCGCAGGTGGCGCGGGAGTTGAAGCGCCAGGTCGCGGCCGAGCTGCACCAGCAGCTCTCCCGGCTGAACGACGGCTCGGACACGGAGGTCGACCGCGCCACCCGCCGCCAGCGCGGCCGCGCGCTGATCGAGGAGGCGGTGGCCCGCTGGTCGGACGCGTACGCGCAGACCCACGGCATCCCGCCCACCCGGGAGCAGGACCGGGCGCTCGCCGAGGCCGTGTTCGACCTGCTGTTCCGGGCCGGCCGGCTGCAGCCGTACCTGGACGACCCCGACATCGAGAACATCCTGATCAACGGCTGCGACGACGTCTGGATCTCCAAGGTCCACCAGCCGCTGCGGCAGGTCCCGCCGGTGGCCGACACCGACGAGGAACTGGTCGAACTGCTCCAGGACCTGGCCCGCCAGCACGGCGGCGGCGAGCGCAGCCTCTCCACCGCCAGCCCGACCCTGGCGCTGCGGCTGGAGGGCGGCATGCGCCTGCAGGCGCTCACCGAGGTCACCCCGCGGCCGTACGTGGCGATCCGCCGGCACCGGGTCGCCTCCGCGAGCCTGGCCGACCTGGTGGCGCTCGGCACCGTGGACCAGACCCTGGCGGCGTTCCTGGCCTCCGCGATCCGGGCCCGGAAGAACGTGGTGATCACCGGCACCCAGGGCGTCGGCAAGACCAGCCTGCTGCGCGCGATGGCCGCCGAGATCCCGCCGGACGAACGGGTCGGCACCCTGGAGTCGGAGTTCGAGCTGTGGCTGCACACCCTCGGCCACCTGCGCCAGGTGGTCCCGATGGAGGCCCGGGAGGGCAACGGCGAGCGGGTCGACGGCCGCGCGGCCGGCGAGCTGACGATCGGTGAACTGATCCCGGCCGCGCTGCGGATGACGCTCTCGCGGATCATCGTCGGCGAGGTCCGCTCCGCCGAGGTGGTCCCGATGCTGCGGGTGATGACCAACGGCGAGGGCGGCTCGATGTGCACCCTGCACGCCCGCGGCCCGCAGATGGTCGTCGACCGGATCGCCGAACTCTGCCTGGAGTACGGCGCGCACATGACCGACACCCTCGCCTACCGGCTGACCGCCAACGCGGTCGACTTCATCGTGCACGTCGCGATGGTCGACGAGACCGCGGTCGGCGGCCGCCGGCACCGGTTCGTCTCGCACGTGCTGGAGGTCACCGGCCTCGGCGAGTCCGGCCGCCCCGCGATGAACACCGTCTTCGGCCCGCGCCCCGACCTCGGCGAGCCCCGGGCCGTGCCGCACACCCCGCCCAACTGCCTGGACGACCTGCGCCGGGTCGGCTTCGACGCGGGCCTGCTGCAGTCCGCGTACGGCAGCTGGCCGGCCCCGCTGGCGCTGCGGATCGGAGGGCTGCGCTGATGCTGCTGTACGTCCTGTGCGGACTGCTGGTCGCCGTCGGCCTGGTCGCCCTGGTGGCCGGGCTGCGCGGCAGCGCGCCGAGCGAGCCCGCCGAGCCCAACCCGCTGGCCGGCCGGGTCCACGTGTTCTGGTACGGCGCCCCCGGTGCGGCCGCGCCCCGGGTGGCCAGGCTGCGCCGGATCCAGGTCGCGGCGGCGCTCGCCGCGGCGCCGCTCGCCTGGCTGTACACCGGGATCCCGCTGGTGGCGGTCCTGGTGGTGGCCGCGGTCTTCGGACTGCCCTGGCTGTTCGGCGCGACCCGCTCCGACACCCGCCGGATCGAGCGGCTGGAGGCGCTGGCCGAGTGGACCCAGCGGCTCGCCGACGTCCTGCTGCTCGGCGTCGGCCTCAACCAGGCCATCGTGACCAGCCGGCGGACCGCCCCGGCCGCCCTGGAGAGCGAGATCTCCGACCTGTCCGCCCGGCTGCAGGCCCGCTGGCGTCCCGAGGACGCGCTGCGCGCCTTCGGCGACCAACTGGCCGACGCCACCGCCGACAAGGTGCTCGCCGCACTGCTGCTTCGGGCCGGGGACAGCGGTCCCGGCCTCGCCCGCGCACTGGCCGACATGGCCGCCTCGGTCCGCGAGGAGGTCCGCCAGCGCCGGGCGATCGAGGCCGACCGGGCCAAGCACCGCACCACCATCCGCTGGCTGGTCGGCATCATCCTGCTGGTCGTGGTGGCCGGCAGCTTCAACGCCGAGTACACCCGGCCGTACGGCACCGCGCTCGGCCAGGCCGTGCTCGCGGTGGTCGCCCTCGCCTTCGTCGCCGTGATCGCCTGGATGCGTTCGCTGGCCGCGCACACCCCGCTGCCCCGGATCCTGGAGCCCGACCGCCGCAGCAAGGCCGGCCGCCCGGCCGACGGCCCGCAGACCGCCGCCGAACCGGAACCGGCCGGCGACCACCCGCTCAAGGAGGTCCGGTGATCTCGCCCTGGGCCATCGTGGCCGGCGCCGCCGCCGCGGGCGGCGTCGCCCTGCTCGCGGCGGAGCTGCGCCCCGCCCCGCCCGACCTCGGCCAGGCCCTCGACCGGCTGCACCGCCGGCCCGACCCGCGTCCGCAGGACGCGCCCGCCCGCGCCGTCTGGTACGACCGGATCGGGGAGAGCTCGCTCGGCCGCAGCGGGGTCCGGATCCCGCACCAGCAGCTGTCGCTGATCGGCCGCACCCCGGCCCGGTTCATGGCGCACAAGCTGCTGTTCGCCCTGCTCGGGCTGGTCCTGCCGGGCTACCTCTCGGCGATGGCCGCCCTGGCCGACCTCGAACTGCCGGTCACCGTACCGCTGGTGGCCGGTCCGCTGCTGGCCGCGCTGCTCTGGTTCGTCCCCGACGGCGTGGTCAGCGGCGAGGCCAAGGAGGCCAGGACCGAGTACCTGCACGGCATCGCGGCCTTCCTGGAACTGGTCGCCCTGGAACGCGCCGCCGACAGCGGCCCGGCGGAGGCGCTGCGGCGGGCCGCCGCGGTCGGCCGGGGCGCGGTCTTCCGGCGGATCCGGGACGCCCTGGAGCGCGCCGCCACCGACCGGCTGCCGCCCTGGGACGGCCTGGACGCGCTCTCCACCGAACTCGGCCTGACCGCACTGCAGGACGTTGCCGACATCATGCGGATCTCCGGCACCGACGGCGCCGCCGTGTACGACACCCTGCGGGCCCGGGCCGAGGGCCTGCGCAGCGAACTGCTGGCCGCCGAACTGGCCCAGGCCAACACCGACAGCGAGCGGATGGTGGCGCCCGGCACGGCGCTCACCCTGCTCATGACGGTGCTGATCGTCTTCCCCGCGCTGTACCAGATGCTCCAAGCGAGTTGACGCCCGTCCCCCGCCCCCGCCCCGTCCTGGAGACCACACCATGACCCGGATCAGACTCCTCCTCGCCTTCCTGCTGCTGCAGGTCCTGCTGCCCGTCCGGCTCGGCGCGCCCGTGCTGCACCACCGTCTCGGCCGGCTGCGCGCCGCCCGGGCGGCCGGCGACCGCGGCGCGATCAGCATCGAACTCGCGCTCGCCGTCATCGTGATGGTCGCCATCGCGGGCGGCGTGCTGCTGGCCGTCAAGACCCTGGCGACCAAGGCCAAGAACACCATCCCGACGGACATCCCGAGCGCCGCACAGTGATCCTCGGCCCGCGCGTGCTCCGTCCGTCCGACCGGGGCGCGGTCACCATCTCCCTGGCCATCCTCTTCCCCACCGTGCTGTTCATCGTGCTGATGGTGGTGCAGGCCTCGCTCTGGTGGTACGCCAGCCAGGCCGCCGTCGCCGCCGCGCGCGAAGGGGTGGAGGCGGGCCGGGTCCGTGGGGCCACGCTGGCGGACGGGGACGCGCGGGTCGGCGAGTTCCTCGGTCGTTTCGACAACCTGGCCCGGCCGGTGCGGGTCTCCCACGACGGCTCCGACGCCGACTCGGTGGAGTACGTGGTGGAGGTCCGCACCCAGTCGGTGCTGCCGTTCGTCGACGGCCGCACCATCGTCCGCACCGCCCGTGCGCCCCGGGAACGCTTCACTGCGCCGGGAGGCACTCCGTGATCGCACCGCCCCGGACGGGTAGCGACCGACGGTACGGCCGGTGGCGGGGGCACCTCCGCCGCCGGGGTGGTGACCGGGGCAGCGTGGCCGTCGAGGTCGCGCTGCTCGCCCCGGTCCTGGTGGCCTTCGTGGTGTTCGTGGTCGCGGCCGGCCGGGTGCAGACCACGGGTGGGGTGGTGGACGCGGCCGCGCGGGCCGCCGCCCGGGCGGCCTCGCTCTCCCGCGACGACGAGGGGGCGAGGACGGCCGCCGCCGAGGCGGCGGCCGCGGTGCTGGACCAGCAGCAGGTGAGGTGCACCGTGGACCGCGACCACCTGCTCGGGTACGGCACGCTCCACACCGGCACCGGGGACGTCAGGACCGTGACGGCGAAGGTCAGTTGCGCCGTCCCGCTGGGGGACCTGATGAATTTCCACGGCGCGCCGGGGAAGACGACCATCACCGGAGAGTTCACCTCGGTGATCGACCGGTACCGCGGCAACTGAGCGGGGTAGGGGGGATACGGATGAGTTTGCGGACCACTCGGACGATCCGTCCGGGGGCCGAGGGCACCGCCGTACGG
Source organism: Kitasatospora sp. MBT63 (assembly GCF_000710465.2). Classification (GTDB taxonomy): domain Bacteria; phylum Actinomycetota; class Actinomycetes; order Streptomycetales; family Streptomycetaceae; genus Kitasatospora. Next base: position 1,606 of record NZ_JAIZ01000724.1, on the reverse strand, counting down.
CGCACCGTCCGCCGGGCGGTCGGCCGGCTCCGGCGGCGGGGGGACGACCGGGGGGCGGTCTCCGTCTTCGTGGCGATCACGGCCGCGGCCCTGGTCATCCTGCTCGGCATCGTGCTCGACCTCGGCGGCCGGCTGCGCGCCATGGAGCAGACCGACGCGCTCGCCCAGGAGGCCGCCCGGGCGGCGGGCCAGCAACTCGACCAGCGGGCCCTGCTGGAGGGGCGCGGCTACCGGGTGCTCCAGGCGGAGGCCGAGGCCGCCGCCGACTCCTACCTGCAGACGTACCGGCCGAAGGACCTGCCGGACCTGCACCTGACGGCGCACGTGGAGTTCCCCGACGCCAGGACCGTCACGGTGCGCATCGAGTCGCAGTACGACACCAAGCTGCTCAGTCTGATCAACATCGACACGCTCGCGGTGCACGGGACCGGCAAGGCCGTCCTGGTGCACGGCGTCACGGAAGCGGAGAACGGCTGATGGCCGCGCGACGAGCCAACCACCACGCCCGGCGGCCCGGTTCCGCCCCGGCCGGCCCCGGTGGCCGGCAGCCGGTCCGGATCCGGCCGGCCCGCCGCCGCACCGCGGGCTCGGTGCTCGGCGCGTTCGGCGCGCTGATCGCCCTGCTCGGCCTGCTGGGCGTCCTGCCCGCCGTCCTGCTGTACGGCACCCTCGCGGTGGCCGGCATGGGGGATCCGGTCCAGGGCGGTGTCGGTACCGCGCTCACCACCCCGGACGACGGCCGGCTGTTCCTGTGGGCGCTGGTCGTGGTCGGCTGGGTGGCCTGGCTCTGCTTCGCCGGGTCGGTGCTGCTGGAGATCCCCGCGCAGCTGCGCGGCCGGGTCGCCCGGCGGATCCCCGCGCTGGGCTGGAGCCAGCGGCTGGCCGCCGGGCTGGTCGGATCGGTGCTGGCGCTGCTCCCGGTGGCGGGTTCGGCGTTCGCCGCCGCGCCGGTCCACGTCCAGGCCGCCCCGGCGCAGCTCGCCGCCGCCCCGCAGTACGCCCAGCTGACCGCCGCCCCGGCCGCGGCACCCGCGGCCGACCCGCAGCCCGGCTACACGGTGCGGGACTCCCGCCCGGCCGACAGCCTCTGGTCGATCGCCGAGCGCCAACTCGGCTCGGGTGACCGCTGGCAGGAGATCGCCAAGCTCAACAACGGCCGGGTGATGGACGGTTCCGGCATCCGGTTCGATGAGGACCGGCCGATCCAGCCCGGCTGGCAGCTGCTGATGCCCGCCGACGCCAAGGCCGACGACGCG
>NZ_JAIZ01000724.1:0-262 GCF_000710465.2 Kitasatospora sp. MBT63 | reverse complement strand
CCCCGGCGGCCGGATCGGCCGCCCCCGCCGCACCGCACGCGGGGGGCTCGGTCACCGTGCACTCCGGTGACACGCTGTCCGCCATCGCCCAGCGGGAGCTCGGCTCGGCGGAGGAGTGGCCGCAGCTGTTCGAGGCCAACAAGGGCGTCCAGGCCCCCGACGGCGCACGGCTGACCGACCCGGACGTCCTGGAACCCGGGATGGTCCTGGCGATCCCGGGCACCCCGGCCGCCCCGGCGCCCGCCCCGGCCCCTGCGCCCGC
>NZ_JAIZ01000723.1 GCF_000710465.2 Kitasatospora sp. MBT63 | reverse complement strand
TGGCCGGCCTGGCCCGGCTCTCCTTCGCGGCCGACCTCGGGGTGCTGCACGCGGTGTCGCTGGCCGCCCTGGCCGGCCGCACCGACGAGGAGGCCGCCGCCGCCCGCGAGCAGGCCGAGTGGTCGGCGCTGTGCGCCGAGGACGCCGGACTGCTGGGCGAGGCACCGCTGGAACCGCTGCGCGAGCGGCTGCGCAACGCGCTGGCCGGCCTGCCCGCGGAGGCCGGCGACCGCTGCTGGGCGCAGGCCCGGGAGGGCTGGGCGCTCGGGCGGATCGGCAGCGCCGAGGAGGCCGTCGCGGCCGGCTGGCGCTGGCGCTCCGGGGACTTCCCCCGACTGATCGTCACCACCGGCCCGGCGGGCAGCGGCAAGAGCGGCTTCGTCCGTTCGCTGGAGGGGGTCGACGAGGTGGTGTCGCTGGACGACCTGCGGCAGGCCCGCGGTTCCCGGGCCGACCAGCGGGCCAACCCGGAGGTGCTGCGGGCCGCGCTGGAGCGGCTGGACGCGGCGCTGACCGGCCGCCGCACCGTGGTCTGGGACGCCACCTCGCTCAACCGGCAGCAGCGTTCGCTGGTGCACGCCGTGGCCCAGCGCCGCGACGCGCTGACCACCCACGCCGTCCTGCTGGTCGGCGCGGACGAGCTGGCCCGGCGCAACGCGGTGCGCGAGCACCCGGTGCCGCCCGCGGTGCTGGCCGCGCAGCTCGGCCGGTTCGGCCCGCCGTACCCGGGCCAGGCGCACCGCACCTGGTACATCGGCCCGGACGGCGTGGTCGGCGACACCGACGGCTCGCTCGGCGCCCCCGACCCGGCCGGTCCGCTCCGGTCCGACCCCCAGGAGCAGTGATGCGTACCAGTGAGCAGGTGTACCACCGGATCCGCTGGGACGACCGTTTCGACCCGGCCCGGTTCGTGGTCGGGGTGACCATGCGGGGCGCCGCGCCCAAGCGGGTGCCGCTGCCGGCCTTCGTCCCGGGCGGCGACCTCCCCTGGCACCGGGTGGTGTTCTTCGAGGCCGACGGCGAGCTGGTCTGGGACCGGGCGTCCGGCCTGGACCGGCTCGACACCTCGACGGCCGGGCGGGCGCGCGATCCGCGGCGGCTGCGGGCGCCGTTCTTCACCGCGCGGACCCCGCACGCCTGGTCGGGCGCGGCCGGCTGGCGGCCCGTCACCGGGGCGCGTCCGCCCGCGCCGGCCGCCGCCGGGCTGCGGGTGGTGAGCTGGAACACCCTGTGGGACCGCTACGACGGCGACCGGATCGCCACCGCTCGGCGCCGGCCGCTGCTGCTGGCGGCGCTGGAGCGCGCCGACGCGGACGTGATCGCGCTGCAGGAGGTCGAGCCGGCGCTGGTGGCGCTGCTGCTGGCGGCGCCCTGGGTGCGGGCGGGCTACACGGTGGACACCGACCCGGCCGGGCCGGACGTCGCCGACAGCGGGCTGCTGCTGCTCAGCCGCCTGCCGGTGGTCGAGGCGGCCCGGCACCCGCTCGGCCCGTACAAGGCGGTGGCGGCGGTCGCGGTGGAGGGTCCCGCCGGCCCGCTGGTGGTCGCCACCACCCATCTGACCAGCGATCACAGCGAGGACGGCGCCGGGCGCCGGGCGGGCGAGCTGGACCGGCTGGCGGAGGGCCTGGCCGCGCTGGAGGGCGAGTTGGTGGTGGTCGGCGACTTCAACGACGGCACCGACCTGCCCGCGACCGCGCTGGGCCTGCGCGACGGCTGGTCCGAGGTGCACGGCCCGGACGACCGCACCCCCACCTTCGACCCGGCCGCCAACCCGCTGGCCGCCGTCTCCTCGCTGTCCGGCCGGGCCTCCCGGCTGGACCGGGTGCTGCTGCGCGGGCCCGGCCTGCGGGCCTCGGCGGCCGCCCTGCTGGGCGACTCCCCCGCCACCGAGGACGGCCTGTTCGTCTCCGACCACTACGGCGTACAGGTCGATCTGACCCCCGGCGCCGCCGGGCCGGACGCCGTCCTGGACAGTCCGCCCACGGCCCGCACCGCGCTCGCCTGGCTCCCCCCGCAGGAGCTGTGGCCGGAGATCCAGCGGGTGCGCCGCGCGTACGACCCGCAGGTCGACCGCTGGCCGCCGCACGTCAACCTGCTCTTCGGCTTCGTCCCGGAGGCGGAGTTCGAACGGGCGGCGGAGCTGGTCTCGGCGGCGGTCGCGGGGCACCGGCCGTTCACCGTCCTGCTCGACGGGGTGCGGTCCTTCCGCCACCGCGCCGACGCGACGGTGTGGCTGGACCCGGCGGCGGCCGGGACCGGGCCCTGGGCGGAGCTGCACCGTTCACTGGCGGCTCGCTTCCCGCGCTGCCGCGGCCGGGCGGAGGGCTTCACCCCGCACCTGAGCCTTGGCCGCACCGCGGATCCGCAGCGGCTGGCCGGTGAACTCGGCGCACGGCTGCGGCAACTGCCCGCCGGGGTCGGCGAGCTGGTGCTGCTCTCCCGCCGGGGTGAGGAGCCGATGCGTGCGCGGCTGACGGTCGCCCTCGGCACCGGCGAGGTGCGGCCAGTGTACGAACCGGCGGCCGAGGCGGTGGCGCCCGGCGGGACGGATCCCAGCCCGGTCCTGCGGCGGCTGACGGCGGAGCTCGCCGAGGGGGCGGTCCACCCGGTCGGCTCCCGCCGGCTCGGCTGCGAACTGCCGGGCGCCGACCTGGACCTGGTGGCCGCCCTGCCGGGCACCGTCGACCCGGCGCGGCTGCGCGCCCGGGTCGAGGCGGCCGTGCCGGGCGCGGCAGTACGGGAGGTCACGGGTGCCCGGGTGCCGGGGCTGCGGCTGTCGGTGGACGGGCTGACGGTCGACCTGGCGGTGGTCGCCACCGGGTCGCTCGCCCCCGCGGAGGCGGTGGAGCGGCGGGCCGAGCTGGGCGAGGCGGCGGCGACGGCGCTCAGCGCGGTCAGCGACGCGCGGGCGCTGCTGGAGGTGGTCGGCCCGGCCCGTCCGGCGTTCACGGGCCTCACCCGGGTGGTGAAGGCCTGGGCGCGGGCGCGCGGCCTGGACTCGGCGCCGTTCGGCACGCTGCCCGGTCTGGCCTGGGCGGTCCTGGCGGCGCTGACGGTCCGCCGGTTCCCCGGCGCGCCGCCGGACGAGCTGGTCCGGGAGTTCTTCGGGACCTGGGCGGCCTGGGACTGGCGGGAGCCGGTCGCGCTGGCACCGGCCGTGCCCGTGGACCTGCCGCCGGACCTGCCGCTGGCGGTGCTGACGCCGACCGCGCCGGTCCGGCCGTGCACCGGGCAGGTCGGCCCGGGCGGGCGGGACCTGCTGGTCCGGGAGCTCTACCGGGCCTGGGAGATCACCGAGGCCGGCCCGGGGCCGTGGCCGCGGCTGTGCGCGCCGCCGCGGCTGCACCTGCGGCACGCGGCGTGGGCCGTGCTGACCGTGGGCACCCGCCCGGGCGAGCCACCGGCGGTCACCGCCGGCCGGTTCCGGGGCCGGCTGCGGGCCCTGCTCACCGCCCTGGAGCAGGCCGGCTGCGCCGACGCCCGGGCCTGGCCGCGTCCGCTGGACGACGGGACCGACACCGGTGGCCCGGTCCGGTACGCCGTCGGGCTCGGCCGGACGCCGCCGGACGCGGCCCGCCTCGCCGCCATCGCCGAGCAGTGGCTGCGGACGGTGCCGGGGGTGGCACTGACCTGGGCCGACGGCGGCGCGGTGCCGACCCTGCGCTGACGGCCCGTCGCACGTGAAGGGGCCCGCGCCGTGCGGCGCGGGCCCGGTGGACGGGGGTGGTGGTGGTCAGGGACGGCCCATGTGGGTCGGGTAGTAGCCGCTGCTGAGCTTGGAGATCCGCACGACGGTGCCCGGGCGGGCCGCCTCGACGTACTGGTTGTTGCCGAGGTAGATCGCCACGTGCTCGATGTCGTCGGCGCGCCCGGTGTCGGACCAGAACAGCAGGTCGCCGCGGCGCAGGCTGCTCGCGCTGATCGGGGTGGTGGCCGCGTACTGGTCGTTGGCGACCCGCGGCAGGCTGATGCCCGCGCGCCGGTACGCCTGCTGGACCAGGCCGGAGCAGTCGTAGCCGCCGGGGCCGTTGCCGCCCCACAGGAACGGCACCCCGACCTCGCCCAGCGCGAACTGGACGGCCGCCTCCAGGGAGCCGGCGTTGGTGCCGGTACCGGTGACGGGCGCGGCGGCCGTGCCGGAGCCGCCGGAGATCCGGCTGAGGTAGACGTCGTAGTGGGTGGTCCAGCGCCACTGGCCGGCGGCGTTCTTGAACCAGTACTTCGAACCGTCCCAGCCCTGCTTGATCCCGCCACCGCTGTTGGTGCTCGCGGCCGGCGCCGGGGCGCCCGAGATCCGGGCCTGGTACACGTCGTAGTGGGTGGTCCAGCGCCACTGGCCGGCGCTGTTCTTGAACCAGTACTTCGAACCGTCCCAGCCCTGCTTGATCCCGCCACCGCTGTTGGTGCTCGCGGCCGGCGCCGGGGCGCCCGAGATCCGGGCCAGGTAGACGTCGTAGTGGACGGTCCAGCGCCACTGGCCGGCGCTGTTCTTGAACCAGTACTTCGAACCGTCCCAGCCGCTGTGCGCCGGGGCGCTCTCCGCACTGGCGCCGACCGCGCCGCCGAGGCCGAGCGCTCCCGTGCTGGCCAGCACCGCGGCGAGCACGCCGGCCCGGTGCAGGATCCGGCTCGCGCGACGCGGTCCGGGACGACGGGGGGCCTGCGGGTCACTCGCGGTCGGTATCGTCCGGGCCGGGGTCGGGGCTGACGCGGTGTCGGGGAGGACCGGGACGATGTTGGTGTTCTTCTCCATGCCTGCACGCTAAGCAGAACTGACGCACCCTCGCCTCGTGGTGTCCGCCGAGGGAGGGTTCACGCTTCGTGAGCGAATCCATCACGCCCCCTGTACGCGGCCTCCGCACTTTGTTGCCATGGACACGTCAAAGCAGTGCCGGACCCCGGCGCCGCACCGGGCGGCCCGAGGCTGCCCGCCCCAGGAACGATCGGAAGGAACGCCCATGATGCTCCGTCTGCTGGCGACCACCGGAGTCGTCACCGCATCGCTGCTCGGCTCACCCATCTTCGGCACCGGCCAGACTCCCCCGCCGGACAAGATCGTCATCGACGTGGCCACCGTCAACGGCTCCGGCTGCCCCGCCGGGACGGCGGCCGTCGCGGTCTCCCCCGACAACACCGCCTTCACCGTCACCTACAGCGACTACCTCGCCCAGGTCGGCGTCGGCTCCAAGCCCACCGACTTCCGGAAGAACTGTCAGCTCAACCTGGACGTCCACGTCCCGCAGGGCTTCACCTACGCCATCGCCTCCGCCGACTACCGCGGCTTCGCCCACCTGGAGGCAGGCGCCAGCGCGGTCCAGCGGGCCAACTACTACTTCCAGGGCTCGCCACAGACCGTCTACGCCAGCCACCAGTTCAACGGCCCGATTGACGACAACTGGCAGTCCACCGACACCGTCGACGTCGCCGCCCTCGTCTGGGCACCCTGCGGCGAGATCCGGAACTTCAACATCAACACCGAGCTGCGGGTCAGCCCCGGCACCTCGGACACCTCCAAGACCACCAGCTTCATGACCATGGACTCCACCGACGGCGACATCAACACCGTCTACCACCTGGCCTGGAAGACCTGCCCCTGACCCACCCGGCCATCGCACTTCTCCGCGGTGCCGCCGAGGCGCCCCGGCGGCGGCCGGCCGCCGTGGCAGGATGACGGCGGATCACACGTCGGCATCGCGGACGAAGGACGGTGGCGATGGCCCCGCACAGCGGTACCCCACGGCGAGCCCTGCTCGGCAGCTGGCCGACCCCGCTCGAACCGATGCCGCGCCTCGCCCGCGCGCTCGGGCTCGGCGCCGAGGACCTGTGGGTCAAACGCGACGACCTCACCGGCCTCGGCGGCGGCGGGAACAAGGTCCGCAAGCTGGAGTGGCTCTGCGGCGCAGCCCTGGCCGACGGCGCCAGCGCGCTGGTCACCACCGGCGCGCCGCAGAGCAACCACGCCCGGCTGACCGCCGCCGCCGGCGCCCGGCTCGGCCTGCGGGTCGTCCTGGTGCTGGCCGGCGCCCCCGGACCGCCGGCCACCGGCAACCTCGTGCTCGACGGCCTGTTCGGCGCCACCGTGGTGTGGACCGGCACCGCCGACCGCGAGACCCTGGGCGCCGCCGCCGAACAGGCCGCCGAGGAGCTGCGGCAGCAGGGCGAGGTACCGGCCGTGCTCCCGTTCGGCGGCTCCAGCGTGCTCGGGGCGCACGGCTACGCCGAGTGCGGGGCCGAACTGCTCGACCAGGCACCCGACCTGGCCACCGTGGTGGTGGCGGCCGGCTCCGGCGGCACCATGGCCGGGCTGATCGACCCGCTCGGGCCCGGGCGGGTGCTCGGCGTCCACGTCGGGGCGGTCACCGACCCGGCCGGGACGGTGGCCGCGCTCGCCTCCGGCCTCTCCGGCGAGAGCTGCGCCCCGCGCAGCCTGCGGCTGAGGCTCGACCAGGTCGGCGACGGCTACGGCGCCCTGACGGAGCAGGTGCTGGCCGCGCTCACGCTGACCGCCCGCACCGAGGGCATCGCGCTCGACCCGGTGTACACCGGACGGGCGATGGCCGGGCTGATCGCGGCGGTCGAGGAGGGCGACATCCGGGCCGGTCAGCGCACGGTCTTCCTGCACACCGGCGGGCTGCCGGGCCTGTTCGGCCACCCGGCCGCCCTCACCCGGCTGGGCGAGGCACTGGCGCCCACCGGGCTATAGCCGGCCCGCCGGGTCCGGCGCCGTCCGCGGCCAGGGCCGCCGGCGTTCGAGCTCGGCGGCCAGCGCGAGCAGCCGGTGCTCGCCGCCGGGCGGCGCGGCCAGCTGGACGGAGAGCGGCAGGGGGCGGC
>NZ_JAIZ01000722.1:27609-29333 GCF_000710465.2 Kitasatospora sp. MBT63 | reverse complement strand
CGAGGCCGAACGCGATGGTCTTGCCCGAGCCGGTGCGGCCCCGTCCCAGGACGTCGCGGCCGGCCAGCGAGTTCGGCAGCGTGGCGGCCTGGATCGGGAACGGCGTGGTGACGCCCTGGCGGGTCAGCACCGACAGCAGCGCCTTCGGCATGTCCAGCTCCTCGAACGTCTCGACGGCCGACAGCGCCGGAGTGGTGCTCACCGGCATCGCGAACTCGCCCTGAGCGGACGAGCCCTGACGGGAGCTCCGGCCGCTGGCGGGCCGGTCGCCGTAGAAGGAGCTGCCGCCGGAGCGGGATCCGTAGGAGCGGGCGGAGGCCGAGGAGCGGGAGTTGGTGTTCTGGTACGGGGAGCGGCTGGAGCGGTTCATGCGAAACCTTCCTGGGACGGCACGTCGCGAGGAGGCTCCGCAGCGCGGGGCGCCGGCAGGAGATCACCAGAGAACGGGCCGAAAGTATGGGGAGCGGGGCGTGGACGGAGAAACCGTGCGGCACGTCACCTCAGGTCGGCACTCACCGCGGGGCGGGAGCGAGGAACCTCGAACCGTGGGATCTCACGGCAGGGCGCCGATCCGGACGCGGCGCTGTGCGTCTCGCGTGAGGATGGCCGCCGGTGGCGGAGCCAGGGCAGGGGGCCGGAAACGGCCGGGGAATGCGTGTGGCGCAATGCCGAGGGGCCCGCACCGGGCATCATGTACGCGGTGCGGGCCCCTCGCTACCAGGCGGGTGCCGTGGCAGAAACTACAGCGGACGAATGTTCTCGGCCTGCGGGCCCTTCTGGCCCTGCGTGACGTCGAACTCGACCTTCTGGCCTTCGAGCAGCTCACGGAAGCCGTTGGCGTTGATGTTCGAGTAGTGGGCGAACACGTCCGGGCCGCCACCCTCCTGCTCGATGAAGCCGAAGCCCTTTTCCGCGTTGAACCACTTCACAGTGCCATTAGCCATAAAGAAATCTCCTTCAAGGGGCTGTCCGAAACCCGCACAGCGCACGTTTCGAGTCGCCGCGATGAGCACCCACCCGGGGAAGAGCCGGGAAACAAAAAGGCGCCTGCGGAACATCAGCAGGCGCACACAAAGTTCATGGGAACCACTACTGCAACTAAGGAGACTCTAGCAGGCCCGGGCCCATCACGGGCGGACATTCCGCCCCCGGTTCTGCGGTGTCTCGCGCCGGGCGCCGCCGACCACGAGGCCGCAGGACCGTCAACACGGCTGATTGGCAGCCTGGTTGGGCGCCAGCTGCAGCGCCTTCGGAGCCCGCTGCCCGGCTTACCTGGACGGGCGGGTCGCGCGGGCCCTGAGGCGCCCGCCCTGCCACGCCGGCCCCGCACCGCACCCCCCGGCGCGACCGGTGATCATTGCGGGCGGCGTGCGCGAAATTCTTGCCGCAGCTGCGAAATCGAATACGCCGGAAAAGGCCCGCTCCCGCGATTTTCGGCGCATACTGCAGGGGATGACGAAATCTGTAGCAGTTCGCCGTGTCCTGCCCACCAGCCCCTTCAAGGCCCGGATCGAGGCGCCGCGCAAGCATTTCGCCGTCGGCGACCGCGTCACCCACGACACGTACGGCCTCGGCCGGGCCGTCGGGGTCGAAGGCGACAGCGACATCGCGGTACTCGTCGACTTCGGATCGCGGCGGGAACGCATCACCCAGCCCTACACCGCGATGTTCAAACTCTGACCCAGGACGCACGCGGCTCCCGGCCGGGGACACCGCAGCGCACA
>NZ_JAIZ01000722.1:15149-27534 GCF_000710465.2 Kitasatospora sp. MBT63 | reverse complement strand
GTGCGTCTCCTGGACGGCGCGCCGTCCAGGAGACGCACACCCCGGCCGGGCCGAACGGCGCCCACCGATCCGGTCCGGAGCCTCACCTGCAATGGCCGGAAAGACACGTGGCGAGCCGCCCTTGGCAACCGACAGCGGGCCGGGCAGCCGATAAACTCCGCGCGTGGATGACAAACGCCTGTTTGAGTCCGTCTGCGCAGTGCTCTCCCTCCGAGGGTTCGAGCCAGCACCGCACCAGGCCGCCGGGCTCTCCGCCCAGCAGCGTCCAGGGACCGGCCTGGTGCTGGCGTGGAGTCCCGGCCAGGACCTGATCGGCCCCACCCTCCAGGCCTGTCCGCATCCCGCCGACGCCGCCGGGCGCACCGAGTTCCGTGGCATCCGCAACGCACTCGTACTCGCCCTGTCGGAGATCCTCGGCGCCTCGGGCTTCACCGTCACCACCCTCGGAACCGACCTTCTCGTCACCGCCGGACCACACGATCCAGGCGATGCCCCAGCCCTCACGACTGCTCCCTTCTGCCCCGCACCGCGGCGCAGCCGACCGGCACGTCAGGGCGCCGCCGCGTAGCCCGTGGCCGTCACGGCCGCCACCCAGGCCCTTGGGCCATGGAGGCCGTGTCCTATTCTTGGGGCATGTCGAACCCTGACGGGCTGCTCGTCGACATCGCCGCGATGGTCGAGTCCGAGCACAGCAACCAGATGTCCCTGACCGTGGTGGTCCCCGGAGCGGTGATCACCGGCAGGCTCGCACCGGTGACCCTGTGGTGGGAGCGGGTGGCGGAGGTCCTCCAGGCCTCGGAGCACCTGAAGCCGTTCGCCGCCCTCTTCGCCCCGCCCGCCGACGGCCCGCCCGCACGGCCGACCCACCTGCATCTCCACCGGGCGAAGATCCTTCAGGGCGACTTCGCGCTGCCCCACACCGGCGGCATGTACCGCATCGCCATCGAAGACATCAGCAGCTGGACCATCGGCGACCTCGGCTACTCCGACACCTGATAGCGACGGCAGGCCGCATAGCCTTCCGGCGTGGCATCGTACGTCCCCGCACCAGGGAGTCGCCGAGCGTTGAGCGGGGCAGGGCGGGGCGTGGTGTGGCGTACGCCTGATCAGCTTTGACGGGCACTCCTGCTGTCCGGCCACGTCATCGGCCTCCCCGCCCGCTTGGTCGTCGGGTGGGCCACCGGCGACCACCTGCGGACCGGGCTCGTCGTCGACGCCCTGCTCACCGCCTCCCACCAGCGGTGCCCGAAGGGCCCGGTCATCTCGGCTGCCGGTCGGCCGCATCGGACGATGCCCTTGCCCGGTCCTTCTTCGCCGCCTTCAAAAGGGAGTTGGCCAGCGACCGGATCGGCTCAGCCGGGCAGCGGCCGGACTGCGATCTGCGAGTGGATCGAGAGGCGGTACGACGTACGAAGGCTGCACAGCAGCCTCAACGACCGCAGTCGCGCTGAGTGCGTGACCGTCCCCTCCACCCGGTCACCACACCGATGGTGTCCATCCGAGCGGAGCACTCACTACCTTCTCCTGGCCCATCAGGCCACCTCCGGCATCCTTCCGCAGCTCGGGGAACCTCACCCAGGAACGCGCGCTCATGTCTGTCGGTGTCCATCTCCGGGGTTGCGGCGACTGCTCAGGATCCGGTCTCGACGCTCGTCTGTGTCGCGTGCGCAGTCTGGGACGGTCGGCACAGAACGATGGCGGCGGTGTCGTGGGTCCTTGCCTCGGAATGCCCCGGCCGCGGTGCCGGCCTCGGCTTCGCATGTCACGGCGATGATCTGGCCGCGTCGGCAGAAGTCTTGACGGTCGTGCGCCGTCAGGCGATCGCGGTGCACCTGCGAGCCGAGGGCGGGAGAGACGGCCCGGCGGCCAGTGTGCACAATGATCACAAGTCACCGTGTGGAGCATGAAGAGGTCAAGGATGGAGAAGCGTCGTACCCAGCTGCCACTCCCGGCAGGGCGGGCACCGATAACACACCCGCAGATGTGGACGACCCCGCGAAGCTGAAGGCCACTCGGCCCGCATCCGAGAGCAACATGCCGGCACGCGCAGGGAAACCCCTCCCAGTCGCTCCCCTGCCCCCCGGCGAAGAACCCCGGCGACCGATCGGGCCGCCCGATGCCTCCCCGGCGGACCAGCCGGTGCCGGCGCCCCTGGCCTACGGTCCCACCCCACAGGCATGGTGGAACGCCGCGAAGAACAGCCCCATGGCAGGGGTCGCCAACACCGTCCGCGGCGCTCGTGGAGTGCCCTGCACGAGAGAACCGGGCACAAGCTGCTCCCCGCGCTCGCCAGGCGCAGAAGATCCAGGTGCTCGCCCTGGTGGACCAGTTGACGGCCGCTGGGGAGCCGCTCCTGTCGGTCCTCCTCACCGACGGGCACAGCGAGTCACTACAGCTGCACCGCGCCGTCGCGCAGAGGGCTGGAACGAACCCTGCCCAGCGACGACCTCGCCCTCGCCGACCACCTCGAAGCCGCCCTCGCTGAACTTCACCGCCTGTGGCAGCATCGCTGAGAACCGGGCCTCGGCTCCCCCACCGGCCGGTGCCGACCACCGTCGTCGCCCTCGCCGTGGTCGGGACTGATCGTTGTGGGGATGAGGTGCGCGCGTCGGCCGCACGTCATCCGCCTTTCCTAAAATGAGCGCATGATCGCCGAAGACACCCAGCCGCCGGGAGACGGAGGAAAGTCCCGGCCCGGCCCCGGCAGCACGTCCGGCTCCCTCCACACCGCCGCAGTTGATGCGCCCGCCGGCACGACTGCCCGGCTGACAGCCACCGACCCGGCCAGCGGCGCGCAGTGCGAGGAGGCGGCGCTGAAACCGAGGATGCGCGGCTGGCTGCACGCCGGCATCTTCCCCTTCTCACTGGCCGGCGGCATCGTCCTGGTCGCCCTTGCGCGCCCGGCCGCGGCGGTGGCGGCCTGCTCGGTGTTCGCGCTGTCGGCCTGGCTGCTGTTCGGTACCAGCGCCGTCTACCACCGGGGAACATGGGGCCGGCGCGGGGAGGCGGTCCTGCGGCGGCTCGACCACGCGAACATCTTCCTGATCATCGCCGGCACCTACACCCCGCTGGCGGTGCTGCTGCTGCACGGACGGCGCCAGACGGTGCTGCTGACCGTGGTGTGGGCGGGCGCCCTGGCCGGCATCGCCTTCCGCACGCTGTGGATGGGGGCTCCCCGGTGGCTGTACACCCCGTGCTACATCGCCCTGGGCTGGGCAGCCGTCCTCTACCTGCCCGACTTCGCACGAACCGGCGGCACCGCGGTCGTCGTCCTCGTCATCGCCGGCGGTCTGCTCTACACCGCGGGAGGTGTCGTCTACGGACTCAAACGTCCAGACCCGTCACCCTGCTGGTTCGGCTTTCACGAGGTCTTCCACGCCCTCACCGTCGCCGCCTTCGGCGCGCACTACACGGCCGTTTTCCTGGCGGCCACATGACTGGTCGTCGAGGGCACGCTGGCACTGGTGCAACAGGCGGCTGCGGGGCCGGGCTCCCGTAAATGCGGTGCGACCCGTGCGGGCCCCGACAGCCGGCGCACACGACCGCGCAGCCGCACGTCGGCCGGCGTGGACGGCATCACAGATCGGGCCGATGCACCCGGTCCAACACGGCGGGCACCAGCCTCGCCCCGGCCGCCACCGGTCGACCACCACGAACACACAGGACCACGCCCGCGCTCTGGGCGCTCACACCCGGGCGTGACCGGACGGATGGCCGTGACCATGGCCGTCCTGCCATGCGAGTGCCCGCATCATCTGTTCCTCGTTGAGGCCGGTCATCGCGACCACCCGGGCGGTGCGCCCCGCCCACAGCTCCTCGGCCGCGAACGGACGGCGGGCTTGCCACCTCCGACATGTGCGTGGCCGCCGCCCGCCCGGCGGGGCTTCGACGGTGCGGCCGAGTCCTTCGAGATCGCCCTGCACTACCAGGGTGACCGCGACGAGCAAGCGTGCGCGCAGGCCCTGCACAACGCGCTCGCCGCCGCCGGGTCCGGCGTCGCGGCCGCCGCTCTGCTGCGGGTGGCCGACGACCCCGCGCTCGGCCTGGACCTTGACCAGTGGGAGACCTGTACCGCATCGCCACCGAGCTGATCCTGCGCGTGGTCGAGGACCTGGGCGGCGAACGGTGACGGCACCATCACGGCCGACGACCGCTCGGGCTGCCCGGCCGCCGGGTGAGCAGCACCGCCCGGCTCGGGCTCGCTCCAGGTGCCGGGCTCGCCCTGTCCGCCTCCGTCCGTCCGCCCCGCACCCCGTCGCCGTGGTCGCCCGCCGCTCTCGACGCCGAGCTGCACGCCGCCCTGGCCGCTTTCGACGCTGTGGCCGCTCCGTGGCGCGAGGCCCTCGAGGACCTGGACGAAGACGTCCTCGCCGAGGCCGCCGCCGAAGCGCGGGCCTTCGGCTCCGGCCCGGTGGCCGCCGTCGACGAGCTGGTGCGCGGCCGGCTCGGGCAGTTGGCCGACTGGCAGCAGTCGATCGGCGAGCTGGGCCGCGCGCTCACAACGGCAAGCGAAGGCCGACCGCTACCCGGCTGGGCCACCGACGCCGGCCGCAACGAGGACGTCGGGTGGCGCCAGGCCCGCACCGCGCTGCTCGAGGCCGTCGCACGCCACTACCACGCTCACCTTCTCGCCGCCATCGTCGGGCTCGGCGGTGAGCTGGGGCTCCCGGCTACCCGCAACGGGCGCTTCAGGGGCGCGGTCGTCCCAGAGGGCTGCGAAGTCAGCGCCGGCGGCCGCCGATGCGGCGGTCGTCGGCCAGTGCGGTCAGCGGGCCGTACTCGCAGGCAAGCTGGTTCCACGTCAGAACCTCGCCACAGCGGGCCGGGAACTCCTGCGGGTTGAACTCGGGCATGGTCCAGGTGCCAGTGCCCCGGTCCCGCAGCCACAGGTCCCCGTCACCGTCGACCACAGTCGGCGGGACCGGGACGGGCTCGGCCTGATCGGTGGGCTCCCAGGTGACCCGGCCCGGGTGGGAAACGCGGCGCAGCTCGGTGGTGGCCAGCCGCGCGGCCAAGTCACGGGTGGACTCTTCGGCGTCCTTGACCGACGCGAGTCGGAATGCGTCGTCAAGTACGGGCAGGGCTGGATTCTTGCTGCGCTTTGAACTCATACGCTGACTTACCTCCGGTGGGGGGCGTCACATCCGTTATGGCACCCCGTAGAGGAACACCGTATCCGAGGCAGGCGCCGGACCGGCTACGACCACTGTCCAGGTGGAGGCGCCGGAAGACACCGGGCGGAAGCGCCTCGCCGCCCGGCGGCACGTCGGGCACGCCCGCGGGATCGACCCGCGCGACCACCGCCCTGCACGCCGTCCGGCTCGCCGCGGCGATCCTCCACCCCGTCGTCCCCGGCACCGATCCGCCTCCGTTCCCCGACGACACTGCCCGGCTGCTGCAGCTGATCGCCAACTGGCGCGACGCCGTTCTCGACCTCGGCGAGTTCGCCCCCGCCGGCCCCGTCCTGCGGATCATCCCCGGCGGCCGGGAGAGCTGACCCGAACTGGGCCCGGCCGGTGACCGCTCTTGACACATCGATGGCGGCGCCGGAAGGGATCGCCAGCAAGATCAATCTCACCGTTCACGGCTGTACCGCTACTACTCAGGACCCTCGCGGACCTGCCTGACCAGATATCCAAGCCGATCCTGCGCTTGGCGTCGTGGTGCGCAGCACGCTCGCCCTGCTTGGCCGGGGCGAGGGAGCTGATGCCCGGCCAGGAGGCGAACTCCGGCATGGTTCCGGTTCCAGCCGGTCCTCGGCAGGGCTGGGCCGGTCACACCTGGCCGAGGTGGATGTCGCGGGTGCACCGGTGGCGCCGGATTCGAGCCGGTACCCGGCGGTGGCGGTCGTGCGTGGTCGGCCTGCGCTCCGGTGTCCGCCGCCGGCCGGATTGGCGGCCCGGCTCCGGCCGCCCTGCCACGCTGGGTGGCGGGTGGCCGGCGCCGGTAGTGCCGTCCCGGGTCAAGCCGCGATCGTGAGGTCGGCGCGGCCGAACAGCAGCGCGTAGCCGCGGGGCAGGTCGGCGAGGAGGCGGTCGGTGAGGTGGTCGCCGGCGAGGTCGGTGAGGGCCGCCAGGACGGAGGAGACGTCCCAGCGGGCGGCGGTGAGGCTGGTGTTCAGGGCGCGGGCGACGGCTTCGACGAAGGCAGGGGCGGCGACCGGTTGGGGCAGCGGGATCTGCGAAGCGAAGACGGTGCGGGCGCGCTCGGGCAGGGCTGCGGCGAGGTCGCAGCGTTGCTCGCCGGTGAGTTGGCTGCCGAGGGTTGCCAGGACTGCGGCGAGGACGCGTTCGGCCTCCTCGTCGCAGGTGTAGCGGCCCAGGGTGCGGACCTGCTGGAGAAGGAGGCGGTACCGGGTCATGGCGGTGGCCTTCCAGGGGGACGGGGCCGGTCGCGGGTGCGGCGGCGCGGGGGGTGTTCAGGGGCGGTGGCCGGGCCGGGGCCGGCCGAACAGGAGGTCGTAGCCGGGCGGCAGCTGGAGCAGGACGCGCTCGGTGAGATCGTCGCCGGCGGCGTCGGCCACGGTGCTGAGGACCGCGCCGATGTCCCACAGGGCGGTGGTCTCGGTGGCGCCCTCGATCCAGGCCGCGGTCGCGCGCACGAACCGCTCGGGGCCGAGCGGCTCGGCGGCCTGCAGCGGGTTGAGCAGGACCAGGGCGAGGGTCTCGGGCAGTCGGGCGGCCAGTTCGGCGCGCACGTTGCCGACCAGGTGGGCGCCGAGCAGGGCCAGGACGACGCGCGCCGCCCGCTCGGCCTCCCGGGGTGTGTCGTATTCGCCGCGTTCCCGGACCTCATCCAGGAACGCCTCCCATCGAAAAGCCACGGTTCCTCTCCCTCCGTTCCGGGGCGTCGGCGCGAACGCCGTCGGCGCGAACGCCGTCGACGCCCGGTCAGGGCTCGACGACCAGGCGCCGGTGCGGACCGGTGAGCTGCCCAGCCGGACCACCCGGCAGCCGGCCCTTCGCAGGACCAGGTGGCTGCCGCACCGGTCGGCCTGGTTGCGGGCCCGGACCAGAGCGCCCGGGCCCGCGCAGTCCATGAACCTCGCCTCCGGCGGATCGAGCACCGTCTCCCGATGTGCCCCGAGCACGGCGGTCACGGCATGGCGCAGCGTGGGGGCGGTGTCGAGGTCGATCTCGCCGCACGCCCGCAGCGCGAAGGGGTTCGTGCCCCTGGTCGTCGCGCACGGTGGTCTCCCGCCGTCGGCCCGGCCCGCACGGAGTGGTGTGCCGGGGCGGGCAGGGCCGGGCGGTGGAGCCGGCGGGGGCCCTCCGTCCCGCAGGGCCCGGTGGTCGGCGGTGCGGGACGGCGGTCCGGGGAGAGGTCAGGCCCGGATCTGCTTGCGGCTGCCGCTGTGGCCGATCTCGACCTTGCGTGGCTTGGCCTTCTCCGCGATCGGGATCTTCAGCGTCAGCACGCCGTTGTCGTAGTCGGCGCTGATCCCGGCGGGGTCGAGGGTGTCGGAGAGCATGACCTGGCGGGAGAACACGCCGAGCGGGCGCTCGGACAGCTCCCACTTCACGTCGTCGCCCTGGTGGCGGGGGCGGCGTTCGGCCCTGACGGTCAGCATGTTCCGCTCGACGTCGACATCGATCGCCTCCGGGTCCACCCCGGGCAGGTCGAAGCAGATCACGTACTCGTCGCCCACGCGGCAGGCGTCCAGCGGCATCGGGGCCGGCCGCGACCACGTGCCGTTCGTGCCCAGGAACTGCTGGGTCAGCCGGTCCAGTTCGCGGAACGGGTCGGTGCGCATCAGCATCGCGAAACACCTCCACTGATCGAGTGGGAGCCAGTGCGCTTCACCTGAATCCGTTCTAGCATGTCATCCATCCAATGACAAGCAGAAAAGTCACCGAAGGAGTGACACCCCTGGGAAAGTGGCCCCCCATACCCGCCACCTGCGGTGGCACCCCCACGGGACCGGCGTCCTTCCTCGCCGCCGCGCTCGCCGCCATGGACGACGCCGTCCCGCGGAACAGTGCGGCAACGCCATCGATGCCTGCCTGGCCGGACTCGACGCCCTCCACCACGACATGGCCCACGGGTCCTGGCCCCGGCATGCCGTCCCAGGCCCCCAGAGCCTCCGAGCGTCCCAACGAAGCAACCGGCGCGGTCGCCCGCGCAGAACCCCTCCGACCCGGTTGGCCACCGGCACGCACTTACCGTCCCGAACGCACCTCAACACGCCCCGGAGGCCGCCGGGCAGCGATTCGGGTACCCGTACGGCAGGGAGAACCACCGCCCCCGAGACACCCGGCGATATGCCGCGATCTGACGCCACGGCCGAGCGGACCCGCCGACTTCGCCCCTGTCCTACCGGGCTGGACACCCCCGCACCCGCCCCCGGCCCCTGACGTTGGCGAGGCGGCCGGGATGAAGCGGAGTGCTCGGCGTGCGTGCCTCACGCCGTCGCGGCGTGGGACACGGGCAGGTGACGCGGCCATCGCCGGCTCGGGCAGCCATCCCCGCCGGCGGCCTCGATGCCCTGTGGCCACACCGGTCGGTGCAGTAGCGGCGGGCGCGACCGGTGGAGGCTGGCGGTAGCGCCGAGGTTCAGCGCGGGCAGTGGCCCGGTGGAACGGGGGTGGCCAGGCGTTCCGACGATCGCTTGACGCGGTGGTTCTCAGCGCGTCGGACTTCACCTGATCCCAGGGGGGCGATGGCGGTATCGCCGGGCACCCGGATGTCCCCACGACTCCCGTGGTACGGAAAGGCGGTGCCGTGGTCATTGTCGACCGGCGCAGAGGTAGAGCCTTCCCGCCAGGGGCCAGTTCGAGCGTCTTCGAATTTCCCCGGCCCAGCTCTCGGCTCCCCGGCTCGTTGCTCGTTGCAGCAAGCGGGGAGGTCGGCGAGCGAGGTTGTGGGTTGCTCGGTCCGGGCCGAGGCGGCGGGTGAACGGCTTGACCTCATTGCCGACGGCAGAGCATGGGCCACTAGGCTGCGGGTTCTCGGAATGATCACCGTTGCCCCACAGAAGTGGACCCCGATGCCCACCACCGCCGGTCCGTTCACCTCCGCCGAGCGTCTGGACCCGCAGGAGATGGTCGTCCTGCACCGCGTCTTCCGCCGCGAGATACCGATCCTGGCCGACCTGGTCGAAGACGCCCCCGGCGACCGGCGGCGCACCGCCGTTCTCGCCGACCATCTCGACCTGGTCCTCGGTGCCCTGGGCGAACACCACGAGGGCGAAGACGCCCTGCTGTGGCCCAAGCTGCGCGAGCGCGCCGTCCCCGGCGACAACGTCGTCGCGCGGATGGCGGACCAGCACGAGGCCATCGCCGGTGCTCTCGCCGCGGCCACCGACCTGTCGCACAGCTGGCGCACCCGGGGCGACCGCGACACCGCCCTGCTCCTCGCCGAAGCCCTGCGCGCACTCGACCGGCACGCTGCCGCCCACATGGACGACGAGGAAGAACACCTCCTGCCCCTGATGGCCGAGCACATCACCGCTCGGGAGTGGTCCGAGGTCGGCGAACGCGGACGCCGCAGCGTCCCCAAGGCCAAGCTCCTGATCTTCCTAGGCGCGATCCTCGAGGACGCGACCGCACAGGAACGGCAGCAGTTCCTCGCGCACATGCCCGCCCCAGCCCGCCTCCTGTGGCGCACGCTCGGCATCCGCCTTTACAAGCGCACGACCGCTCGCGTCCGCCGAACCAACGCCGTGGCCCCCCAGGCGTAGCACCCGATCCCGCGTGCGGGAGAGGAGTTCCACACCCTCGCGACGGCGCGCGTGGGCAGTCAGGATGAGCAGGACTGGCCAACAGCTTGGTCCGGGGTGGCCGTTCTCAGGGATCGCGATCATTGTGCCGGGTACTGTGACCGGCGTTCGCCGTGTGGGCTCATCGGCGCGGATAAAGGTGCGGGGCGCGCCCGCTCGTTGGGAGAACTGCGATGTCCGGTCGTTTCGACTGCTCGGATGCCTTCGAGCGTGCCATGGGCCTGCGCGAGGCCGTCTCGGCGGTGCGGCGGGGTGAGATCGTGGTGCTGCCCACCGACACCGTCTACGGGGTGGGTGCCGATGCCTTCAGCCCTGAGGCCGTCGCCCGGCTGCTCGATGCCAAGGGCCGAGGCCGGAACATGCCCTCCCCGGTGCTGGTCGGCTCGCCGGGCGATCTGGATCTCCTGGTCGACGACCTGCCTGAGCGCGCGCGAGAGCTCATGGAGGTGTTCTGGCCGGGCGGGCTGACCCTGGTCGCCCGCCACAAGCCGTCGCTCGTCTGGGATCTCGGCGAGACGCACGGGACCGTGGCGGTCCGGATGCCCGCACACGCGGTCGCCATCGACCTGCTGGTGGAGACCGGGCCGCTGGCCGTCTCCAGCGCCAACCTGACCGGCAAGCCGTCGCCGCAGGACTGCGACGCCGCACGCGGCATGCTCGGTGAGGCGGTGGCCGTCTACCTGGACGGGGGCCCGACGCCGGCGGCCGTGCCGTCCTCGATCGTGGACATCACCGGCCGGTCCCCCGTACTCCTGCGCGCGGGCGCGGTCAGCGCCGAACAGCTGCGCAAGGTCGTGCCGGACCTGGAGGAACGCTGAGCAACCGGGTCACGCCACCGAGCCGGCGGGCAGGTCGAGGCCGCGGGCGGTGACCAGGTGGGCGGTGCCGTCGGCGAGCCGGTAGGAGAGCCCGACGACGGCGACCCGGCCGGCCTGGACTGCCTCGGCAAGTGCGCGGGAGCGGTCCAGCAGCAGGTCGACGGTGTGCCGTATGTGTTCGGCGATGTAGTCCGCGTCCTCGGTGTGCCCGGCCGCGCGGGCGGCCAGCACGCTGGGGGTGACCTTCTCGACCACGTCCCGCACGTAGCCGCCGGCGGTGGTGCCGTCGGCGATGGCGGCGCGGGTGGCCGCTACCGCGCCGCACGCGTCGTGGCCGAGCACCACGACCAGCGGCGAGCCGAGCACGCTCACCCCGTACTCGACGCTGCCCAGAACCTCCGGCCCCAGGACGTGCCCGGCCGTGCGGACCACGAACAGGTCGCCCAGCCCCCGGTCGAAGATGATCTCGGCGGCCAGCCGGGAGTCCGAGCAGCCGAACAGCACCGCGAACGGGCTCTGGGCGGGTGCGGTCTCGGTGCGGCGGGCGGCGTCCTGGTTCGGGTGCTCCGAAGCTCCGGCGACGAACCGCCGGTTGCCGGCCAGCAGCGTCTCGAAGGCGTTCTGGGGCGTCGCAGCAAGAGCTTCGGTCATGGCTGCAGACTACGACCCGGCCGCAGCAGTGCGCGCGGGCACCCCTTTCCCGCGGTTCCGGTGGCCCCCGGTGAACGCATTGAGCGGGCCGGAGCCCACCTCGGCCGTGAGAGCGCACGGTTGGCCGTCCGGATTGCGGCGGGGGTGTCGGCCGGGTGGTGGAGTTCGGGCCTCAGGACACGGGTTTCGTCCTGGGCCGCTGCGTGTTCTCCCGTTTCAGAGGGAGCCGGCGCCGCAGCAGCCCGCGCGAAGCGTCGGTGAAGGGGAGGGCGAGGCGTGGCCCGTCTCGTCGAGTTCAGCTGGCCGTGGCCCACTGGGTGGTTCGCGCGTGCAGAGGTGAGACGACGGCGGCGTAGCAGTTTCCGGGCAGGTCGGTGACCCAGTCGAAGGTGTCAAGGGTGACGCCGTGCTGGGAGGCGGCTTGGAGCATGTCGGCCAGCAGCGCGGTCGCGGCGGCTTTCTGCTCCTGGGTGCCGGGGGTGGTGCGGCGCTGAGCGGCTTCGTTGATGCGGTCGGTCAGGTCGCGGTGCCTGAGGACGGCGCGGTAGCACGTGCTGGGCAGGTCGGTGACCCAGTCGAAGGTGTCGAGGGTGATGCCGTGCTTCGCCGCGGTGTGGAGGATGTCGGCCAGCAGGGCGGTCGCGGCGGCGCGGTCCTGCTCGGTGCCCCCGTCCGGGCGCCGCTCGACGACGGCGTTGACACGCTCGGCCGGGTCACGGCGCCTGGCCAAGGCGCGGTAGCACGTACCGGGCAGGTCTTTGACCCAGTCGAAGACATCGAGGGTGATGCCGTGCTGGGAGGCGGCGTGGAGCATGTCGGCCAGCAGGGCGGTCGCGGCGGCGCGGTCCCGCTCGGTGCCCTGGTCGAGGCGGCGCTCGGCGGCTTCGTTGACGCGGTCGGCCAGGGTGCGGTTCTTGCGGTCGGTGTACTGGTACACGCTTCTGTCTCCTTGGTCGGTCGGGCGGCCGCCGGGTGGCCCGGGTCCGTTTCCGGCTGCCGAAGCGGGTGATGGCGGCGGTGCCGCAGGGACGTGGAAGCCGAGCCGGGCGCTGCGCACGCGTCCCACCGGGGCCAGGGTCGGCTCCGGCGGGACGCTCGGTTCGATGCGACTCGGCTGCAGCGCCCCAGGCCCTTCCCTGCGGCGCGCGCCTGGCGGGGATGGCCGAGCGCGGTGCGGGGTGCGGCCGGCCGGGCTGGT
>NZ_JAIZ01000722.1:0-15090 GCF_000710465.2 Kitasatospora sp. MBT63 | reverse complement strand
GGGTTGTACGGCGGGCCGCACCCCGGCGGGGGGTTACAGGGCGTGGGTGAGGCGGTCGGTCAGCAGGCGCGTGAAGCGGGCCGGGTCGGGCAGGTCGCCGCCTTCGGCGAGCAGGGCGCTGCCGTGGACGAGTTCGGCGGTTTCGGCGAGTGCCGGGTTGTCCGTTCCTGCCTGGTGGGCCTGGTGCAGGGCGGTGATGAGGGGGTGGGTGGGGTTGAGTTCGAGGATGCGCTTGACCTGGGGGAGCTCCTGGCCCATGGCCCGGTACATCTTCTCCAGGGTGGGAGTCAGGTCGTGGGCGTCGCCGACCAGGCACGCCGCGGAGGTGGTCAGGCGGGTGGAGAGTCGGACCTGCTTGACGTGCTCGGCCAGGGTGGTCTGGAGCCAGGCGAGGAGGGCGGCGAAGTCCTCTTCGCGCTGGGCCTTCTCCGCCTTCGCCTCGTCACTGCCTTCCCCGTCGGCGTCGTTGTCGAGGTCGACCTGGCCCTTGGCGATCGACTGGAAGCGGTGGCCGTCGAAGGCGGGGATCTGGTCGGTCCAGACCTCGTCGACGGGGTCAGTGAGGATCAGGACCTCGTAGCCCTTGGCGGTGAAGGCCTCCATGTGCGGGGAGTTCTCCACCATCGCCCGGTTCTCGCCGGTCAGGTAGTAGATGGTGTCCTGGCCGTCCTTCATCCGCTCTACGTACTCGCGCAGCGTGGTCGGCTTCTCCGCATCATTGGTCGAGGCGGCACTGACCAGTTCCAACAGCGCGTCGGTGTTGTCGCGGTCCTCGATCAGCCCCTCCTTGAGGACCCGGCCAAACTGCTCCCACACCTTCGCGTAGGTCTCGCCGTTCTTGGTCTGGATGTCCTTGAGAGCGCCGAGGACCTTCTTGACGAGGCGCCGGCGCACGGCGGTGATCTGGCGGTCGTGCTGCAGGATCTCGCGGGAGACGTTCAGCGACAGGTCGTGGGCGTCCACCACGCCCTTGACGAACCGCAGGTAGTTCGGCATCAGCGCGTCGCAGTCGTCCATGATGAACACCCGCTTGACGTACAGCTGCACGCCCCGCTTGGTGTCCCGGGAGAACAGGTCGAACGGGGCATGGGTAGGGATGAACAGCAGCGCCTCGTACTCGAAGGTGCCCTCGGCGCGCATGTGGATCGTCTCGGCCGGGGCCTGCCAGTCATGGCTGATCTGCTGGTAGAACTCGCTGTACTCGGCCTCGGTCACCTCGCTGCGAGGACGGGCCCATAGGGCCTTCATCGAGTTCAGCGTCTCCAGCTCTCCCGCAGCCTCACCGTCGGCGTCGGCGCCGTCGTCGGTAGTGGTACCGATGGGCTCGGTGGCCATGCGGATGGGCCAGCGGATGAAGTCCGAGTACTGCTTGACGATCTGCCGGATCTTCCACTGGGCCAGGTAGTCACCCAGCCCGTCCTCGCTGTCCTCGGCCTTGAGGTGCAGGGTGACCGAGGTGCCTACCGGCAGGCCGTCGGCCGGCGCGATGGTGTAGGTGCCCTCGCCGTCGGACTCCCACACGGCTCCCTGCTCGGTGCCGGCGCGACGCGTGTGGAGGGTGACCTTGTCGGCGACCATGAACGCGGAGTAGAAGCCGACGCCGAACTGCCCGATCAGGTGCTGCGCGGCGTCCGCGTCCTTCGCCTCCTTGATCTTCGCCAGCAGGCCGGCGGTGCCGGACTTGGCGATGGTGCCGATCAGGTCGACGACGTCGTCGCGGGTCATGCCGATGCCGTTATCCCGCACCGTCAGGGTGCGGGCGCCCTTGTCGACCTCCAGGATGATGTGCGGGTCGGAGGCCTCAAGGGTGGTGTCGGTGAGGGATTCCAGGCGGAGCTTGTCGAGGGCGTCGGAGGCGTTGGAGATCAACTCGCGCAGGAAGATGTCCTTGTTCGAGTAGATGGAGTGGATCACCAGCTGCAGCAGCTGGCGGGTCTCCGCCTGGAACTCCAGCGTCTGGGTCGGACTGGCCACGGGAGGCGTCTCCTTCGAGGGTTCGGATCGGGTCAAGCCGCCGGGGCAGGCCGGTGTGCTGCGTGGCCGGCCCCGGGCGTGTTCAGATGTGACTGAGGGGCTGGTAGGGCTGCTCGGGCCGGGTGTGGCCGGGGCGGGCGGTGCCGTAGCAGGACAGGAAGAGCTTCCAGCCGTCGCGGCACTCCAGCGTCGCGCCGTAGCGGACCGCGGGCGGGTCCGGGCGCGTGCTGTACCGGTCGACGCGCACGATCCCACCAACCGGGTCGTCGGCCGCGATGGCGGCGGTGACGAGGGCCTGCTCGACGAGGGCCACCGGGACCGACGGGCCCCGTCAGGTCCGGCACCTCCACGCTATCGGCGCCGTCACCGTCGCCGGTGGTGATGGTGGGCGCGGGGCCGCTGGCGCCGGTGATGGTCCACCACACCTGCCCGCCGCCCTCCAGGGTCACGGTCAGTCCGTAGGGGCTGTCGTCGTCACGCTTGCCGGCACCGGTAATGCCCGGTATGCCCGGGGCACGCTCGATGAGCAACTGATGCAGGTCGGCTGGAGTCATGGGAGTTGGCTGGGGTCGGGGACGGCGCGGCCGTCACGGTTCGGAAGATACGGGCGGTCTGCACGCCGGTAGCCGTCAGGCGTCAACTCGCGCCCCGCGTGCCGGGCACGCGCCGCGTGCAGGCTTACGGCGGTAAACCGGTCCACCGCGTGCGGGTCGCGGACCGGCAGGGGCGTGCCCCGGGGTGGTCACGGGCCGGCTGGCGGTGTGCGGCGCTGCCGGTCGCTGTCGGCGCGCAGCTGGTCGGCTCGGGCGGTGAGCTGATCGAGGCGGTCGGTGATCTTCGGGTGGTTCGCCTCCAGGAGGGGCCGGGTCTCGGCGAGCGGGGCGAGCAGACGGGCAGGGTCGTGGTGGCCCAGTGCGTCCAGGAGTCGATCTATGGCGGGGGCCGCTTGGGGGCTGAGGCCGTCCAGGGCGCCGATCTGTCCGGCGAGGCGGCGCAGGTCGGCGGCGTTGTCGCGGGCCCAGGTGGTCACCGCGCGGTCGGCGGCGCGCTGGTCGCGCGTGGCCTGGACGCGCTGCTCGCCGGTGCTGCCCGCCTCGGTGCCGGCGTCAACGTTGGGACGCAGGCGCAGGTAGCGGCGTTCGGCGGCCTGGCGGCTCTGGACGCCCAGGGGTTCGGCGAGGTCGGCCCAGGTGGCGCCGGCGTCGCGGGCGGTCTCGATCAGCCCGGTCTCCCAGTCGGCGAGTTCCTCGCGCAGGTGGCGCAGCAGCAGGAGTGCGGATAGGGCCTGTTGCGGATCGCCTTGTCCTGCCTCGTCCGGGGGTGCGTGGCGGGCGGTGCGGGCGGCGGCGTCCATCGTGCTCAGCGCGGCGGCGGCGGCCAGGAACGAGGCCGGCCCCACCCCGGCCGCGCCGGTGTCCTGGGTATCCATGTCGTCACTCTTTCGCCGACCGCGTACTTGTCATCGTATGGATGACATGTTACACGGCTCGTGTCGCGCCGCACCGGTGCGAACCACCCGAAGGCCTTCTGGACCGGAGGTGTCCGACGATGTCCATGCGTATCGCGGTGCCCCACCAAACGCCCCCAGGCCTTGGTCCCAGCCGACCCCCATCCCGATGGACACCTGGCGCGAGGACGACCGCTTCATGATCGCGCTCGACCTGCCCGGCATCTTGCCGGAGGCGATCGAGGTCCAACCACTGGGCCGGACAGTCACCGTGAAGGCCGAACGCCGACCCACCCCGCGCGGCGAGGGCGCGCACACCCAGCTCACCGAACGGGCCCGCAGGGTGTCCGAGCGCCGCATCCGGCTGGCCGACAGGCTCGACCTGGGCCCCACCGCGGCCCACCTACAGGACGACATCGGCGATCTCGGGCAGCCGCGAACGCAGCCGGGCCGCCGAGGTGGTCACGAGGGTGATCTGCTCAGGCGTCATGGTCCTCGCCCCTCTCTGGGCTGGGTAGTGCTCGCCCGAGTGCGTCGGCGAGCTCCGCCCGCCCGCTGATCCCAAGCTTTCCGTAGATGTTCTGCAGGTGGTTTTCGACGGTGCGCACCGACAGGTGCAGGCCCTCCGCCACGCTGTGGCTGGTGCCGCTGCGCGCCGCCAGCCCGGCGATCTCCTGCTCCCGGGCGGTCAGCGGCTTCCAGGTCGGTGTCGGCCACCTCGTCCATGGCCGAGGCCAGTAGGACACCGCCTCATCGGCGCGGGCGAGCTCGCCCAGGGCGGTGCCGAGCAGGAGTGCGGCCCACGGGTCGAAGCCCTGCCGCAGTGCCGCTTCGGCCAACTGCCTCATCCGGTCAAGGTCGTGGGCGTAGTGCGCCAGAGCGGCCGCGCGCAGCAGCAGACTCGACGGCTCTCGCGGCAGAGGGTCCGGGTCAGCTCCGGTCAGGGAGCCGGGGCGTGGGGCGGCCGTTGCCGTTCGAGTCTGCAGCCGATCCGCCGGTCGTCGAGGTCGCTGTGGGCGCCGCGGAGTGCTGGAGGGATCGGAGGATGGCCAGCCCCTGGCTGGCGATGCCGGCCGCGATCTGGTTCACCCCGTCGGTGCCGTTCAGGACGGTCAGATCGGCGCCCGCCATGCCCCGGGCCGCCGCGTCGGCGAGTGCGGGGAGGGCCTCCACGATCCGGTTGGCCGCGATCAGCTCCTGGTTGCCGTCCCGCAGTGACGCCGCGCGGGCGGCGTTGGCGTCCGCCTGGGCCTGGGCCAGGGTCCGTTCGGTGTAGGCGCCTGCGTCGGCCTCGAACTTCACCCGGTCGCGGTCCGCCTCGGCCAGCGTCCGCTTCCGGTAGGCCTCGGCGTCGGCGGGGCGCCGCACCTCCGCCTCCAGCCGCTGCGCCGTGAGCGCCGCATTGCGCTGCGCGAGGGCGGTCTGTTCCTCGGTGACCTCCTGGGTGGCCCGTGCCTCGGCGAGCGGCCCGGCCTGTGCGGCGCGCGCCCTGGACTGCTCGGTCTCCGCGAGGAAACCGGCCCGCTTGATCGCGGTGTCCCGCTCGTACTCGGCCTTGAGCGCGGCGGCCTGCTGCTCCCGTTCGCTCGCCTCCTGGTCGGCCTTGGCCTGGGCGATCCGGGCCTGACTGGCGACCGCCGCCGCGTGCGGCGCGGCGAGGTTGTTGATGTAGCCGGTGGCGTCCTCGATCTCCTGGATCTGCAGGGCGTCCACCACGATGCCGAGCTTCTCCATCTCGCCGTGACTGCCCGCCATGACTTCCTGGGCGACCCGGCTACGTTCCCTGATGATCTGTTCCACGGTCAGCCCACCGATGATGGAGCGCAGGTGGCCTGCGAATATCCGTCCGACCAGTTC
This sequence comes from Kitasatospora sp. MBT63, assembly GCF_000710465.2. Classification (GTDB taxonomy): domain Bacteria; phylum Actinomycetota; class Actinomycetes; order Streptomycetales; family Streptomycetaceae; genus Kitasatospora. The sequence goes on along the minus strand of NZ_JAIZ01000722.1, from coordinate 9,812 downwards.
CTGCATCTGGTTCTGCTCGGACAGGAAGCGCCGGGCCGCGTTAGCGATCGACACGGCGTCGTCGCCGACCTTGAAGACACAGACCGCGCGGACGGTGAGCCGGATTCCCTGCTGGGTGACGCAGTCCTCGGCGATCTCCGCCTCCTGCAGGGCCAGGGACAGCATGCGGGCCTTCTGCTTGACGGGAACGACGAAGCTCCCGTGGCCCGTGACGATCCGGAACTGGGTGTCCTGCGACTGCCGCTTGGAACCGGAGATGAGCATGGCCTCGTTGGGCGCGGGCACGTGCCAGAACAACATGACGAACCACCTGACCTGCAACAGCTCGACGATGGCCGCGGGGCCGCCGGACTCAGGGCGGCAACGGCTCGACGAGCACCGACCGGGCGGAGATCGTGTCGATCACGACCACCCGGGTGTTGACCGCGATCGGCCCGGCGGACCAAGCCGCGAACACCTCCGACCCGCCGCGCAGGCCGACCAACACCTCGCCCGGCCCGTCCGCCGGGATCGGCACCGTCACCCGCCCGACGGCTCCGACCGGGCTCTGCTGGGAGTCATCGGCCACGTACATGACACCTCGTGCCGCGCGACACGGCGGCGCGGTGGGCGGCCGAAACACGAACGGCCACGGGCGGCACCCCTCCTGGAGGCACCGGGCCCCCGGTCGAGTCCTTCGGCAGAATGCCTGCGAGCAACGCGCGCGGCGCGACCGCCCCGACCCCACCCACGGTACTCCGGCCGCAGCAGGGAGGCGTTTCTCGGGCCCCGGCTCGGATCTCCGACCGGGGACCCCCCGGCCCGGAGCCGACCGGGCTCGGCTCGGAGACTGGGCCACCCACCGCCCGGATCGGCGGATTTCCGCGCCACCCGAATGACGTCGACACCGTCGTCAAGGCGGCGGGCGAGCGCTACACAGCGCTGCCCCCCGTCGTTCGGTGCGTGACCTGCGGCCGCGACAGGCCCCGCTGCCGACGCTGGCGGCCCCGGCGCGCCAATGCTGTCTGACTGCGATCCGGTCGAGGGGGCCTGTCGTACGGTCGAGGTCGCAGACCGGTTCCCTCAGTGCCGCGCCACCCTGGCGCGCGACGTACGGGCGTAGACCCCGACCAACGCGAGTTGATCGCCCCGCGGGGCTGCGGCGAGCGTGACCACCCGGCCCGCATCACCACTGTCTCGACAAACGCCGGCACCTCAACACTGCTGAACCTGGCCTGTGCCCTCGCGCAGCCGTCCGACACCGCCCGGCGCACCCACACCCACCCCGCCGGCACCACCGGCTCCCTAGACCCAAGCACCCCGCCCGCCTCCCCGAGGAGCTCCTCGCCGGCATCCACGGCTGCTGGCTCCCCCAAGCGAGTACGACGAATCGACGCGACGACGCCGAAGACCGGGACGACGATGAGGCCGACCAGCACAAGAACCAACAGCCGCGAACGCGGCCGAGCCCGGCCTGCAGCTCATCTCCCCTTGTCCCTGGCCAAGGGAGACCCGCAGGTCAATAACCATTCTCCGGGCGTAGTCGTCACACGGTGATCACCCCCAGAGGAGCAGAATGGGAGGCAGAACCCGCGCGCTCGACCTTCCTAGGCGATCGCCATGTGCTGCTCACCGGACCCGGGCAAAGACCGAGGACGCCTCTACCGGCGCTGCGGCTGCCGCGACGACCACCGTCGACAGCTCGGCACCAAGTGCCCCCGCCTCACCGCCGACCCCCGCCACGGCACCTGGGCGTTCGCCGTCGACACCCCGCCCATCGACGGCCGCCGCCGGACCGTCCGCCGCGCCGGCTTCACCGACGAACTGCGCGCCCGCATCGCGCCACGGCGCTTCAACGAGGACCTGGCCCTGTGCGTCGTCACCGACCCCCGGCAGCGCACCGCCGAGTACCTGCGGGACTGGCTGGACGAGAAGGAGCTGCGCCTCAAGCCCACCACCATGGCCCGCTACCGCGCCTACGTCGAACCGGACCTCATCCCCGCCCTCGGCACCATCCGCCTGATCGACCTCACCCGCCAGCACCTGAGCGCCCACGTCACCACCCAACTACGTAAGGGCCGCGGCAGGCCGGGCTGTTGGGCGAGCCCGAGGCAACCCCACGACACCGATCCGGCCCGCTGGCAGCGCCTCACCACCGCAGTCAACGAATACATCAAGGCCCGAATCCAGGAACGCCTCGCTGCTCTCCCCTCTCGCAAGCCCCCCGCACCCCCGACCGGCGATCAGCAGCGCCCGCCTCGCAGCGTCCACCGCGACACCCATACCCATGCCCATCGCCTGCCGGGGCACCCTCACGGCCGCCGGCCCACCTGATCCACGCTTGCCGCCCGGGCCGGCCGTCGGATACTGCACGACTTGATCCCGGGCCGGAAGGCCACTCCTCGCCCGGTCGCGGGAACCCGTGGCGGCGGTTTCAGTTCCGCGCGCGGCGTAGCAGTCCACTCCCTGAGCCTGCGCGGCCCGCCCCCCAAACCGGCCACACCTTTGCGGTTCACAGCCTCAGCGTCGGTGCCGCGCCAGGTGGGCGGCGATCAGGTCGCGGTACCACGCGTACGACGCCTTCGGCGTACGCCGCTGCGTCTCGAAGTCGACGTGCACGAGCCCGAACCGCTGGTGGAACCCCTCGGCCCACTCGTAGTTGTCGAGGAGCGACCAGGTGTAGTAGCCGCGGACGTCGACGCCTTCGGCGACGGCGGCGGCCACGGCGTCGAGGTGGCCCGCCAGGTAGTCGATGCGCGGCTGGTCCTGGACGGTGCCGTCGGCGGCAGGTTCGTCGGCGACCGAGCAGCCGTTCTCGGTGATGGTGATGGGCGGGAGGGCGGTGCCGTAGCGGCCGCGGAGGCCGCCCAGGAGTTCCCGCAGGCCGTCGGGGACGACGGGCCAGTCGAAGGCGGTGCGGGGGACGCCCTCGATCGGGGCTTCGGCGAAGGGGAGGCCGGGTTCGGTGGGGGCGGCGATGCGGGTGGGGTTGTAGTAGTTGACGCCGAGGCCGTCGAGCGGGGTGGCAGCGATGAGCTTGAGGTCGCCGTCCTGGACGCTGCCGCCGAGGTCCTCGCCGACGCCGAACGCCGACAGGTCGGGGTAGCACCCGAGCAGCAGCGGGTCGGTGAACAGGCGGTTGTGCAGGGCGTCGTAGGCGGTGGCGGCCGCGGTGTCGGTGGGGTCGTCGGTGGCCGCGCGGACCGGGGTGAGGTTGTTCGCGATCATCACCTCCAGGCCGCGTTCGCGCAGCGCCGCGGCCGCCAACCCATGTCCCAGCAGTTGGTGGTGCGCGGCGGGCAGCGCATCGAGCATCAGCGCCCGCCCGGGGGCGTGGATGCCGAGGGCGTAGCCGTACACCATGTGCACGAAGGGCTCGTTGAGGGTGATCCACGCGGGGACACGGTCACCGAGCCGGTCCGCGACGAGGCCGGCGTACTCGGCGAAGCGGTACGCGGTGTCACGGTTCAGCCAGCCGCCGCCGTCCTCCAGCGCCTGCGGGAGGTCCCAGTGGAAGAGGGTGGGCAGCGGGGTGATCCCGGCGGCGAGCAGCGTGTCCACCAGGCGGTCGTAGAAGGCGAGTCCGGCGGGATTCACCGCGCCCGCGCCGGTGGGCTGGATGCGGGGCCAGGCGATGGAGAACCGGTAGCCGTCCAGCCCGAGGCCCTGCATCAGCGCGACGTCCTCGGGATACCGGTGATAGTGGTCGCAGGCCACCGCCCCGGTGTGGCCGTCCCGGACGGCGCCGGGGCGGGCGGCAAAGACGTCCCAGACGGACGGGCCGCGCCCGTCCTCGTCCACCGCCCCCTCGATCTGGTACGCGGCGGTGGAGACTCCCCAGCGGAAACCCGCCGGGAGATCGAGTCGGTTCGTCACGGCCTGACTCCCTGCTCACAGTGGCGATCGATGGCAGTGCACTAACATGAGGAGTGCTCATATTAGTGCACTGCCACCGCCTGCGGAACACCAGTGGTCACGGGTGACAGCGGGCACACCCCGGCCAGGTACGAGGCACGCCATCCCGCGCCGTCAGAACACCCGGTCCAGGAACGCCTCCAGGTCGAGTTCGCCCTCCCGGGTGAGCATCGTGCAGAATCCGACGTTCTCGCTGGAGGGCGACGTCGCCGCCACCCACCACGTGCTCGACGGCCTGGACGGGCCGGCCGTACTGGTCGGCCACTCGTACGGCGGCGCCGTGATCACCGAGGCCGGCAACCACCCGAAGGTCGCCCGCCTGGTGTACATCGCCGCCTTCGCCCCCAACAAGGGCGAGTCGGTGAACACCCTGATCGCCGACCCGCCGCCCGGCGCCCCGGTGCCGCCGATCCTGCCGCCGCGGGACGGCTTCCTCTTCCTGGACCGGGAGAAGTTCGCAGCCTCGTTCGCCGCCGACGTGCCCGCCGAGCTGGCCGCCTTCATGGCGGACGCCCAGGTGCCCTGGGGTGTCGACGCCCTCGGCGGCGCGGTGTCCCAGCCCGCCTGGCGCAGCAAGCCGTCGTGCTACCTGGTGGCCGCCGACGACCGGATGATCCCGCCTCCCGCCCAGCGGGCCATGGCCGAGCGGACCGGCGCCCGGACCACCGAGGTGCCCGGCAGCCACGCGGTCTACGTGTCCCGGCCGGACGCGGTGGCCGACGTCATCCGGCAGGCCGCGGAGGGCTGACCACACGCCGTCCCGGTCGCGCCGCGCGGTGCGGCCGGGACCGGCCCCGGCGGCCGGGTGTCAGCTCACCGCTGTCCGCAGCCGGCCGGTGCGTTTGACCGAGCTGAGGATCCGGGTGACCTCCACGCCGTGGATGCCGTCGATCGGTCCGACGGTGCCGGTCAGGAAGGTGTAGAGCCCGGCGAGGTCGGCCGCGGCCACGGCGACCAGCAGGTTGGCGGCCCCGGTCGTCGCGGCGGCGAACCGCTCCTGCGGGTGGCGGCTCAGCTCGTCGCCCACGTCCTCCAGGCTGCCCGGGCCGGTGGTGATCCACAGCAGCGCCTCGGCGTGGATGCCGAGCAGTCCCAGGTCCACCTCGCAGGCCAGCCGTACCACCTGGCCCGGGACGATCAGGTCCAGGCGCCGGCGCACGGTCGACGCCGAACTGCCCAGCGCGGCCGCGAGGTCGTCGAGGGTGGCCCGGGAGTCGGCGGTGAGCTGTTCGATCAGCGCCTCGTCGAGCGGGTGCGGGTCGGGGGCACGGCGGGGCTCGCCCGGCGGCGGCGCCAGGGCCTCGAGCTGGTCGGCGGTCAGCAGGCCGGCGCTCCACACGAAGCCCGCCGGGAACACCCTCATCAGGTCGTACGCGTCCCAGGACCGGACGCCCGTGGTGGCGGGCAGGTCCCGCAGCAGCAGCGAGGCCCTGGCCTGCGGCCCGTCCAGGAACAGCACGGCGCTGACCTCGTCGCCGCCGCCCAGGATGTCGACCCAGACGGTGTCGGGCCGCCGCGCCAGCGCCGCGGCGATCGCCGTGATGCGGCTGGGCCGGCACCGGATCCGCAGGGCCACCGGGGTCAGCCGGGGGAAGCGCAGCGGGTTGCGGACGGCCGTGGGCCTCAGTGTGCCGTCGTGCAGCAGCGGGGCCGCCCGCCGTACGACCGTGCGCTCGGAGAGCCCGAGGGTCCGCGCTACCGTCCGCCAGGACGCCCGCGGTGACGCCATCAGCACGGCGGCGATCCGCCGGTCCGTCCCGTCCAGCTCCTGTCGTCGGTGTCCCACATCCGTCAGGATTCCACGCCGTGCGGCGCACAATCCCCGGAAGCGGCTGGCTTCTCGTACCTTTCCGCCCTCCGACGGTAGACCGGGACCATCGCACCCGCGGCCAGGAAGGTGACACCGATGACCCAGATCCGACGACCCGTCGCGCACCCCGAGTCGGGCAGTGTCCGAGGCACCGCCGAGGACGGGATCGCCGCCTTCCGCGGCATCCCCTACGCGGCCTCCCCCGTGGGGCAGTTGCGTTTCGCCCCGCCCGAGCCGCACCCGGCCTGGCCGGGCGTGCGGGAGGCGGACCGGCCCGGTCCGTCCGTCCCGCAGGGCCCCTCGCGGCTCGAGGCGGTGATGGGCCGCCGCACGCCCGACTGGGACGAGGACGGCTGCCTCACCCTCAACGTGTGGACCCCCGCGCTCCCGGCCGGCGGGACCGGTCCGCGCGACCTGCCGGTCCTGGTCTGGTTCCACGGCGGCGGGTTCACCAGCGGCTCGGGCGGCTGGGACTGGTACGACGGCCGGCACCTGGCCGCCGCCGGCGGGATCGTCGTCGTCACCGCCAACTACCGCCTGGGGCCGCTCGGTTACCTCCACCTGCCGGACCTCGGCATCGAGAACCTCGGTGTGCAGGACCAGGCCGCCGTGCTGGCCTGGGTTCGGCGCAACATCGGCGCGTTCGGTGGTGACCCCGGCAGCCTCACCGTCGGCGGCCAGTCCGCCGGCGCCTTCTCCGCCCTTCACCTCGCGCTGTCCCCGGTCACCGGCCCGCGGATCAGCCGGGTCATCGCCCAGAGCGGCCCCTTCGGGCTCGCCCCGCAGGACCCCGCCGCCGCGAACGACCACGCCGGGCGCTTCCTCGGCCTGCTCGGGCTGGACGGCGTGCGCGACCCGCGGCCCGCGCTGCGCGCCGTACCCGCCGACCGGCTCCTCACCGCCTACCGGCAGCTGTCCCGGGAACTCGCCCGCCCGGGCGACGTCGCCCCGCCGATGTACCCCGTCCTCGGCGCCGCCGGGATCCCCGCGACCTGGCAGCGGGCGCTGGCGGACGGGCGGCTCGACGGCAAGGAGCTGCTGACCGGCACCACCCGCGACGAGATGACCGCTTTCTTCGCGTTCGACCCGCGTCTGCGGGACGCCACCGCGGACCGGGCCCGCTCGATCGCCGCCGCCATGGCCGACGACGGCGGCGAACGGTACGACCGCACCGCGGCCCGGCTCGGGGCGGCGGCGCCGGGAGACGTCCTGACCGAACTCGGCGGCGAACTCCTCTTCCACGACGGCACCTTCGCCATCGCCGACCACCATGCCGCGGCCGGGAACGCGGCGTACGTCTACCGCTTCGACGCCGCCCCGGCCGAGGATCCGGCCCACCTGGGAGCCGCGCACTGCGCCGAACTCCCCTTCCTCTTCGACACCTTCGCGGCCTACCCCGACAGCCCCATGCTCGGTGAACCCACCCCCGCCGCCCGGTCGCTCGGCCGCACCTTCTCCCGCGCCGTGGCCACCTTCGTCGCGACCGGCCGGCCCGCCGCCGACGGCTGGCGGCCGTACCAACCGGCCTCCCCCGCCTCCGTCCGCCACTTCGGCTGACCCGCCCCCGGCCGACCGGCCAGGTGGGGGGTCACGGCCGGTCGAGCACGTCCAACGCGTCCCGCAGGAAGGCCCGCGAGGTGACACCCAGCCTCGGGAAGACCAGGTGGAGATGGGTGGAGACGGTCCGCGGCGAGACGAACAGCCGGTCCGCGATCTGCCGGTTGGTCAGCCCGGCCGCGGCCAGGCTCGCGATCTCCCGCCGCTGCGGAGTGGGCGACCCGCATGCCGGCACCGGGCTCCCCCAGGCGCACCAGGGATCCCCCAGCGGCCCGGCATGCACTGGCTGCTCCACCAGCGCCTGTTCCGGTACGCGAAGGGGATCGACGGGGGCGCGATCCGATGGAACCTGGCCTGGCTGCTCATGATCGTCATCACCCCGTTCGCCACCAAGTTGCTGACCGTCGAGGCCGACGCGTTCCAGGTCCAGTTCACCGTCTACGCCGCCGGCCAGGCCCTGGCCGGCATCTGCCTCCGGCAGGCCTTCGCCGCGGTCCGGCGCGCCGGCCTGCTGCGTGACCACACCCCGCCCGCGGCCATCGCCGACACCCTGGCCTGGGTCACCGCCGTCACCGTCACTTTCTCGGTCTCGGTACCGCTCGCGCCGGTCACCCACTCGGCCTCGCTGTGCTGGCTGCTGCTCCCGGCGGTCCGGTTCGCCCTGCACCGGGCGGGCCGGCCGGGGCGTGCGGCCAGGGCCTGACCACCGCTGCACCGTCCACCGCTGCACCGTTCCACGCCGACCCCGCGGCACCGATCGGCACCGGATGGCGCCCGGTGACACCACCTGGCGCCATTTGGCTCCCCATGGCGCCAGGTGGTGCCACTTGCCATCACCGAACACCCCGTGGCACACCCGAGCGCCACCCATCCCACCGCCCCACCCACCACTCCTCCGCAGGTCAGAGCCGTCGCCACCAGCCCAACCCCAGGATGTGCCACCACATCGCTTGCGCATGGCGCCATTGTGGTGCCATGATGGCGTCATGGACCTCAGCCCGTATGTCGACACCCTCCGCCGCGAACTCGCGGTGGCCGCCGAAGCCGGCGGGGACGACGCCCGCGCCCTGGCCGAGCGGCTCCTCGCTCCGCTGGAGTCGGCGACCCGTCTGACCATGCTCAACGTGCTCTCCGCCGCGATGGACGAGATCACCCGCGAACTCGCCCCCGGCTCGGTCGACGTACGGCTACGGGGGCTCGACCCCGACTTCGTGGTGACACCGCCGCCCTCCTACGGCGGCGCCACGGACGCCGGACCCGTGTCCGCCGAGCCGCTCAGGGCGCCCCTGCCCGCCGACGGTGAGGAGGGCGGCACCGCACGGGTCAACCTGCGCCTGCCGGCCCACCTCAAGGCGCGCGCCGAGGAGGCGGCGGGCCGCGAGGGACTGTCGGTCAACGCCTGGCTGGTACGCGCCGTGTCGACCGCGGTCGACGGCGGCCCGCAGCCGGCCGCGACGGCGAAGACCCGGACCGTCGGCCAGAGCATCACGGGCTGGGTCCGCTAGCCCCACCGCCCGACCCGCACCACCGCACCCGCACCCGCACCCGCACCCGCACCCGCACCACCTCACCTCCCACCACGTCCCACCAGCAGGGACGTCACCAAGACCCATGAGGACGGGACAGCCATGCCTTCTTTCGACACCCCCGAAGCGATCTCGGTCACCGCGCACGTGGAGGCCGGTTCCATCCAGTTCACCGCCGGCGACCGCCGCGACACCGTCGTCGAGGTGCGGCCGCGCGACCCGAAGAAGGACCTGGACGTGCGGACGGCCGACCAGACCGAGGCCGCCTGCACGAACGGTGTCCTGACCGTCCGGACGCCCAAGCCCAATCCGTACCTGCTCGGCCTCGGCCGCACCGGCACCGTCGACATCACGGTCGAGCTGCCCGCGGGCTCGCAGATCGACCTGACCGGCGCCTGGACCCAGGTGTTCGGCGAGGGGCGGCTCGGCGAGGTCCGGGTGAAGACCTCGTCCGGCGACGTCCGCCTCGACACCACCGGGCCGCTGAAGCTGACCGCGTCGCACGGCTCGATCACGGTGGACCGGATCGAGGGCGCGGCCGAGATCACCACCAGTTCCGGCAGCCTGCGGGTCGGCCTGGTCGAGGGCCCGGCCGTGCTGAAGAACTCGCACGGCACGACGACCGTCGGCACCGCGGCCGACACCCTCCGGGTGAGCGGGGCCAACGGCGACATCGACATCGCGCGCGCCGCCGACTCGGTCACCGCCACCACCGCCCACGGCACCCTGCGCGTCGGCGAAGTGACCCGCGGCAGCGTCCAGTTGGAGACCTCCTACGGCGCGATCGAGGTCGGCATCCGGCAGGGCACCGCCGCCTGGCTCGAGGTCCACTCGGGTTCGGGCCAGGTGCGCAACTCGCTCACCACGTCCGGGACGCCCGAGGACACCGAGGACACCGTCGAGGTCCGCGCCCGCACCCGGCACGGCAACATCGACATCCTGCGCGCCAAGGCCTGACCGGCAGCCCCACCCGCAGCCCCAGCCACCCGCGGCCCCACCCGCAGCCCAGCCCCGCTCTCTCGCCC
>NZ_JAIZ01000721.1 GCF_000710465.2 Kitasatospora sp. MBT63 | reverse complement strand
CCACGACGGTGTTCGTGGCGGTGTCGATCACCGACACCGTCCCGCCGAGCATGCTGGTGACATAGGCACGGCTCTCGTCCGGCAGCAGTGTGACCGAGTCCGGGTAGGCCCCGACCGGGATCGGATCAGCCGCCGCATCCTCGGCCGTGGCGTCCCCCGGCGGACCCGGCCGCTGGATCTCCTGCGAGACGGGCGGCTGAGGCTGAGGGCCGGGCCCGTCACCCTCGGGTGCCTCCGTCGGCGCCGACGCCGACGCCGCCTCCGCGGCTGCCGTCACCGGAGCATCGTCCTCCGACGCGGACGCGGACGCGGGAAACGCCACCACCGCCAGCGGCGATGCCAACGCGACAGCCACCGACAGCAACCGACGACGAGAACGGGGAAGCCGAGACATCGACACGAACCTGCACTCCTCAACAGTGATCTCGAACGAGCGGCACGATCCGCACAGGCAACATCCGGTCCGTACACCCTCCCCGCCGCACACTGCAGCAGGGACAAGCACGACCACACGGCCGCGTCCACACCACTACACCCCCGCCCACCGCCCACCCGCACCCACCAAACAGCCACACCACTGGGGGAACAACTCACCCGGCAGCTCCCGCCCCGGGTCTGTCCATTGAACGGCTCCGTCCCGTAATCGGTGGTTACCGAGTGTGACGGGTGTCGTTGACAGGTCATGCGAGATGTCAACGAGCTTGTGGGAACGGTGTTTTCAGGGTTGTCGCCGCTGGTGATCGAGGACGTAGTGGACGAGGGTGAGGTGATTCGGGTGGTGGCGGCCCCGAGACCCTGGTCGAGCGCGAGGTCGAGCGTCCGGTAC
>NZ_JAIZ01000720.1:6035-17666 GCF_000710465.2 Kitasatospora sp. MBT63 | reverse complement strand
CGGCATCGCGGACGCCCTCGCCCCGGCGCCGCGGCCCGCGCAGCCGGCCGCCCCCGCGCCGGAGCCCGCGTCGGAGCCCGCGTCCGAGCGGCGTACGGACGTGCGGATCGCCCTCGACCCGCAGGCGAAGGCGGCCTTCAAGGAGGCCAGGATCGCCGAGCGCCGGCTGCCGGCCGAGCTGGCGAGGGTCGCCCTGGCGCCGGCCGGACCCGAGCACGACCGGGCGCTGTACGACGCCTCGTCGTTCCGGGAGTTCGCCGCCGAGCCGCTGCCCCTCGACCGGCTGTCCGAGCTGCTCGGCACCCTGACGCGCGGCGAGCTCGACGGCCGCCAGAAGCACCGCTACCCGTCGGCCGGCGGCTTCTACCCGGTGCAGGTCTACCTGTACGTCAGGCCGGGTGCGGTGCAGGACACCGAGGGCGGCCTGTACTACCTGCACCCGGGCGAGCGGACCCTGGTGGCGGTCGACCCGCAGGCCCGGTTCGGCACCGACCTCCATGTGTTCCACAACCGTGCGCTGGTGGAGTCCGCCGCGTTCGGCGTCTTCCTGGTGTCCACCCCGGCGGCCATCGCACCGGCGTACGGCGAGCGCAACGCGGCCCGGTTCTCGACCATCGAGGCCGGCCACATCGCCCAGCTGCTGCTGACTGCGGCACCCGGACGGGGTCTCGGGCTGTGCGCCGTGGGGGAGATGGACTTCGGCGCGGTACGGGACCGGTTCGCCCTGGCGGACGACCAGGAGCTGCTGCTGTCCCTGTGGGGCGGTGCGCTGCCGCAGTCCGTGCTGGACCGCCGGGCCGACCTGGTCGCGGCGGAACGGGACCAGGGCGCCCGTCCCGCTCCCGCCGCCACCCGGGCGGTGGCCGTGATCGGCTTCGCCGCCCGCCTGCCCGGCGCCGACGACCTGCGCGAGCTGGACGCACTCCTCGCCGCCGGCGGCAGCGCGGTCGGCCCGGCCCCCGCCGGACGCTGGGCCCCGCTGGAGTCCCGGGCCCGCCGGGCCGGCGCCGCGGTCGGCGGCTACCTGGCGGACGTCACCGCCGTGGAGGCCGAGGAGTTCGGCCTCCCGGAGGGCGAACTCGCCGCACTCGACCCACAGGAGCGGCTGCTGCTGACGGTCGCCCGGCACTGCGTCGAGGACGCGGCCCTCACCCCCGAGCAGCTGTCCGCCGCCGGACCGGTCGGCGTCTTCGTCGGCTCGATGTGGCAGGACCACGCCCTGTACGGGGTGGCGGCGCGGGCCGACGGAAGGCCCGGCACCCACGCCACCCGCGGCGGCCTGGCCCACCGGGTCTCGCACGCCTTCGGCCTGACCGGGCCGAGCCTGGTGCTCGACACCGGCTGCGTCTCCGGACTGGCCGCCGTCGAGGCGGCCATGCGGGCGGTGGCCGACGGCCGGTGCGAGGCGGCGCTGGCCGCCGGAACCAACCTGGTGCTGCACCCCGACCACCTGGACGTGCTGTCCGAACTCGGCCTGGTCGCCGAGCAGCCCGACTCGTGCGCGTTCACCGACCGGGCGAGCGGCTGGCTGGTCGGCGAGGGCATCGGTGCGGTGCTGCTCAAGCCGCTCGACCGGGCCCTGGCCGACGGCGACCCGGTGCACGCGGTGCTGACCGGCGGCGCCCTGGTGCACTCCGGCCGGACCCGGCAGTTCGGTGTACCGGACCCGCTGCGGCAGGAGCAGGTGATGCGGGCCGCGCTCGCCGACGCCGGCCGCACCGCGGCGGACATCGGCTACGTCGAGGCGGCGGCCGCCGGGGCGGCGCTGGCCGACGCCCTGGAGTTCACCGCGCTGGGGCGGCTCTTCGGCGGCGAGGGGACGGCGCCGGACACGGCGGGCCACGGCCCGGCGGGCGCGACCCCGATGGGACCGGTCCCGGTGGGATCGGTCAAGCCGGCCACCGGCCACCTGGAGGCGGCCTCGGTCTTCGCCCAACTCGGCAAGGTGATCGCCCAGTTCCGCCGCGACCGGCTCTACCCGACCCGCCGGACCTCGGCACCCAACCCGGCACTGGCCGGGCGGAGCGGCGCCGTGGTGGTGGCCGGCCCGGGCGCCGACCGGTGGCGCACCGGACCCGACGCCACCCGCCGGGCACTGGTCAACGGATTCGCCGGCGGCGGGTCCTACGGCAGCCTGGTGGTGGAGGAGCCGCCGCAGCGGCCCGCCCCCGCCGTACCGGCCGACGACGACCGGGTGGAGGCCCTGCCGCTGTCCGCCGACACCACCGGGAACCTGGCCCGCTGGGCCCGGGCGCTGGCGCTGGAGTTCGACCGCGAGCCCGGCCTCACGCTGGCCGCCGCCGCCCGCACCCTGCGGGAGGGCCGCCGCGACCGCGCGGCGCGGGGCGTGGTGGTGACGGACCGGTACCGGGCCGCCGCCGATCTGCGGACCCTGGCCGAGCGGGTCACCCGCGAGGGCTCCGGCGTCACCGTCGGCGCCGCACGGGCCCCGGAGGAGGAGCGGGCCGGACTCGCCGACTGGGCGGCCGGCGGCGCCGCGCCGCAGGCGGCACGACGGTCGGCGGCACCCCGGGCCGCACTGCCCCCGGTGCCGCTGACGGTACGCCGGGTGCCGCTGCCCGCCGCGGAGTCCGTGACCGCCGTGGTCCCGGCCGCCCCGGCACCGGCGAGCCAGGCACCGGAAAGCCAGGCACCGGCGAGCCAGGCACCGGCAGCTCAGGCACCTGCCGCCGAGGTCCCGGCACCCGCCGTGCAGGCGCCGGCACCCGCCGCGCAGGTGCCGGCCACCGGGCCGGCGGCCGTACCGCAGGGGCCGTTCGAGCGGATGGCGCGGATCGTGGCCGAGGAGACCGGGGCCGCCCGGTCCCGCCTCACCCCGGCGGACGACCTGTTCGCGATGGGTGTGACCAGCCGCCAACTGCTGCGGATCGCCGCCCGGGTGACCGCCGACGGCGGCCGCGAGCTGCCGCTGGAGGCGTTGTTCACCGCGCCGGACCTGGCCGCGCTGGCCGAACTCGCCTACCCCGCCGCCGTCGCCGTCTGATCCACCACCGGACCACCAACAGAGAGCAGTTGATGCACCATGACCCGGATCTACATGTTCCCCGGCCAGGGAGCCCAGCGCCTCGGCATGGGCCGGGCGCTCCTCGACCGGTTCCCCGCCCTGGTCCGCGAGGCCGACGAGGTCCTCGGGTACAGCCTGCGCGAGCTGTGCCTGGAGGATCCCGGCGGGCGGCTGGGCAACACCCGCTACACCCAGCCCGCGATGTTCGCGGTCAACGCGCTCGCCTACCGGGCGGCACTCCAGGACACCGGTGAGCCGGACGTCGCGATCGGGCACAGCCTCGGCGAGTACAACGCCCTGGAGGCGGCCGGGGTGTTCGACTTCGCGGACGGCCTGCGGCTGGTCGCCGCCCGGGCGGCCGCGATGGCCGAGGTGGACGGCGGGGGGATGAGCGCCGTGGTCGGCCTGACCGAGACCACGCTGCGGTTCCTGCTGCTGCGCGCGGGGTTCGGCACCCTGGACCTCGCCAACCTCAACACCGCCACCCAGACCGTCCTGGCCGGCCCGGTGGACGACCTCGACGAGGCCGGCCAGGTGCTGGAGGACGCCGGTGCCCGGATGGTCCGCCGGCTGGACGTCAGCGGCCCCTTCCACTCCCGCTACATGGCGCCCGCCGCCGCCGCGCTGGCCGGTACCGTCCGGGCCACCCGGCTGCGCCCGCCCGCCTTCCCGGTGATCGCCAACCGGACCGCCGAGCCGTACCGCGCCGACCTGGCCGCGGACCTGCTGCTGGAGCAGATCGACCACCCGGTGCGCTGGCGCGAGAGCGTCGAGGCGCTGCTGGCCGGGCCCGACCCGCAGTTCACCGAGGTCGGCGAGAGCACCGTGCTGACCAGCATGGTCCGGCAGATCCGACGCGACGCCGCCCCGGACCGGACGGTCCGTCAGGTCCAGGCCGCCGTCGCCTGAGAAACACCCACGCACCGCACGAGGAGACGCGATGACCAGCTCCACCCTGAGGTTCCGCCCGCCGGCCGGCGCGGGGTTCTGCCCCCGCCCGGTCCCGGGTGCGGCCCTGCGTCTGTTCCTGTTCCACCACGCGGGGGGATCCCACCTCCTCTACCGCGACTGGGTGGCGCACTTCCCCGCCGACTGGGAGATCCACCTGCTGGACGCCCCCGGCCGCGGGCGGCTCACCGACCTGCCGGCCTGCTCCGACGCCGGGCAACTGGTGGACTTCTTCCACGACGAGATCGTGCTCGCGATGGACCGCCCGTTCGCCTTCTTCGGGCACAGCATGGGCGGCCTCGCCGCGTACGAGCTGACCAACCGCCTGGCCGCCGAGGGCCTGCCGCTGCCGGTCTGGCTCGGGCTGTCGGCGCGCGGCGCCCCGCGGCCGCCGGGCCCGTCCGACACCCGGCACACCCTGCCCGACGACGCGCTGCGCCACCACCTGGCGGCGATGGGCGGCACCCCACCGGAGGTGCTCCAGGACCCGGAGATCTGGCAGCTGTTCGGGCCGATGATCCGGACCGATCTGCGGCTCGTGGAGACCTGGACCCCGTGCGAGGGGACCGCGCCGCTGACCGTCCCGCTGTCCGTGTTCGGGGGGTCCGACGACGTGGTGGTGTCACCGCAGCGGCTCGCCGCCTGGCAGCAGCACGCGCGGCGCTTCCTCGGGCTGCACCTGTTCGACGGCGACCACTTCTACTTCCGGGGCCGGACCGCCGAGATGGCCGCGCTGGTCACCGCACAGATCCGCGCCGCCACCGCCGGTGCCACCCAGGGGGCCGTCCGATGACCGGCGCGCGTACGGACTGCGCACCGCGCACCCACCGCGGCGACGAGGTCCGGCTGTGGATCTGCGCCAACGACGACCTCGGGCCGGGAATGGCCACGGCGCTGGCCGGCCACTGGCTCGACGAGCACGAACTGGCCACCGCCGACCGGTTCGTGTTCGAGCGGGACCGCCGGCAGTACCTGGTCGCCCATGTCATGGTGCGGCGGCTGCTCTCCCTGGAGACCGGCGTCCCGGAGGCGCTGGTGGAGCTGCGGCGGTCCGACCGGGGGCGGCCCTCGCTGCGCCCGCCGGACGGCGGACTGCGGTGCGGGCACGGCGAGTTGGACTTCAACCTTTCGCACGCGCACGGTTACAATGCGATCGTCGTCGCCAGGGGCCGGCGGGTCGGCGTCGACGTCGAGAGGTTCGACCGGGTCGGCGGCCGCGCGCTCGAGGGGATCGCCGAGAGCTTCACCCCCGGAGAGCGCCGGCAGCTGGCGGGCCTGCCGGCGGGAGGGGTGCGTGACCGGGCCGTGCTGAGGCTGTGGACGCTGAAGGAGGCCTACTCCAAGGCCCGCGGCCTCGGTCTCGGACTGCCCTTCGACTCCTTCGGCTTCGTCCTGTCCGGGAGCGACCGGGTCCTGGCCTTCGAGCCCCCCGCCGACGACCCGGCCGGCCGCTGGTCCTTCCTGGCACTCGAGCCGGAGCCGGACCTGCTGCTGTCGGTCGCGGTCGAGGCCGGGGCCGAACCGCCGCGCGCCGTCCACCTGCACGGCGGGTTCCCCTGGCGGCCCGCCGCCCTGCGCGACAGCTTCACCCCCGGGCACCCGGCACCGCTGCTCACCCCGGGCACCCTGTCCGTGCCCGGCACCGCGGCACCGGCGGCCGCACGCCCGGGACCCGTCCGACCGGGGCCCGCCGGGACCCCGCCGCACCACACCGAGGCACCGAGGAGCGCCGCATGATCAAAACCGTACGGACGGCCGGGGAGAGCGCGCGCTCCGGCGGGACCGCGCACCTGGCCGCGGACGCCGTGACCCGGATCCGCGGCGACCGGACCGTGCTCAACGGCGTGTCGCTGACCGTGTCGGCCGGTGAACGGCTCGGCCTGATCGGCGAGAACGGCGTCGGCAAGTCCACCCTGCTCAGGGTGCTGGCCGGGCTCGACGCCCCGGACGCCGGCCGGGTCCGGGCCACCGTCGGCGGCGCACCCGGCCACCTCTCCCAGGAACCCGAACTGCCGCCGGACTGGGACCTCGCCCGCTGCCTCGCCGAGGCCCGGCAGGAGGTGGACCGGCTGGCCGCGCGGATGCGGGAGGTCGAGACGCTGATGGGCACCGCAGGCCAGGACGCGCTCGCCGCACTGCTGGCGGAGTACGGCGCCCTCCAGGAGGAGTTCACGGCGCGCGACGGCTGGCGCTTCCCGGCCCGGGCGGCCGAGGTCTTCCAGGCCCTCGGCCTGCACCGGTTGCCGCCCGACCGGCTCGCCGGTGAACTGTCCGGCGGCGAACGCGCCCGGCTGGGCCTGGCCGTGCTGGTCCTGCGGAGCCCGCCCGCGCTGCTGCTGGACGAGCCCACCAACCACCTCGACGACGAGGCCGTGGACTGGCTGGCGGCGTGGCTGCGCGGCTACCGGGGACCCTGCCTGATCGCCTCCCACGACCGGGACCTGCTGGACGGCGCCGTCACCGGGCTGCTGGACCTCGACGGCCCGCGCGGGTCCGTCGTCCGCTACGGCGGCACCTACCGCGAGTACGCCGCCGAGCAGGCGGCCGCCCGGCGCCGCTGGGAGGCCGACCACCAGGTCTGGACCGAGTCGATGACCGCCGCCACGCTGCGGCTGTCCCGGTCCGACCGGGCCGCCGGGCACTACCGTCCGCCGCGCGACAACGCCAAGATGAACTACGACCTGCGCGGCGCCGGGGCCCAGGCCGCGGTCGCCCGTACCGCCCGCGCCGCGAAGGAGGAGATCCGCCGGCTGCGGATGCAGGAGGTGCCGAAGCCGCCCAGGCCGCTGCGGTTCACGGCGGTCGGGCTCGCCGACGCGGGCCGGGGCGCCGCGGCCGCGGCGCCCCCGGCGGACCCGGCCGCCGCGCTGATCGAGGTCCGCGACGTGGAGACCGCGCAGGGCCTGCGGCTGCCCGGGCTCGCCCTGCGGGACTGTGACCGGGTCGTGGTGGTGGGCCCCAACGGGGCGGGCAAGTCGACCCTGCTGCGGGTGCTCGCGGGTGAACTGGCCCCGGCCCGCGGCCTGGTCACCACCCGGCCGGGGCTGCGGATCGGGTACCTGCCGCAGGAGAGCAGCTTCCCGGGCGGGCACCGGCCGCTGCTGCGCTGCTACGCGCAGGCGGTGGCCGCCGACGAGGACGAGGCCGCCGAGCAGCTGTTGGAGCTGGGGCTGTTCCGCGCGGCCGACCTGCGGGTGCCGGTCGGGGCGCTGAGCGTCGGCCAGCGGCGGCGGCTCGACCTGGCCCGGCTGGTGGCGCTGCGGCCCGAGGTCCTGCTGCTCGATGAGCCCACCAACCACCTGAGCCTGCCGCTGATCGAGGACCTGCAGACCGCGCTGGACGACTTCCCCGGCCCGGTGGTGACGGTCACCCACGACCGGCGGCTGCGCCGCTCGGCCGGCCGGCTGCTGAGCCTGGACCGGGCGGCGTCCTGACGGCGGCCCGGGCTGCGGCGGCCCGGTTCGCGGCGGCCCGGGTCAGCGGGCGGCCGCGGTGCGGGCGCTGAGCCGGTCGAACTGCCGGCTGAGGAGCTCCTGTTCCTGGCTGAGCCGGTCCAGCCGCCGCCGCAGCCGGGCCAGTTCGTCGCCGAGGTCGAGCACCACGGCCCCGCCCTGCGGGGCCGGGCCGCCGCGGGCCGCCCTGGCCGCCGGGACGGAGCCGATCACCGCGGCCGGTGACGGCTGTCCCGCCGGGGCGCCGAGCTCCCGCGCCTGGCTGAGGATGGACTGGACCCGGCGGCGCAGCGCGGGCCCGGGCTCCACCCCGAGCTCGTTCACCAGCCGCATCCGCGCCCGCTCGTAGACACCGAGCGCCTCGGCCTGCCGGCCGCACCGGTACAGGGCGACCATCAGCAGGTCGTAGAACCGCTCCCGGACCGGGTTGTCGCTGGTGAGCTCCTCGAGTTCGCCGGTGATCTCGTGGTGGAGGCCGGCCCGCAGGCTCGCGTCGTAGAGCGTCTCCAGGGCGACCAGCCGGTTCTCCTCCAGCTGTGCTGCCTCGGCCTGGCAGATGTCACCGCCGAGGCTGCCCTGCAGGGCGGGCCCGCGCCACAGGGCGAGCGCCTGGCGCAGCAGCCGGACGGCCCGGGCGGGGTCGGTGGTGACCACGGCCCGGCCCTGGGCGGAGAGGCGGTGGAACCGGGCGGCGTCGGTGGCGTCGGGCCCGGCGTGCAGCTGGTAGCCCAGGGCGTGGGTGTCGATGCGTTCCTGGCCGGTGGAGCCGGCGTCCTCGAGCAGTTTGCGCAGCCGGGCGATGTGGGCCTGGAGGGCGTTGGCGGGGTTGGCCGGGGGGTGTTCACCCCACAGTTCGTCGATCAGCCGGTGGTAGGACAGCAGGTGTCCGGCCTTGACCACCAGGGCGCCGAGCAGGATGCGCTGTTTGGAGCCCGTGGGGACGATCCGCAGACCGCGCCGCTCGTCGTGGATCTCTACCGGGCCGAGAATGCGGAACTGCATGTTTCCTCACAATGCGGCGCTTGACGGGGTCGGTCGGGGCCCGACCGGCGAGCGGGAGAACCGGTTCGGGTCGGCGAAGCCGAGCGGGAACGCCGGCGGCCGGCCGCGGACCAGCCCGGCGACCACCTCGCCGATGCCGGTCGCGTGCTTGAACCCGTGGCTGTTGCAGCCGCCCGCGACCACGATCCGGGGGTCCGCGGCGAGCGGGCCGAGGACGAACTGGCCGTCCGGGGTGCGGGCGTACAGGTTGGCGGTGGCCCGGGAGGGGAGCGCGCCCACGCCGGGGACGGCGTCCGGCAGGATCCGGGCCAGCACCGACCAGTCGTCGGGGGAGACCGAGCGGTCCATGCCCTCGGGGTCCACGGTGCGGAAGTTGCGGCCGCCGTCCTCCAGGCCGAGTTTCAGCTCGGAGCGGCCGGGGAGGGTGCCGTGGCCCCAGATCACCTCCCCGTCGGCGAGTTCCCGCATGAACACCGGGAGCCGCTCCAGGGTGAAGCGCGGCTCGGCGGCCGCGGGCGTGAACCAGGTGGTGGGCATCCTGACCACGTCGAGCGGGAGCCCGGGGACGAGCTGGGAGA
Source organism: Kitasatospora sp. MBT63 (assembly GCF_000710465.2). Lineage (GTDB taxonomy): Bacteria > Actinomycetota > Actinomycetes > Streptomycetales > Streptomycetaceae > Kitasatospora. Next base: position 8,661 of record NZ_JAIZ01000720.1, on the reverse strand, counting down.
GCCACGGCCCGGCCGCCACCACCACCGAGCGAACCAGCAGCCGGCGCAGCGGGGTGTGCACCGAGATCCCGTCGTCGCCGGGCTCGACGGCGGTGACCCGGGTGTCGGTGAACACCCGCGCCCCGGCGCGGCGGGCGGCGCCGACCGCCGCGGCGATGGTGCGCTCGGGGTAGGTCAGGCCGCCGGCCGGTTCCAGGACACCAACCTGGCCGTCCGTCAGGCCGGCGTGGGCGGGGGCCCGCCGGCGCATCGCGGCGGCGTCCAGCAGTTCGACGTCCAGGCCGTGCTGGCGGGCCGCGGTCAGCGCGCCGCCGACGATGCGGCCCTCGCGCGGCCCGATCAGCATCGCGCCGATCCGCTCCATCAGGACCTCGCCGCTCTCCGCCTCGAGTTCCGCCCACAGCTCGCGGGAGCGCCGGGCGAGCGGGACCAGCCCCGGGTGTTCCAGGCAGGCGGTGCGGAACATCCGGCTCTCGCCGTGCGAGGAGCCGTGGACGTTGCCGATGCCGTACCGGTCGATGCCGATCGCGTCGATGCCGTGGCGGGCGAGCTGCCACAGGGCGCAGGCGCCCCAGGCGCCCAGCCCGACCACCGCGACCTCGGCGTCCTTGACGGCGGATGTGCGGCTCATGGTCCCTCCTGGTGGTCCGGTCCTGGGGTGGTCCGGGGACCGGGTGCGGTCCCCGGCGGCGGCCGTGCCGCGGCTCAGACGGCCGCGGCGGCCGGCTGCGGCACCGCGGCCGACGGCCGGGCGAAGGCGGGGGCGACCTGCCCGGCGAACAGCTCCATCGCCCGCGCGGCCCGCTCGTACGGCAGGTGCCCGGGGTTGAACTGGAGGCTCAGGCACAGGTCCGGCCCGTACTCCTCGGCGATCCGGGCGACCTGCTCGCGGACCTCCGGCACGGTTCCGGCCAGGACCTTCCCGTCGGCCAGCGCCCGGTCGAAGTCGTACGAGCGGGCCTTGTCGGCGAACTTCTCGTACCCGGGGTACTGGCTGCTGCGGGTGTGCGCCCAGGAGGAGACCGCCTCCGCCATCCGGGCCACATAGTTCCCCTCCTGGGCGCGGGCGTCCGCGAGGGCGAGCCCGCGGTCCTCGGAGAGGTAGCAGGTGTACTTGACCTGGATCCGGCCCGCGCCGGGATGCCCGGCCTCCGCCCGGGCCTGCCGGTAGCCCTCGATCATGTCGCGCAGGCCCTGGCGGGTCGTCACGGACGGCACCACCTGGAGGTGGTGGCCGGCCCGGCCGGCCGCCGCGCAGGACTCCGGGCTGCTCGCCGAGGCGACGAAGACCGGCGGGTGCGGCTGCTGGTAGGGGCGGGGGTAGCCGGTGAACGGGCCGAAGCGGTGCACGGCACCCTCGAAGACCGTCCGCTCCCCGCTCCACAGCGCGACGCAGGCGGCGATGCCCTCCTCGAAACGGGCCCGGCTCTGCTCGATCGGGACGCCGAAGGCCTCGAACTCGTCCGGCAGGAAGGCCCGTCCGAAGCCGACGTCGAGGCGGCCGTGCGAGAGGTTGTCGAGCATCGCGAGGGAGGCGGCGAGCTTCACCGGGTGGGTGAAGGCCGCGATCACGGCGCCGGTCGCCAGCCGGATCCGGCTGGTGCGGGCCGCGGCGGCGGACAGGAACGCCACCGGGTCGGGGCTGTAGCCGCCGTACGGGGAGCCGTAGTGCTCGACGATCTGCACGTGCTCGTACCCGAGCGATTCGGCCAGTTCGACCAGCCGCAGGCTCTCGTCGTAGTACTGGGCGGCGCTCTTCCGCTCCGGGTCGACGACCGGGAAGAAATTGACTCCGAATTCCATGGCGACTCCGTCTGACGGTCCGGTACGGATGGGCCTGCGGTATCGGTACGGACCTATTCGGGGCGCACCACCGCGGCGACAGCAACGTAACCGCGGGGGCGGCCGCCGCCCCGATTTCCCGACCGCTGTCCAAGCCGCGTTCCAACGGCTCTCAAGCGGACGTGGGGGGCGGCCGCCGGGGGCGGGCGGGTGCCCGTTCAGCGGTCCGCGGGCCGGCCGGCCGCGGACAGCAGGCGCCACCAGCCGTCCACCGTGGGTTCGGCGATCAGCTCCGGGAAGGCGGCCTCGATGCCGTGCCGGTGGCACCGGCTGACGACCTGCATCACCGCGACGGAGTGCAGGCCGTGGTCGATCAGGTCCTCGTCGTCCGGGGGCAGCTCGCCCGGTGCCAGCCCCATGCTCTCGGCGATCATCAGGCGGAGTGAATCCTTGGTCAGGGGGGTGCTCGAGGAATTGTCCATGGGCCGGACCGTAGCACCGGGAAAGGAATCCGCGGCGGTCCGCCGGAATTCCGTCGGCGGCCGGTGGGAGGCCATTGGCGAAGCGCTTGAACGGCGCTTGAGAAAACCGCTCCACACCCTGCCCGGCGGCTAGTTTCGGAATCCGGACGGCCCGCCCGCACCCCGGACGGCCGCCCTCCCACACCGACCCGCCGAACACTGGGAGCGAGGATGGAACGGCGAGCCCAGGCCCGCCCGGCCGCCACCGGGACCACCGCGTTGCGCGTGCTGCCCGGCGGATCCACGGCACCGGGCCCGCGCCCGAGGCACTACGGGTCCGCCGCGCCGTCGGCGCCGGCCGTCCCGCTCACCGCGGACGCCCA
>NZ_JAIZ01000720.1:3530-5974 GCF_000710465.2 Kitasatospora sp. MBT63 | reverse complement strand
CCCCGCGGCCCCCCCCCCCCGGCCCGCCGGGGCCCTGCCGTACCAGGACCAGGCCGGGGAGTTCGGCCACGGCCACGACCACGGCCAGGACCACGGCCAGGACGCCGTGCCGGTCTTCCTGCTGGCGTCCGACGTCCTGGTCCGGGCCGGCCTGCGCGCCCTGCTGGAGCGGCAGCCGGGTGTCCGGATCGCGGGCGAGGGCGCACCCGGCGCACCCGCCGGGGCCGCGCTGCACCGGGCCGAGGTCGTCCTCGTGCACGGGGCCGCCGACCCGGCGGCGCTCGGCCTGCCCCACGGCGGCGACCAGGACCGGCCCGCGGTGCTGACGGTCGGCGACCCGGAGCACGAGTCCGGGCGGCCCGGGGTGCACGGCTGCCTGCCCGCCACCGTGGCCGCCGCCGACCTGGCCGCCGCGGTGAGGATGGCCGCGGCCGGCTACCACCTGACCCGGCGGCCGGCCGCCGGAGCGGCCCGTGACCGAATCCCCGCTGCGGGCGCCGCGCCGCGCCGGGGCGGGCTCGGAGCGGTCGGCCCGGACGAGCTGACGGCACGCGAGGCCGAGGTCCTCGACCTGATCGCCCGCGGCCTGTCCAACGCCGAGATCGCCGACGAGCTGACGCTGTCCGAGCACACCGTCAAGTCGCACGTGCAGAACCTGCTCAACAAGCTCCACCTGCGCAGCCGCGTCCAGGCCGTGGTCTACGCGTACGAGACCGGGCTGCGGCAGCCCGGCTGACCGTCCCGGCGCCGGACGCGTCAGGCCCGTCAGCCGGCCGTCAAGCGCCCGGACCAGCATGTCCGCGGTCCCGTCGACCCATGGTGCGGTCGGCTGCGCCGTGCCACCGCCCCGCCGGGCCGCGGCGGACGGCCCGACAGGAGGGGAAATGATGAGTGGTGCTGACGCTGCGTCGCTGGCTCTCACCGAGGCACAGCTCGGTGTCTGGTTCGCCCAGGCCAGGGACCCGCAGAGCCCGGCCTACACCACGGCCGAGTACACCGACCTGCGCGGACCGCTGGACACCGGCCGGTTCACCGCCGCCGTCCGCGCCGCCGTGGCGGCCACCGACACCATGGGACTGAGGTTCACCACCCGTGACGACGGCGAGGTGCGCCAGCAGGTCGCCCGAGACCAGGACGACTGGCAGGTCCAACTGGTCGACCTCAGCGCCGAACCGGACCCCGCGGCCGCGGCCGACGACCGGATCCGGCAGCTGCTGAGCCACCCGCAGCTGCCGGTCGCGGGCCACGGACCGCTGTTCACCCAGGTCCTGTTCGTCCTCGGCCCCGACCACCACCGCTGGTACCAGCAGGTCCACCACCTGCTGCTGGACGGCTACGGCTTCCGGCTGCTGGCCCGCCGGGTCGCCGACGCCTACCGGGGCCGGCCCGCCACCGCCCGCCCGGGTGAACTCGCCGCCCTGGTCGGGGCCGAGCACGCGTACCGCACCACCCGGGCGTACGCCGCGGACCGCGCGCACTGGCTGACCACCTGGGCGGACCGGCCCGAAGCGGCCGGCCTCGGCAGCGGCGTCGCCGCCCCGGCCGCCGTGCCGCTGCGCCGCACCGCGTTCCTGCCGGACACCGTACGGCAGGGCCTGGACACCCTCGCCGCGACCGCCGACACCGGCTGGCAGCTCGCGGCGCTCGCCGCCGTCGCGCTGTACACCCGGCGCCTGACCGGCGCCCCCGAAGCGCTGCTCGGCCTGCCGGTCACCGCCCGGCGCAGCGCCGACGCCCGTCGCGTCCCGGCGATGCTCGCCGACGTGGCGCCGCTGCGGGTCCCGGCCGCACCGGGCTCCTCGCTCACCGCCCTGGTCACCGAGGTGAGGGACGCCGTCTCCGCGGTCCTGCGCCACCAGGGCTTCCCGTCCGCCGAACTGCGCCGCGAACTCGGCCTCGGCGCACCGGACCGGCGGCTGCACACCGTCATCGCCAACATCATGCCGTTCGACCACGCGCTGCCCCTCGACGGCCTGCACACCTCGGTCCACCCGGTGTCGACCGGCCCGGTGGAGGACCTCAAGGTCTCGGTCCGCCCGGGCCCCGACGGCACCGGCCTGCGCATCGACCTGGAGGCCAACCCCCTGCTGCACCGCGCGGAGCAGGCCGCCGCCCACCTGGCCCGGCTGACCGCCCTGCTGGAGACCTTCGCCACCGCCGACGGCTCGGCGCCCACCGCCCGGATCGACCTGCGCACCCCGGCCGAGCAGCAGCAACCCGCTCCCGCCGCCGGGCCCGTCCCGGCCCCCGGCACCACCCTGCCCGCCCTGTTCGAGGCCCAGGCCGCCCGCACACCCGGCGCCGTGGCCGTGGTGGACGGCGCGCAGCACCTCACCTACGCCGAGGTCAACGCCCGCGCCAACCGGCTCGCCCACCGGCTGCGCGCGCACGGCGCCGGACCGGAGCGCATCGTCGCCCTGGCCCTGCCCCGCTCCGCCGACCTG
>NZ_JAIZ01000720.1:0-3426 GCF_000710465.2 Kitasatospora sp. MBT63 | reverse complement strand
CCTGCCGCTCGACCCGGACTACCCCGCCGAACGGCTCGCCCGCACCCTGGCCGACGCCGCCCCCGCCGTCCTGGTCACCGCCGGGCCCGCCCCGGTCTCCGCCCCGCCCGGCACCGTCGCCGTCGCGCTGGAGGACGAGGCGCGCAGCCCGTACCCGGACACCGACCCGCAGGTCGGGCTCGACCCGCACCACCCCGCGTACGTGATCCACACCTCCGGCTCCACCGGGGTGCCCAAGGGCGTCGTCGTCCCGCACCACAACGTGGTACGGCTGTTCACCGCCGCCCGCCGGCACCTCGACCTCGGACCGGCGGACGTGTGGACCCTCTTCCACTCCTACGCCTTCGACTTCTCGGTGTGGGAGCTGTGGGGCCCGCTGCTGCACGGCGGACGCCTGGTGGTCGTCCCGTACACCGTCAGCCGCTCCCCGGGCGAGTTCCTCGACCTGCTGGAGCAGCAGCGGGTCACCGTCCTCAACCAGACCCCCTCCGCCTTCTACCAGCTGATCGAGGCCGACCGGGACCGCGCCCGCCCCGCCGACCTGTCCGCGCTGCGGCACGTCGTCCTCGGCGGCGAGGCGCTGGACGCCGCCCGGCTGCGCGACTGGTACGCCCGGCACGGCCACCGCACCCTGCTGTCCAACATGTACGGCATCACCGAGACCACCGTGCACGTCACCCACACCGCCCTCGACGGGCCCGACGCCACCCCGGGCGCCATCGGCGCGCCGCTGGCCGACCTGCGCGCCCACGTGCTCGACGGCGCGCTGCGCCCGGTCCCGCCCGGCACCACCGGCGAGCTGTACGTCGCCGGTCCCGGCCTGGCCCGCGGCTACCTGAACCGCCCGGCCCTGACGGCCCAGCGGTTCGTCGCGGACCCGTTCGCGCCCGCCGCCGACACCGGTGCCCGGATGTACCGCACCGGCGACCTGGTCCGGCTCCGCACCGACGGCACCCTGGAGTACCTCGGCCGCGGCGACCAGCAGGTGAAGATCCGCGGCTTCCGGATCGAACTCGGCGAGGTGGAGGCGGCGTTCGCCGCACTGCCCTCGGTCGCCCAGGCCGCCGTGACCGTCCGCGAGGACCGGCCGGGCGACCGGCGGCTGGCCGCCTACGCCGTCCCCGCCCGGGGCACGGCCCCCGACCCGGAGGGCTGGCGCCGGGAGCTGGCCGCCGTGCTGCCGGCCCACCTGGTGCCGGCCTCGTTCACGACGCTGGACGCGATCCCGCTCACCGTCAACGGCAAACTCGACCGCGCCGCCCTGCCCGCCCCCGCCGCGGCCGCCGCCGGGCACACCGCGGACGGCGACACCGGGCCGCTCGCCGGTCTGCTGTGCGGCCTGTTCGCCCGGGCGCTCGGCGTCGCCGAGGTCGGGCCGCGCGGCGACTTCTTCACCCTCGGCGGGCACTCCGTGACCGCCAACCGGCTGCTGTCCGCGGCCCGGACCGAACTCGGCGTCGACCTGACCATCCAGGACCTGTTCGCCGAACCCACGCCCGCGGGCCTGGCCCGGCTCGCCCGGCGCAGCGACGGCACCCGGCCGCTGCTGCGGGCCGGTACCGGCCCGCAGGACGGCGCCCCGGTGATGTCGCCGGCCCAGCAGCGGATGTGGGTGCTGCGCGAGGTCGAGGGCCGCGCCCCCACCTACAACCTGCCGATCGCGCTGCGGCTGACCGGCCCGCTGGACCGCACCGCCCTGCACACCGCCCTGACCGACGTCCTGGGCCGCCACGAGACCCTGCGCACCCGCTACCCGGCCGGTCCCGACGGGCCACGGCCCGAGGTACTGGCCCCGGACTCCGTGCCCGGCCTGCTGTCCGCGACCGCGGTGGCCGCCGACGGCCTCGCCCGGGCACTGTCCGACGCCGCCCGCGAGCCCTTCGACCTCGACACCGGGATCCCGCTGCGGGCCCACCTGTTCACCGTGGACGACGGCAGCCACGTCCTGCTGCTGGTGCTGCACCACATCGCGGGCGACGGCTGGTCCCTGCGCCCGCTCTTCGGCGACCTGGCCACCGCCTACTCGGCCCGCTCGCTGGGCCGCGCCCCGCGCTTCGAGCCGCTGCCGGTCCGGTACACCGACTTCGCCCGGTGGCAGCGCGAACTGCTCGGCGGCGAGCACGACCCGGCCTCGGTGAGCAGCCGTCAGCTCGGCCACTGGGAACGGGCCCTCGCCGGCCTGCCCGACCAGCTCCAGCTGCCCTACGACCACCCCCGGCCGCCGGTGGCCCGCCACCGCGGCGGCTCGGTCCCGCTCACCATCGGCCCGGACCTGCACGCCGGGCTGGAGCGGCTGGCCCGCGAGCGCGGCGCCACCGTCCACATGGTGCTGCAGGCCGCCCTCGCGGCGCTGCTCACCCGGCTCGGCGCGGGCACCGACATCCCGATCGGCTGCCCGACCGCCGGCCGGGACGAGCCGGAACTCGACGCCCTGGTCGGCTTCTTCGTCAACCCGGTGGTGGTCCGGGTGGACACCTCCGCCGGGCCCGGCGGGGACGGCGCGTCCGGCGACCTGCCGTTCGCCGAGCTGCTGACCCGGGTCCGCGGCGCCGCCCTGGACGCCTTCGCCCACCAGGACGTGCCGTTCGACCGGGTGGTGGAACGCCTCCAGCCGGCCCGCTCGGCCGCCCGCCACCCGCTGTTCCAGGTGGTGCTCTCCTACCAGGAGTCCGAGCCGAAGGCCCGGCTGGCGGGGCTCACCGTCGCCCGGGAACCGGTCGCCCTCGGCGTCGCCAAGTTCGACCTCACCGTCAACCTGGTCGAGCACCGCGACGGCGACCACGCACCGGCCGGCGTGGACGGCGACCTGGAGTACGACCTCGCCCTGTTCGACCACGCCACCGCGGCCGGGATGGTCCGCCGGCTGCTGGCCCTGCTGCGGGCCGTCACCGCCGACCCCGAACTGCCGATCGGACGGTTCGACCTGCTGGACGAGGCCGAACTGGCCCAGCTGGCGGCCTGGAACGACACCGCCGGCGAACTCCCGGACACCGGCCTCGCCGAACTCTTCGCGGCCCAGGTCCGCCGCACCCCCGACGCGACCGCGCTGGTCGCCGGCGGCACCGAACTGACCTACGCCCAGCTCGACGCCCGGGTGGACGCCCTGGCCGCCCGGCTGGTGCGGCTGGGGACCGGACCCGAACGGGCCGTCGCCGTGCTCCAGCAGCGCTCCGCGGACCTGGTGGTCTCCCTGCTGGCGGTGGTCCGCGCCGGCGGCTACTACGTGCCCCTGAACACCCGCTACCCGGCGTCCAGGATGAGCCTGCTGATCCGGGAGGCCGGCGCCACCGTACTGCTCACCGACCGCGCCGTCGACGCCGACCACCACTGCGCCGAGTGGGCCGGACCGGCCCGGGTCCTGGTGGTCGACGACCCGCAGGCCGACACCCTGCCGCAGGCCGACGCCCTGCCGCAGCGCTGCGCCCC
>NZ_JAIZ01000719.1:22405-34731 GCF_000710465.2 Kitasatospora sp. MBT63 | reverse complement strand
GGCCGCCGCGGAACGCGCGCTGTCGCGGTCCGCCTCCAGCGCGGCGGCACGCTGACGCGGCGTTGCCCAGATCTCCGTCGCGCCGCGCAGCCGGTACGCGAGCAGGGCGGCCGGGCGCCGGATGTCCCGGGGCGCGTCCCTGAGGTTCAGCCAGGCCCGTACCTCGTCCGCACTCCAGCCCGCGTCCGCGGCGGACCGGGCGAGCCAGGCCACCCTGGCGACCGGGGCGCGGTGCAGCCACGGCACGATCCGGACCAGCTCGGCGGCCAGCGCGAAGCGGCGGCGGACGGTGTTCGGCCGGTGGCCGGCCTCCGGGTGCGCCGTCGAACCTTCCGCCGTGGTCACCCGATTCCCCTCGGAGGGGTGAGTAGTACGGTCCGCAGAGATCGTATGAGAAGTACCCACCCGCATTGGGGTGCAATGACGGCGTCCGGCCGGCCGCCCACGGCGCCGGGTACGGGCCGCCTTGCGGGACAGCGCGGCGATCCGCCGGCGGCCGTGCTCGGCGATGCCGACCAGGCGGCGGTGGGGCCCCGAACCGAGGGTCCGCAGGCCCAGGGCACGGTCGAAGGCGAGCGGGATGCAGCGGGCGAACTCCGAGGCCCGGCAGCCCAGTCCACGGATCCGGCCGCCCTTGACCAGGTAGGCGAGCAGGCCGCACTCGCGCAGCGCCGCCAGGTGGTACTGGACCATGCGCTCGCCCAGGGCGAGACGGCGCATCAGATAGGCGACGCCGGGCCTGCACGGCGTCAGATCCCTCAACAGGAGCGCCAGTCGGAGCGTCGTGGCGCCGAGGCGCGGGTGCAGGCGGGTCTCCAGGGCCCAGTGCACGGCCTGCATCCAGGAGTGTCCGTCGCGGCTGAGCCGGCCCGTGGTGGTCGACAGCCACTGGGCGGCGGGCGGTGCGAGCTGCGGCGCGTCGGTGAGCTCGGGGGCGCCGGCGGGAGCGGGTACGGCGGGTATCGCGGGTGCGGCAGGGGAGTGCGGGTGCATCGGCGGGTGGTCCATCTGTTCTGTCTGTTCGCTTCGCTCTGTTCGGTGTGCGGTTCGACCGGCCGTGCGCGGGGCTCGGCGGACAGCGAAAGGCCCCGGTGGGTGCACACCGGGGCCTTGGCGCGTCGGCCCGGGAAAGCCGGGCGGGGGCGGCTACTGCGAGGTCGTCGACGGGTGTCCGTCCGCCCGGGTGAGCCCGAGCTGTTCGCGGTACCACGGGGCGTGGCGGGCCAGGGAGTCGGCGAGCCCGGTACCTTCCGGGCAGCCGGACTCCCGCCACAGGCGGTCACTGGCGAACCAGTGGTCGGTGGAGAGCATGGCGAGGTGGTGCAGGAGGACGGGCTCCTCCGCGAGCCGTCTGCGGGCCTCGGCGGCCGGGATGTCCTCGGCGGCCGGCGGCAGGCCGACGGTCCGGACCAGGGCGTCGAACAGCTCGGCGCCGGTCACCGGGACGGGGTGGTTGGCGTGCCAGGCGCCCGGGAGCCCGGCCGGCGCGGTGGCGGCGGCGACCGCGACCCGGGCGAGGTCGGACACGTCGACCACCGACATCCGGGCCCGCCAGCCGTCGACGGACGCGGCCAGCCGCCCGTGGAGCCGGGCCAGCCCGGGGACCACCCAGCGGTCCCCCGTACCGAACACCAGGTGCGGGCGCAGGACCGTGCCACCGGCGTCGAGGACGATCCGTTCGGCGGCGGCGCGGCTGCGGCTGGCGGGAGATCCCGGCGCGACAGCCAGGCTCTCGGGCCCGGCGTCGCGGAAGGTGCCGCGGCCGTACACGGACGCCGTGCTGACCTGGACGAGGCGGCGCACGCCGTGCCGCTGCGCCGCCTCGACCAGGGCGCGGGTGCCGTGCTCGTTGACGGCCTCGACCGCCTCGGCGGGCCCGGCGATCCGGGCGGCGCAGTGCAGCACGATGTCGATGCCGTCGCAGATGCCGTCCAGGGTGGCCGGATCGGTGAGGTCGGCGCGGACGTGCGCGGCGCCGGAGTGTGCCGTACTGAGCGAGGATTGATGCTGCATCTGGGTCAGCCGGGCGCCGGGGACGGTGCGGGCGGCGGCGGCGACGTGCCGTCCGATGAAGCCGCCGGCGCCGGTGATCAGGATCCGGGGGGCGGTGCCGTGGGCGGGCGTCACCGGGTGGAGCCGGGGGTGCCGGTTCCGGGCGTGCCGGGGGCGCCGAGGACGCAGCTGAAGACCAGGGCGCCGTCCTGGAGTCCGGTGACCCGGACCGCGCGTTCGCCGGACCCGTTCGGGGCCAGCGGCTCGGCGTCGATCCAGCACGGGCGGTCGAGTTCGCAGTAGCGGTGGAACTCGCTCTTCATCCGGACCGGCAGAAACGGTTCTGCAGGGTCGATGGCCTGGGCGGCCTGGCGGGCCGCCTCGATCAGCACCATGCCCGGGACGTGGTCCACCGGGTGGTCGAACAGGATGGGGTGCTGGTCATCGGCGCACAGCTGCCAGCGCAGCGGCTCGGCGGTGGGGGAGAGGACCACGTCGCTCTCCAGGAACCTGCCGACCACGGCGGGCGCGAGGGCGGCCGGCAGCGGGCGCAGGGCCGTGGCGGTGCGGCGCTCGCCGCGCACCCGCCGGTAGACCTCCGGGCTGGTGCAGTCGAAGGCGGCGCCGCCGGAGGCGATGACCTGGCCGCCGGAGTAGAAGGTGACCTCGTAGCGCATGCCCACCAGGCGGCTGCCCCGGCGCCGGATGTCGGAGCAGATCACGTCCAGTTCGAGGTCGGCGGGCGCGGCGCCGACCGCGGCCCGGCCGGGCCGGACGCTGTGGTGCAGGCCCCACATCAGGAACTGGGCGCCCAGCGGGACGCCGAACTCGGCGTGCGCGAGCAGAGTACCGACCTGTCGGACTGTTTCGGCCGTGAGCAGCGGGTCGTAGTGCCGGCTGACCGGGGTGAAGTAGCTGTGCGCCCGCGGCCACTGGCCGGTCAGCGCGAACCGGTTGTCGGCGGTGCGGCTCCAGCCGGTCAGGAAGACCTCGGCCACGGCCGCCCGGTGCACCAGTTCCCTGGGAACAGTGCTGGTCAGGCGGTTTCCCTCGGCCGCCGGGCGGCGGCTCCCCGGTATGGCGCGCCGGGCGGGAACCGCGGTGGGCTGCATGATGTCGCGCGGAAGCGTTACAACAGACACGAATCCCCCATGAATGTCAGTGTCTTGGGGGCGGCAGCTCCACCCCTGTCGAGTAAGATACATACCAACCGGTTCTTTTGGTAGCCGGATGTGAAGGTCACTAGGCTGGCCGACCGGATCGCCCTCAGGGGGCGGATGTATGACAGGAGAGTCCCCATGGCAGTGAGGCAGGAGCGGGCCGTCCGCACCCGGAACGCGATCGTGCGCGCGGCCGCGTCGGTCTTCGACGAGTACGGCTTCGAGGCCGCCTCGGTCGCCGAGATCCTGGCCCGGGCGTCGGTCACCAAGGGGGCGATGTACTTCCACTTCACCTCCAAGGAGGACCTCGCCCGGGGCGTCCTGGCCGAGCAGACCATGCAGGTGGCGGTCCCGGAGTCGGGCTCCAAGGCGCAGGAGCTGGTCGACCTGACCATGCTGGTCGCCCACGGCCTGGTGCACGACCCGATCCTGCGTGCCGGCACCCGGCTCTCCCTGGACCAGGGCGCGGTGGACTTCTCGGACGCCAACCCGTTCGGCGCCTGGGGCGACATCTGTGCGCGGCTGCTGGCCGAGGGCAAGGAGCGCGGCGAAGTGCTCCCGCACGTCGACCCCAAGGAGACCGGCGACTTCATCGTGGGCTGCTTCACCGGTCTGCAGGCCGTCTCGCGGGTCATGTCGGACCGCCGGGACCTCGGCCGGCGGATCTCGGTGATGTGGAACCACGTCCTGCCCACGATCGTCGCGCCGTCCATGCTCACCTGGATCGACGTCAGCGAGGCGCGGATCGAGAAGGTGGCCGCCACGGCTGTGGCGGCGCAGCCCGCGGAGGCAGCCGCCCCGGACGTCGCCTAGGGCGCGTTTGCAAAGTCCGCCGGGGCCGCGACGCCGTGCATCCTCCCCCAGCCTTCGGCCGGGCGGTGCCCCCAGCTGAACGCACGCCCGAATCACCCAAGTACGACCCAGTACGAGGGCGATCCGGGCGCACGCCCAGCCGGGCGCCCAACGCCGCGGCCTCATCCGACGCGACTTTGCAAACGCGCCCTGGCTCGCGCCCCGAGTCGCGCTGCCGGCTCCCTTGACGGATCGCGTGCCTGGCCTCCCGAACGGGGCGCCCGGCACGTTTTTCGTGCCTGCTCCCGGGGTCGTGGGGTCCGGTCGGGAGGGGTGTGGCCGAAAAACAAGGCGAACGGTCTGCTTTGACTTGGCAAGCGGGTCCGGCGGTTTGTATCGTGGTGCCCGCCGGGCCCCGCGGTCTGCCCGGGGCGCCGGTCGGCTGCTCCGCTCAGGTGTGTGCGGGGCTGTCCCCGGGCGGCCGTACCGCGGTGCGCCGCCGCCCGGTTCCCCTCACGCTGCGCGGGGCGCACCGAGCCGCCCCGACTCCTGACGGCGCCGTGCGCGCGCCCGAAGGCCCATGCCAGGAGCTCTCTTGACGCCCAAACAGGAACGTGCCGTCCGCACCCGCAGCCGGCTGGTGCTCTCGGCGGCCGAGGCCTTCGACCGGCAGGGCTTCGCGGTGGCCTCGTTGACCGCGATCAGCCGCAGTGCCGGTGTCAGCAACGGCGCCCTGCACTTCCACTTCGAGAGCAAGGAGGCGCTCGCCGTCGCGGTCGAGACCGAGGCGGTGGGCCGGGTGCGGGCGGCGGTCGACGACTCCGCGCGGCCCGGGATCTCCGCCCTCCAGGTGCTGGTGGACGCCACGCACGTGCTCACGCAGCGGCTGCGGGAGGACGTCGTGGTGCGGGCCGGGTTCCGGCTGGGCGGTGATGCGGCCCGGGGGGTCGGGAGCGGTCTGCCGGTGCAGTGGCATCGGAGTGTCGTGCGGTTGGTGGATCGGGCCCGCCTCGACGGCTCGCTGACCTCGGCCGTGACGCCCTCCGATGCCGCCGCCGCGGTGGCCGCGGTCGTCCTCGGGTCCGAGGTGCTGGCCCGGTTCGACCCGGCGTGGCTCGGTCCGGACCTGGTCGCCGGGTTCTGGGACCTGCTGTTGCCGCGACTGGCCGCCGGCCCGGTGGAGCGCGGCCAACTGGACAGCGGACCGGCCGGGTTCGGCGGACCGCCGGCCTCCGCCCGGCCCTCGTGGGCCGGCTGACCGGAGGGCCGTCGCCCGCCCGCCACCGAGCTCCCGTGGGCCGTCCCGCGCCCCGCATCCGGCGTGGCCGGACGGCGTGTCGCGCAGTTCACTTGTACAACGTATAACTGTGCTCTACGCTGTAGAGCACATCCTCGCACTCGTCCTTTGGGGGCCCCTTGCACATCACACAGAGCGCGGCCGCCCCGGCCGTGGCCCGCAACCCGAGGCGCTGGGTGATCCTCGGCGTCATCTGCCTCGCGCAGCTCGTCGTCCTGCTGGACAACACGATCCTGAACCTCGCGATCCCCTCGCTCACCGAGGACCTCGGCGCCAGCACCGCCGACATCCAATGGATGATCAACGCCTATGCGCTGGTCCAGTCCGGACTGCTGCTCACCGCGGGCAGCCTCAGCGACCGCTACGGCCGCAAGCGGGCGCTGATCACCGGTCTGGTGCTGTTCGGGCTCGGCTCGCTGGCCGCCGCGTTCAGCCAGTCCTCCGGCCAGCTGATCGCCGCCCGCGCCGGGATGGGCATCGGCGGGGCCCTGCTGATGACCACCACACTGGCAGTGATCATGCAGGTCTTCGAGGGCGACGAACTGCCGAAGGCGATCGGCCTGTGGGGCGCCGTCAGTTCGCTCGGATTCGCCGGCGGCCCGCTGCTCGGCGGCGTCCTGCTCGCGCACTACTGGTGGGGCTCGATCTTCCTGATCAACGTGCCGGTCGCGGTGATCGGCGGGCTGGCGGTCGCCAGGCTGGTACCGGAGACCAAGAACCCGCTGGGCAAGCGGCCGGACCTGGTCGGCGCCGTGCTCTCCACCATCGGCATGGTCGGCGTGGTCTACGCGATCATCTCCGGCCCCGAGCACGGCTGGACCTCGGTCGGCGTGCTGGTACCGGCCGTGGTCGGACTGCTCGCGCTGACCGGGTTCGTCCGCTGGGAGCTGCACGTGCCGTTCCCGATGCTCGACATGGGCTTCTTCCGCAACCGGCGCTTCAACGGCGCGGTGGCCGGCGGCATCCTGGTCGCGTTCGGGATGGCGGGCTCGCTCTTCCTGCTGACCCAGCACCTGCAACTGGTGCTCGGCTACAGCCCGCTGGCCGCCGGCCTGCGGATGGCCCCGCTGGCCCTGACCATCGTGGCGCTCAACCTGCTGGGCGTCGGGGCGAAGGTGCTCCCCAAGCTGGGCTCCGCCGGGACCATCGCCGCCGGGATGACCCTGCTGGCCGGCGGCCTCGGCGCGGTCGCCACGGTGGGCGGCCGGGGCCACGGCTACGGCGGCATGCTGATCGGCCTGCTGCTGATGGGCTGCGGCATCGCGCTGGCGATGCCGGCCATGGCCAACGCCATCATGGGCGCCATCCCGCCGGAGAAGGCCGGCGTCGGGGCGGGCGTCCAGGGCACCATCACCGAGTTCGGCGGCGGCCTCGGCGTCGCGGTCCTCGGTGCGGTGCTCAACTCCCGGTTCGCCGCGCTGCTCCCCGCCGCCCTGGGCGCGGGCACGGCCGGCTCCCTGCACGAGGCGCTGGCCGCCGCCCCGACGGCGGAGCTCCAGGCCCGGGTCCGGGACGCGTTCGCGGACGGGGTCAGCGCCAGCCAGCTGATCGGCGCCGCCGCCGTCCTCGCCGGCGGTCTGGTCGCGGGCCTGCTGCTGCACCGGGCGGCCCTGGCCGAGGCGGCCGCCCAGGACGCCGACAACGGCCGCGAGCCGGCGGCAGCGTCCGCCTGATCCGTCACCGGCGGCCGGGTGCGGGGACTCCCGCACCCGGCCGCGTACCTTTGCTGCAGCACCTGCCGCCCGAGGACGACACCAGGAGGACGAACGTGGCCGCCAAGCGAGCCTCGCAACCGAGGAAGAGCGTATGGCTCACCCCGCGGCCGGCCCGCGGCCGCCGGGCCGCCGAGAGCGGGTCCGGCGCGGGCAACCTCGACCGGGAGAAGATCGTCGCCACCGCCGTGCGGCTGCTCGACGCGGAAGGTGACGCCCAGTTCTCCATGCGGCTGCTGGCCGCCGAACTGAACGTCACCCCGATGTCCGTCTACTGGTACGTCGCCAACAAGGACGACCTGATGGAGCTGGCCCTGGACGCGGTGGCCGGGGAGATAGACCTCCCCGACCTCACCGCCGGCCGGCCGTGGCAGAGCGACCTGCGGGCCCTGGCCGCCGCCTGGCGCCGCACCATGGTGGCCCACCCGTGGGCGATCCGCTCGTACGGCGAGTACCTCAACATCGGGCCGCAGAGCATGCGGTTCTCCGCCTGCGCCCAGACGGTGGTGGCCCGCTCCCCGCTGCCCGAGCAGGAGCGGCCCGCCGCGCTGTCGGCCGTCTTCCAGTACGTCTACGGCTTCACCTCGATGGAGAGCCGCTGGCTGGAGTACGGGCGGGAGTCGGGCCGTACCGCCGACGAGTTCCTGGAGGAGGTCGCCGGCAGCGTGGCCGAGGCGCCCGGCATCGAGGCCGGCGGCGGCATGATGGAGCGCCACTCCGGAGTCAGCATCGGCGAGCTGCGCGACCGTGACTTCGACCGCGCCCTCGACTGGCTGCTCGCCGGGATGTGCGCCGGCCTGACCGCCTAAGAGCTTGCCCGCCCGGGCGTCCGGCCGTCCGGGCGGTGCCGGTCAGCTGCCGGGGACACCGCCGATGCCCCACTGCCGGGGGGCGACGCCGGTGAGCGTCACCCAGGTCTGGGCCCGGATGGACTCGTCGAAGACGTCCACCACGGCCTGGGTGATCCGCTCGATGAGCTCCCGCTCACTCTGCTCGTCGAGCCGACGGTCGTAGATCTTCACATCGATGAACGGCACGGTGGGTGCGCCTCTCTGGTCGGACGGGGCTGGGGAAAGGGGACGTGGTGCGCGGTCAGCGCACGGCGAGCCGGCGGCCGCCGGTGCCGATCAGGGCTTCGCGGAGGGCGTGGCCGACCGAGTCGACCAGGTGGTCCACCTGGTCGTCGCTCAGGCCCGGATGGCAGGGCAGGTTGACCTGCTCGTCGAACCAGATCCGTTCGGCCTGCGGGCACTCGCCCGGCCCGTGGCCGCGCAGCCGCCACTCGGGCAGCAGGTGGAGCGGGAAGTAGCGCAGCTGGACCTCCACACCTCTGCGGTCCAGCGCCCGGACGAAGCCCTCCCGCGCCTCGCGTCCGGCCGTGAGGAAGAAGGTGTACAGGTGGTAGGCGTGGCTGCTGCCCTCGGGTACCTGCTGGACGCGGGTGCCGGGGAACTCGCGGACGGCGGCGTCCAGGCGGCCCGCGATCCAACGGCGGCGCTCGGTGAACCGCTCCAGCGCGTCCAGCTGCACCAGCCCGACGGCGGCGGCCGCCTCCGAGAGGGTAGCGTTGGTGCCCGCGCCGCGGATGCCGACGGCCGCCCGGCGGTACACGTCGGCGGAGAACCGCATCCACGGCAGCAGGGCCGGCTCCTCGCCGGCGCGGTCGGTGACCGGGACGAACACCCCGTCCACCTCGTTGCCGCGCAGGCGTTCGACCCGCTCGGCCCAGTCGGCCCGGTTCAGGGTGATCATCCCGCCCTCGCCGAGGGTGGTGATGTTCTTGGTGGAGTGGAAGCTGAAGCACCCGATGTCGCCCAGCGCACCGGGGCTGACGCCGCGGTGGGCGGCCCCGAGCGCGTGGGCGCAGTCCTCGACCACCACGATGCCGGAGCGCCGGGCCAGGGCCAGCACCCGGGTCATGTCGGCGGGCAGACCGCCGTAGTGCACCAGCAGGATCGCCCGGGTGCGGGGGGTGATCAGGCTCTCCAGCACCGCGGGGTCCATGTTCAGGGTGTCCGGGTCGACGTCGCAGAACCGGACCGTGACCTGGTGGTCCAGCAGCGGCTGCACGGTCGCCTGGAAGGTCTGCGGGGTGGCGATCACCTCGTCCCCGGGGGCGAGGTCGAGCAGCCGGACGGCCAGCTCCAGGGCGACCGTCCCGCTGGTCACCGAGAGGGCGTGCCGGGCGCCGGTCAGGTCGGCGAACCGCTGCTCGAAGCGTTCGCGCCACACGCCCGCCGACAGCGGGTCCGGTGAGTGCACCACGTCCGCCAGTGCCGCCAGGTCGGCCTGGCCGACGATGCTGCCGCGGCGCTGGAACGGCACCAGGTAGTGCGCTGCGCTGTTCATCGCACTCCTCCCTCAGCCCGCGTCCGCGGCTGCCGGACCGGCCTGCACCAGCTCGGCCGCCCGCGCGGCCAGGACCTTCTTGTCCACCTTGTTGAGGCCGGTCAGCGGGAAGCCGTCGACCACCTCCACCCGGTCCGGCAGCTTGAAGTCGGCCAGCCCGCGCGAGCGCAGCAGCCTGCGCAGCTGCGGCAGGGTCGGGGCCGGTCCACCGGCGGCGGGCACCACGAACGCGCAGGTCTTCTCGCCCAGCAGGGCGTCCGGCATCGCGACGACGGCCGCCTGCTGGACCGCCGGGTGGGCGGTCAGATGGCCCTCGACCTCGGTGGCGGAGACCTTGTCGCCGCCCCGGATCACCACGTCCTTGACCCGGCCCGCGACCACGATCCCGCCGTCCGCGGTCCGCCGGACCAGGTCGCCGCTGCGGTAGAAGCCGTCCTCGGTGAAGGCCGTGGCGTTGTGCTCCGGCGCCCGGTAGTACCCCCGCAGGGTGTACGGACCGCGGGTCAGCAGCTCGCCGACCTCCCCGTCCGGGACGTCCCGCCCGTCGGTGCCGACCACCCGGATCTCGTCGGCCGGGGAGACCGCGCGGCCCTGGGTGGTGAGCACGACCGGGCGCGGGTCGTCGAAACGGGTGAAGGTCAGCAGCCCCTCGGCCATGCCGAAGACCTGCTGCAGGCGGACCCCGAGCCCGGGTTCGATCCGGGCGGCCACCTCGTCGTGCAGCTTCGAGCTGCCGACCTGGAGGACGTCCAGGCTGGAGAGGTCGCTGCCGGTGCGCCCGGCGGCGTCGAGCCACAGGTGCACGATGGTCGGGATCACCGAGGTCATGGTGACCCGCTCGCGTTCGATCAGCGGGAAGCACACCTCGGGGGTGGGCTCCTCGGCGAACACCACCCGCCCGCCGGTGCCCAGCACCCCGATCACGCCGGGGCAGCCCCACGGGAAGTTGAACTCGACCGGCAGCACCGCCAGGTAGACCGTGTCCGCGTCGAGTCCGCAGAGGTCGGCGGTGATCCGGCTCTGGTAGGCGTAGTCGTCGTGGGTGCGCGGGATCATCTTCGGCAGTGCGGTGGTCCCGCCGGAGAGCAGGAAGAACGCGACGTCACCGGCGTCCGGCTCGGGGAGTGCGGCCGGGGCGCGCTCCAGGTCGGACAGGGCCGTGAAGCCGTCGCCGCCGGTGCCCGGGTCGCCCGCGACGAACACCTGGGCGATCCGCGGCACCTCGGCCCGCAGGTCCCGGGCCAGCTCCCGGTGGTCGAAGCCTCTGACCAGGTCCGGGACCACCAGGGCCACGGCGCCGGACAGTTCGGCCAGGTGCCGCAGCTCGTTGCCGCGGTAGGAGGGGAGCGCGAACACCGGCAGCGCACCCGCCCGGAACAGCGCGAAGCACACGGCCACGAACGCCGGGGTGTTCGGCAGCTGCACCAGGACCCGCTCCCGAGGGCCGATCCCGCGCTCGGCGAACCCGGCCGCCAGCCGGTCGCACCAGGCGTCCAGTTCGCGGTACGTCACCCGGACGCCGTCGGCGTCCACCAGGGCGACCCGGTCGCCGTACCGCTCGGCCCAGCCGCGCAGCAGCGACCCCAGGGTCTCGCCGCGCCAGTACCCGGCGGCGCGGTACCGCTCGGCCACCTCCGGCGGCCAGGGCACGCATCCATCCAGCATCGGTCGTCCTTCCGTCGGGCCCGGCAGGGTCCCCGGCGCCCTCGGTGCGGGCGCGGTGCGGGCGCCGGACAGTCTCGGCGGGCGCGTTGACAGCGGGCTGATCCAGCTGACGGGGGCACGGGGCGCCCCCGGGGCCCCGTCAGCCCCATCAGGCCCGTGTCAAGGCCGCTGACCACGCTGGTGCGCTCAGCCCCCGGCCGATCACGACGGCCGGCGATCGAACTCTGGGAGCGTCGGATGAAGACCTGGGTCCTGAGCGAACGTGACGTGGCACAGGTGGTGGAGAGAGTCGGCCGGGACGCGGTGATGGACCGCGTGATCGACCGCTTGGCCGAGGGCCTGGCCGAGGTCGGCAGAGGCCGGCGGGCGCTGTCGCCGCAGCGCGGCGGCTTCGTCCGCGCCGAGCCGGTCCCCGGGATCTGGGAGTGGATGCCGCACCGCGAGCCCGGCGACAGCATCACCCTGAAGACGGTCGGCTACAGCCCGGGCAACCCGGGCCGGTTCGGGCTGCCGACCATCCTGGGCACGGTCGCCCGCTTCGACGACACCACCGGGTCGCTGACCGCGCTGATCGACGGGGTGCTGCTCACCGCGATCCGTACCGGTGCGGCGTCCGCGGTGGCCAGCCGGCTGCTGGCCGCGCCGGACAGCCGGGTGGTCGGCCTGATCGGCGCGGGCGCCCAGGCCGTCACCCAACTGCACGCGCTCACCAGGGTGTTCCCCGTCGAGCGGGTGCTGGTGCACGACACCGATCCGGTGCACGCCGCGAGCCTCGCCGACCGGGTCGCCTTCCTCGGCCTCGACGTCCGGGTGGCCGTGCCCGAGCTGATCGCCGCGTCGGCCGACATCATCTGCACGGCGACGACCGTCGCGGTGGACGGCCCCCCGGTGCTGCCCGCGCACGCCGCCACCCGCCCGCACCTGCACGTCAACGCCATCGGCGCCGACCTGGTCGGCAAGACCGAGCTGCCGGTGGACCTGCTGCGGCGCGCCTACGTCAGCCCCGACCACCCGGAGCAGGCCCGCCACGAGGGCGAGTGCCAGCGGCTGGCGGAGGACGAGATCGGGCTCAGCCTCGGCGAGCTTTGCGCGGACCCCTCGCTCGCCCGCGACCTGCGCGGCCGGCCGACCGTCTTCGACTCGACCGGCTTCGCCCTGGAGGACCACCTGGCGATGGAGGTCCTGCTGGAGATGGCCGCCGAACACGACCTGGGCCTGCGGCTGCAGATCGAACACCACCCCGCCGACGCCCTCGACCCCTACGCGCTGACCCCCGCCGCCGTAGCCGCCGACCACACCTGACCGGGCGCGGGCGGGCCGCCCGCCCCGGGCGACCCGCACCCTTGCCGCGCCGAAGGA
>NZ_JAIZ01000719.1:12701-22327 GCF_000710465.2 Kitasatospora sp. MBT63 | reverse complement strand
ACCGTTCCCGCCCCGCCCTCCCTGGCCGACGGCGGCCCGGCGATGTTCGCCTGGCTGCGCGAGATGCGCGACCACCACCCGGTCCACGAGGACCGGTACGGGGTGTTCCACGTCTACCGCCACGCCGACGTGCTGGCGGTCACCTCCGATCCCGCCGTCTTCTCCTCGGACCTCGGCCGGCTGCGGCCGGACTCCAGCGCACTGAGCGAGGAGATCCTCTCCGTCATCGACCCGCCGCTGCACCGCAGGCTGCGCAGCCTGGTCAGCCAGGCGTTCACCCCGCGCACCGTCGCCGAGCTGGAGCCGCGGGTGACCGAGCTCGCCGGGCAGCTGCTCGACGCGGTGCAGGGCGGGACCTTCGACGTGGTCGGCGACTTCGCCTACCCCCTGCCGGTGATCGTGATCGCCGAGCTGCTCGGCGTGCCGCCGCAGGACCGGGAGCTGTTCCGCAGCTGGTCGGACCGGATGC
The DNA here is from genome assembly GCF_000710465.2 of Kitasatospora sp. MBT63. GTDB lineage: Bacteria > Actinomycetota > Actinomycetes > Streptomycetales > Streptomycetaceae > Kitasatospora. The sequence continues at coordinate 21,858 of NZ_JAIZ01000719.1, read as the reverse complement.
TGTCGATGCAGGTCGACGACGCGGTGGAGATGCAGTTCGGCGACGAGGCCGGCGACGACTACGAGCGGCTGGTCAAGCAGCCGCTGAAGGAGATGCACGCCTACCTCCGGCGGCACGTGGAGGAGCGCCGCCGCGCCCCGCAGGACGACCTGCTGACCCGGCTGGCCGCCGCCGAACTGGACGGGGAGCGGCTGACGGACCGGCAGATCGTCGAGTTCGGGGCGCTGCTGCTGATGGCCGGCCACGTCTCCACCTCGATGCTGCTCGGCAACACGGTGCTGTGCCTGGAGGAGAACCCGCAGGTCGCGGCCGAGCTGCGGAACGATCCCGCACTGATCCCCGCGGTGGTGGAGGAGGTGCTCCGGATGCGCCCGCCGATCACCGTGGCGGCCCGGGTGACCACCCGCGAGGTCACCGTCGGCGGGGTGGTGATCCCCGCGGACCGGATGGTGATGGCCTCCCTGCTGTCGGCCAACCACGACGAGCGGCACGTCCCGGACCCGGAGCGCTTCGACCACCGCCGCAGCCCCAACCCGCAGCTGGCCTTCGGCCACGGCATCCACTACTGCCTCGGCGGGCCGCTCGCCCGGCTGGAGGGCCGGATCGCGCTGGAGGCGCTGCTCGCCCGGTTCGCCGACATCCGGATCACACCCGGTGCGGAGTACGACTTCCACCGCGAGGGGCTGTTCGGCGCCCGTTCGCTCCCGCTGACCGTGCGTCGCGGCTGAACGGCCGTGGCCGCCCTCCCGCCCGACGGGCCGTCCGAGGTGGACGACGCACTGCTGTGCTCGCCCTGGCACGTCCTGGCGCAGGTCTACCGGGCCCGTCCCACCGGGCGGGTCCGCGGCCGGCGCGAACGGCCGCAGCCGGTCCGCGACCGGGCCGACCGCGGCGAGACCGCCGACCGCACGCCCCGGCGGCACCGGCAGTCCTGACCCGCCGACCGTTCCAGGGCTCGTGACCCCACCAGGACGCGTGCTCCGTACGCCGCGGTCCGGCTCCCCACCAGGGAGCTGGACCGGGTGCGAAGGCCCGTATCCCCACCCGGGATGCGGGCCTTCGCCGTTCGCGAAAAACAAAAACAGACCGACTGGTCTTCTACTAGCAAACCGTATAGTCTGTTTTTAATTGCGGGGGCGGCGCCGGTGCCGTTCCGTGCCCATCCGGGGCAGCGACCAGGGGAGACGCCGTGGACATCGATGTGCTGGGATCGCTCGACGTACGGGAATCCGGGGTGTCCATCGCCCCGACGGCCCCCAAGCCGCGGCACCTGCTCGCGGTCCTCGCCCTGCACGCCGACCGGACGGTGCCGGTGGCGCTGCTGATCGAGGAACTCTGGGACGGCAGCCCGCCGCGCTCCGCCCGCAACACCCTGCAGACCTACGTCCTGCAACTGCGGGAACTGATCGCACAGGCCCTGCGGCGGGCCGGTGACCCGTACGACGCCAAGCGGGTGCTGGCCACCGTGCCCGGCGGCTACCACCTCGACACCAGAGGGGGAGTCAGCGACGCCCACGAGTTCGAGCGGCGCGCGGCCGACGGCTACCGGGCGATGGCCCAGGAGGACTTCCCCGGCGCCGCCCGCCGGCTGCACGACGCACTGGGCCTGTGGAAGGGCTCCGCGTTCGCCGACGTCCGGGCCGGCTCCCTGCTCGACATGGAGATCCGCCGCCTCGAGGAGGCCCGGCTGTGCGCCCTCGACCAGCGGATCGAGGCCGAACTGCGGCTCGGCCGGCACCGTGAACTGCTCGGCGAACTCACCGTGCTGGCCGGACGCTACCGGATGCACGAGTCGCTGCACCGCCAGCTCATGATCGCGCTGCACCACTCCGGCCGCCGCGGCGACGCCCTCGCCGTCTACCAGCGGCTGCGCATGACGCTGGTACGCGAACTGGGCCTGGAGCCCTCGCCCGGGCTGCGCCGGCTCCAGCAGTCGATCCTGGCGGCCGGCCCCGAACGGGAGGCCCCGCAGCAGTCCTGGGGGCGACTCGCCCACGCGGGCTGAGCGGCACCGGACACCGACGAACGGGAGGGGAGAGACATGCAGGAGAGGTCGGTGACCACCCGCCGCAGACTGGTGACGGCCGCGGCCGAGCTGTTCGACCGCAACGGCTACGCCAACGCGACACTGGCCCAGATCACCGGCGCGGCCCGGGTCACCAAGGGGGCGCTGTACTTCCACTTCGGCTCCAAGAGCGAACTGGCCGATGCCGTCCGGGAGTACGGCCGCACCCTGCTCGCCGACTCGGTCGATGCGCTCGCCGCGCGCAACAACGGCTCACCGTTGCAGACCCTGATCGACTCCACCCACTGGCTCGCCCGCAGCCTGCGCGAGGACCCGGGCCTGCGTGCCAACTTCCGCCTGAGCCGCGAGCTGTACGGCCGCGAGAGCGGGCACGCCGACTTCTTCCAGGTATGGCTGACCACCTCCTGGGCGCTGCTCGACCAGGCCCGCGCCGCCGGGGAACTCGCCGACGACGCCGGGCGCACCGGCCCGCAGACCCTGCTGGCCGCGGCGGTGGCCGGGATCGAGGTGCTGGCGGCCACCCCCATGGCGGACGACGAACTCGCCGCCCGGGTCAGCGCGCTGTGGACGCTCGCGCTGCCCGCGCTGGTGACGCCCGCGACCCGGGCCGCCCTCCGGACGGCTCCCCCCTGAGCGGGGGGCCGCACCCCCGCGCTGGTCCTTTCGGGGGAGGCCGCGGCGGCGGCTCCCCCTTTCGGCGGAGCGGGCCGCCGCCCGCCCGCCCGGACCGGTCCGAAAGGACCAGCCGGAATTACCTCAGCACGAGCGATGGTCCCTTATCCGTGGCGCCGCCAGAATTCCTTTGTACCCAAGCCGGGTTGGAATCCTGAAGACCGTGGAGACATGCCGTGCCCGACGCTGCTCCGGTTGCGAAGACGAAGAAGGCCAAGAATTCCCAGGACGTGCCCGCGCAGGCAGGCGGATCCCGGACCGGAATTCCCCGGGAACGCCGCCGGGCGTTCCTGGAGCAGATGATGCTGTCCCGGGAGTGCGACCGGCGTTCCGGGATCGTCCTGCGCCAGGGCCAGGCCTGGTTCCACATCTCCTCGGCCGGCCACGAGGCCCTCGCCGCCGTGTGCGAGCTGCTGGAACCCCGGGACCTGATCTTCCCGCACTACCGTGACCGGACCCTGATGCTGGCCCGCGGCATGGACGCCGAAGGACAGGCCAGGGACCTGATGGCGAAAGCCGGATCGCATTCCGCGGGCCGCAACATGAGTTCCCACTTCAGCCACCGGCCGGGAAATGTCTTCTCGCTCGCCAGCCCCACCGGGAGCCAGTGCCTCCCCGCCGCCGGCGCCGCCTGGGCATCCGATCTGCGGAACGAGGGAAAGGTCGTCGTCTGCTCCATCGGTGACGCCTCGACCCGGCAGGGCGAATTCTTCGAGGCGCTCGCCTTCGCCGTGGAACGCAGTCTCCCGGTCCTGTTCCTGGTCTCCGACAACCGCTACGGCATCAGCACCCCGACCGAGGCACTCTCCCCGCAGCGCCTCGGCCTGCTGCCGGAGGCCGTCACCACGGTGGTCGACGGCTCCGACCCGGACGCCGTGCACGCCGCCGCCGCCGAGGTGCTGCCCGGCATCCGGGGCGGCCGGGGCCCGGCCGTGCTCTGGTGCCGGCTGGACCGGCTCGACTCCCACACCTCCTCCGACGACCAGCGCCTCTACCGCTCCGCGGCCGAACTCGCCGCCATGGCCGACCCGGTGGACCTGTTCACCCGCCGCCTGGAGGCCGAGGGCACGGTCGCCGCGGGCTGGGCCGACCAGGTCCGGGCCCGGCTCGCCGACGAGGTCGAGCAGATCTTCGACCGCGTCGCCGCCGAGCCGACCGGCGACCGCACGGCCGTCCTGGACCACCTGTTCGCCGGACCCGCCGAGCAGCCCGCCGCCCCGGCCGACACCCGCCCGAGCGGCGGCACGATGGTCGAGGCGGTGAACCGGGCGCTGCGCACCGGACTGCACGACCACCCCGAACTGGTCCTGTTCGGCGAGGACATCGAGGACCCCAAGGGCGGCGTCTTCGGCTTCACCAAGGGCCTCGGCGAGCTCGCCGGACCGCGGATGACCAACTCGCCGCTGGCCGAGGCGACCATCGTCGGCGCCGCCGTCGGCCTCGCCGCGGTCGGCATGCGCCCGGTGGTCGAGCTCCAGTTCGTCGACTTCGCCGGCCCGGCCTGGAACCAGATCGCGTCCCAGCTGACCACCCTGCGCTGGCGGACCGCCTCCAGCTGGCGCTGCCCGGTCGTCATCTACGCACCCTGGGGCGGCTACCTGCCCGGCGGCGGCATCTGGCACAGCCAGAGCAACGAGAGCCTGTTCACCCACCTGCCGGGACTGCGCGTGGTGGTGCCCTCCACCCCGGAGGACACCGAAGCGGTCTTCCTGGAGTCCTTCGAAGCCCCCGACCCCACGCTGATCCTGCTGCCCAAACACCTGATGCGGCGCCCGTACCCGCCCCAGCCCGCCCCGGCGCCCGCCCGCGGCGCCCGGCTGCTGCGCGGCGGCACCGACGTGACCGTCGCCACCTGGGGCAACGGGACCGAACTCGCCCTCGAGGCGGCCGGCCGGCTGGCCGCCGAGGGCACCGAGGCGGAGGTGATCGACCTGCGCTGGCTGACCCCGCTCGACCGCGAGGCGGTCGCCGCCTCGGTCCGGCGCACCGGCCGGCTGGTCGTCGTCCAGGAGGACAACCGCACCAGCAGCTTCGGCGCCAGCGTCCTCGCCGAACTCCTTGCCGGTGACGACGAGTTCTACTCCCTCCTGGCGCCGCCCCGGCTGGTCGCCCGGCCCGATGTCCACATTCCCTTCCACCCCGACCTGGAGAGCGCCGTGCTGCCCGCGGCGGACGACGTGGTCGCGGCCGTCCGATCGGTGCTGGCATGAGCGAGAAGAAGACCCCGACCACCACGCTGACCGTCCCGCGCCTGGGGGAGGGGATCGTCGAGGTCCTGATCCTGCGCCTGCTGAAGCAGCCCGGCGACCTGGTGGCCAAGGACGAGCTGCTGTACGAGATGGAGCACGACAAGGCCGCCGTCGAGATCGAGTCGCCGGTGGCCGGCCGGCTGCGGACCTGGCTGGTCGAGGAGGGTGCCCGGCTGCCGATCGGCGGAGCCGTCGCCGAGATCGAACCGGTCACCGCCGAGGGCGGGCCCCAGGCCCCCGCGCCGGACGGCCCGGCCACCGAGTCCGGACCGGCCCAGGGCGCGTCCGCCGCCGGACTGCCCGGCACCATCCCACCCGGCACCGTCCGCATCCCGCCGAGGACCCGGGCGCACGCCCGCCGGCTCGGCCTGGACGAGGCGGTCCTGCCCACCGTCCCCGCCCGGGGCCGCAGCCTGCTGCCGGCCGACCTGGAACGGTTCGTCGCGGACGGCCGCACCGGCGAACCGACCCCCGCCGTCCCTGTCCCCGCCGCTCCTGTCCCTGCTGCCGCGGAGCCGGTGACCGCCGCCGACTACACCGACGTGCCGGTCAGCCCCCGCCAGCGGGAGCTCAACCGGGCGCTGCGGGCGGGCGCCGGGGACGTGGTGCCCGCCGTGGTCGCCACCGAGGTCCCCGAGCGGGTCCTGGCGGACGCGCTGCGCGCCCACACCCGGACCCACGGCGCCGGGTTCACCACCGCCTTCCAGGTCTTCGCACGGCTGGCGGCCCGGGCCGCGGCAGGTTTCCCCGCACTGCGCACCCGCCGCCTCCCCGACGACCGCCTGCGGATCTTCGACCACGTCGACCTGGGCATCGCCTGCGCCACCGACGACGGCGACCTGGCGGTCGGGGTGGTGCGGCGGGCCGACCGGCTGGACGGCGCCCGGTTCGGCGAGCGGTACACCGACGCCGTCGAACGGGCGCTGAACGGCGAGTCCCAGGCCGACGGCCGGGTGACGCTGATGCTCTCCCACCTCGGCGACGGCGGCGCGACCTTCGCCGTCCCGGTGGTCGTCCCGCCCGCCGCCGCCACACTCTTCCTCGGCGCGCCGTCCGACGGCGGGGCGAAGCCGGTCCGACGCCTGGTCCTGGCCTTCGACCACACCGTGTTCAACGGGCAGGAGGCCGCCCGGTACCTGGAGGCCGTACGGGACGAGCTGGCCCGGGCCGGGGCTCCCGACGACGACCGGCAGCCCACCGCGCACCGCGGCGGCGCGGGCGGCGACCAAGCTTCGCGCGGCACCCTGGAGCGGCTGGTCGAGCTGGCCACCGAGGTGGCCGGCGAGCCGGTGGACCCCGATCGCCCACTCGGCGAGCAGGGCTTCGACTCGACCAAGGCACTGCGCCTGGTCCGGGACACCGGCCGGGCGTTCGGCACCACGCTGCCCGCCACCGCCATCTGGCGGTACCCGACCCTGCGGGCCCTGGCCGGCCGGCTGCCCGCGGCCGCGCCGGACCTGGACCTGCCCGCGGAGGAGCAGGTCCAGGAGGCCGAGGAGCCCCGGGCCGGGGAGGCCGGGCCGGGGCCGTCCGACGACGACATCGCCGTGATCGGGATGGCCTGCAAGGTCCCGGGCGCCGACGACGTGGACGGCTTCTGGACCCTGCTGGCCGACAACGGCTGCCGGATCGCTCCGGTGCCCGCCGACCGGTTCGCCGGGTCCGTACCCGAGGGGCTGCGGGCCGGTCTGCTGGACCGGATCGACCTGTTCGACGCCCCGTTCTTCGCCGTGACCCCGCGTCAGGCCGCCGCCATGGACCCGCAGCAGCGCACCCTGCTCGAACTGAGCTGGCAGGCGCTGGAGCACGCCGCCCTCAACCCCGACGACCTGGCCGGCACCCCGGTCGGCGTGTTCGCCGCCGCCTGCAGCTACGACTACCGCGAGCAGCTGGTGGAGAACGGCGCGGCGGACGGCTACGCCACCGTGGGCACCTTCCCGGCCTTCCTCGCCAACCGCATCTCGCACACCTACGACTTCACCGGGCCGAGCATCACCGTCGACACCGCCTGCTCCGGCGCCCTGACCGCGCTGTCGCTCGCCGAGGCCGCGATCCGCGCCGGGGACTGCGAGATCGCCCTGGCGGGCGCCGCCAACCTGCTGAGCAACGGCTTCAACCACCGGGCCTTCCAGCGGGCCGGCATGCTCTCCCCGAACGGCACCAGCCTGGTGTTCGACCGTGCGGCCGACGGGTTCGTCCGCGGCGAGGGCGCCGGCTGGGTGGTGCTCAAGCGGCTCGGCCGGGCCGTCGCGGACGGCGATCCCGTCCTCGCCGTGCTGCGCGCCACCGCGGTCAACCACGGCGGCCGCGCCACCGCCCTCACCGCACCCAACCCGCGCGCCCAGAGCGCCCTGATCCGCACCGCGCTGGACCGTGCCGGGCTGCGCGCCGGTGACCTGGGCTTCCTGGAGGCCCACGGCACCGGCACCCCGCTCGGCGACCCGATCGAACTGGACGCCGTCCGCGAGGTCCTGGAGGGCGACCCGCAGGGCCCGCCCAGCGCCGCGGCCGGCCCCCGGGGACGGCTGTGGGTGGGCTCCGCCAAGGCCAACATCGGGCATCTGGAAGGCGCATCGGGCCTGGCCGGGCTGGTCAAGGCCGTGCAGGTGCTGCGCCACGGCGTCATCCCCGGCACCCCGAACTTCGGCGAGCTGAACCCGCACATCGACCTCGCCGGCACCCCGCTCACCGTCGCCGACCGCGCGGTCGACTGGCCGCGCCCGCCCGGCGCCGCGCCCCGTCGCGCCGCCGTCAGCGCGTTCGGCTTCGGCGGGAGCAACGCCCACGCCGTCCTGGAGGAGGCACCGGCGCTCGGCGGTGCCACCGCGGGAGCGCCCGCCGGGCCGCTCGCCGTCCCGCTGTCCGCCGCCACCGCCGGGTCGCTGGCCCGGCTGGCCGGTGACCTGGCCGACCGTGTCACCCGGGAGCCGGCCGACCTGCGGCAGATCGCCTGGTCGCTGCAGAGCGGCCGCCGGGCGCTGGCCGAACGGGCCCTGCTCGTCGTCCGCGACGTCACCACGCTGGCCGCGGCCGCCCGCGCACTCGCCGCCGGGGAACCCCACCCGGCGACGGCCACCGCACCGCACCCCGCCGCGCTGGACCTGCTGGACGAACCGGCCCGCCGGCCCCTGCTGGCCTGGCTGTCCGGCGCCGCCGCGGACTGGGCCGCGCTGTGGACCGACGGCACGCCGCCCCGGCGGATCCCGCTGGTGCCCTACCCGTTCGACCGGAAGCAGTACTGGCTGCGCGGGGAGCGGCGGACGGACCCGCAGAACCCCGCCCCCGCGGCGCCGGCGGGGGGACCGGAGGTGACCGAGCTGCCCGCCGGGCACCCGCTGGCCCAGCACACGGTGGGCGGCCGCGCGGTCGCCCCCGGCGCCCTGCTGATCGACGCGCTGGCCGGTGGCGGGCCGGTCGCCCTGCGCGGCGTACGGTTCCTGCGCCCGGTCCCGTTCGAGGACGGGGTGCGGCTGGAGCGGACCGCCGACGACGGCCACGGCCGCACGGTGCTCACCCTCGCCCACGACGGGCACGTCCACGCCAGGGCCGCCGCCGACCCGGACAGCCCCGACTGCCTGGTGCCCGACCGCCGGGCGCTGGCCGACGCCGTCCCGGTCGACCTGCCCGCGATCCTGCGCCGCAACGGCATCGAGGTCGGCCCCGCCTACGCCGCCGTCGGCGACCTGCGACGCTCGGGCGACTGGGCGGTCGGCCGGATGACGCCGCCGCCCGGCGACGCACCCACCCGCCGGGTCGGCTGGCTGGACGCCGCCTTGCAGGCCGCCTGCGCGCTGACCGAACCGGGGCGCCCCCGGATGGCCGCCGCCGTCGGCCGGATCGCCTGGACCGGCGAGGTGCCGGACCACGCCGAACTGGTGCTGCACCTCGTCGAGGACAGCCCCGCCCAGACCCTGGTCGACCTGCACGCCATCGCCGACGGGCGGGTCGTCCTGCGGGTCGGCGGCCTGCGGCTGGTCGCGCTCCCCGCCGACGGCCGTCCGGCCGGGGCCACCCGGTCCGAGGACGGGCCGCTGCGCCTGCTGGCGCCGGTCTGGGCGGAGGAGCCGGCCGCCGTCGACGCGGTGGCGGCCGGGCGCACCGCCGTCGTCCTGCTGCACGACCGGCACTCCGCGGGCCTCGCCGCCCACCTGGCCGCCGACGGCCCCGACGGCCCGGCAGGCGGGCCGGTCACCCCGGTACCCGTGGGTGC
>NZ_JAIZ01000719.1:11546-12372 GCF_000710465.2 Kitasatospora sp. MBT63 | reverse complement strand
GCGGCTGCTGACCACCGGCCTCGCCGCGCCCGACGGCGGGTCCGCGGCCCCCGGCGCCGCGCTCCAGGGAGCCCTGCTCGGCGCCCTGCGCACCCTGCCGCTGGAGCTCGCGGGCGTCACCGCGGCCGCCGTCGACCTGCCGGCCGACGCCCTCGGCCGGGACGGCCAGGACCCCGGAACGGCCGAGGTGCTGCGCCGTGCGCTGGAGGAGCCCTGCGGCCGGACCGTCCCGCTGGTCGCGCTCCGGGGCCGGCGCAGGCTGCGCCAGGTGTTCACCGAGAGGGAGGTCCCCGGGGGCGCCCGCGGTTTCCGCGAGGGCGGCGCGTACGTCCTGTTCGGCGGCGCCGGCGGCATCGGGGCCGAGGTGGCCCGCCACCTCGCCACCGCCTACCGGGCCTGCCTGGTGCTGGTCGGCCGGTCGGCCGAGAGCGACCGGGTCCGGAAGCTGCTGGACGACCTGCGGGCGGCCGGCGGCCGGGCCCGCTACCTGGCCGGTGACGTGACCGACCCGCAGGCGGTGGCCGCCGCGCTGGACGACTGCCGGACCGCCTTCGGCGAGCCCGACGGCGTGCTGCACAGCGTCGGTTCGGTCAGTGACGGGCTGCTGACCGGCCTCGGTCCGGCCGACATCGACCACGTGCTCGACACCAAGGTGGCCGCCGTCCTCACGCTGCGCCGCGCCCTGGCCGGACGGCCGGGCACCGCCCTGGTGCTCTTCTCCTCCGTCGCGGGCCTGTTCGGCAGCGTCGGCGGGCTCAACTACGCGGCGGCCAACGCCTTCCTCGACCACTACGCGGCCGCCGTCGACGGCGACGGCGGCCTGCTC
>NZ_JAIZ01000719.1:0-11457 GCF_000710465.2 Kitasatospora sp. MBT63 | reverse complement strand
GACGGGGGCCTGGGGCGAGGCCCCGGCCCCGCCCGCCAGTACGCGGCGCACGTCCGGCGGCAGTACCCCGGACTGACCGACTTCCTACCAGAGACAGGGGTGGCCGCCTTGGAAGCGGGCATGACCGGCACCGATCCGCAGACCGTCGCCGTCGGCGGCGCCCCCGAGCCGCTGCGGGCCCTGACCCGGCCCGCCGCCGACCCGGCGCACCGGCTGGAACGCTACGCCCGCGGCGCGCTCGCCCGCCGGATGGCCGACCTGGGCCTCGACCGCGCCACCGCCCGGGCGGGCACCGCGGCCGCCGCCGACCTGCTGGGCGTCGTCCCCGAGCACCACCGCCTGCTCGCCGCGGTCCTGGACCTGCTGCGCACCGAGGGCCCGGAGGTCCCGTCCGGCGCCGAGCTGACGGCGGCCCGCACCGCGCTGCTGGCCGACCACCCGGACCTGCTCGGGCACCTCGACCTGCTCGACCTGGCGCTCGCCGCCTACGGTCCGGTGCTGCGCGGCGAACAGCCCGCCACCGCCGTGCTGTTCCCGCGCGGCGACCTCGGCGCGGTCTCCGCGATCTACAGCGGCAACCGGCTCTTCGACCCGGTGAACCGGAGTGCCGCCGAGGAGCTGGCCGCCACCGCCGCCCGACTGACCAGGGCGGGCCGCCGCCCGCGGATCCTGGAGATCGGCGCGGGCGTCGGCGGGACCACCGCCGCCGCGCTGGCCGCGATGGCCCGCCACGGCGTCACCGACGCCGAGTACGCCTACACCGACGTCTCCCGGGCCTTCCTCCAGCACGGCCGCCGCCGGTTCGGCGAGCAGGTCGAGCCCCGGCTGCTGGACATCGAGAAGAGCCCCGAGGGCCAGGGCTTCGCACCCGGGCACTACGACCTGGTCGTCGCCAGCAACGTGCTGCACGCCACCCGCGACCTCACCCGGACCCTGCGGCACGTCGCCGAGCTGCTGGCCCCCGGCGGCCGACTGCTGCTGGTCGAGATCACCGCGCCCGCCGCCGTCTACACCCTCACCTTCGGCCTGACGGACGGCTGGTGGCGCTACGTCGACGCGCAGTACCGGCTGCCGCACGGCCCGCTGCTCGACCCCGACCGCTGGCGTGCGCTGCTCGACGCGGGCGGCTGGCGGCTCGGCGGGGTCGACCACCTGCGCGACGCACCCGGCTGCGTCGCCCTGCTGGACTGCCATGCCCCGGCGACCGCGGACGACCCGGCGACCGCTGACGGCCCGGTACCCGCCCTCCCGGCGGCCGGCGAGGCCGGCGCGGCCACGGCCGGCGGCCGGACCGCCGACCGGCTGCGCGAGATCGTCCGGGACCTGCTCGGCGATCCGCAGGCCGCCGTCCCCGGGTACCTGCCGTGGCAGGAGCTGGGCATCGACTCGCTGCTCAACATGGAGCTGGTCACCACCGTCTCCCGGGAGTTCGGTGCGATCTCCGCCACCGCCCTGTTCGAGCACCGGACGGTCGACGACCTGGCCCGCGCCCTCGACGACCGGGCCCGTCCGGCCGCCCCCGCCGCCCCCGCCGCTCCCGCGGCACCGGCCGCCGACCCCGAGCAGCTGCTCACCGAACTGACCGGACTGGTCGCCGACCTGACCGGCCAGCACCGGGACCTGATCGACCACGACACCGACTTCCCCGGCATCGGAGTGGACTCCCTGCTCAACGGCGAGTTCACCGGCGCCCTGCGGCAGCGCTTCACCGACCGGCAGATCCCCTCGACGGTGCTGTTCGAGCACCCGACGCTGCGCCGGCTGGCGGGCTGGCTCGAGGCACCCCCCGCCGCCGGGGCCGCCGCCGGTACCACCAGCATCGGCACCAACTCCCGCACCGACACCGCCGCTGTGACCCGTCCGGCCCGTCCGGCCCACCCGGCCCGTCCGCAGGCCCCGGCCGTCGCCACCGGCGACCCCGGGCGCCCGGCCGTCGCCGTCATCGGACTGGCCGGCCGCTACCCCGGCGCCGACGACGTCGACGCCTTCTGGCAGCTGCTCTCCCGCGGCCGCACCCCCGTCACCGAGGTCCCCGCCGACCGCTGGGACTGGCGCACCGCCCGCACCACCGGCGGCGGCTACGCCCGCTGGGGCTGCTTCCTCGACGGCTGGGACCGCTTCGACCCGGAGCTGTTCCGGATCACCCCGCGTGACGCCGCCGTGATGGACCCCCAGGAACGGCTCTTCCTCGAGGTCTCCTGGGAGGCCTTCGAGACCGCCGGGTACAGCCGCCGCACCCTGGCGGGCGCCGGCGGCGGCCCCCGGGTCGGCGTCTTCGCCGGCGTCACCGCCAACAGCCACCTGATCGCCCAGCACCAGGCCCGGCTGGCCGGCGCCGACAACCCGGAGTACGCCGTCACGGCGGCCGCCTCGGTCGCCAACCGGGTCTCGCACGCCCTCGACCTGAGCGGCCCCAGCATGACCGTCGACACCATGTGCTCGTCCTCGTTGACCGCGCTCCACCTCGCCTGCCGGGCCGTCCAGGACGGCGAGGCCGACCTCGCCCTGGCCGGCGGCGTCAACCTCTACCTGCACCCGGACCGCTTCGCCGGCCTCTGCGCGCTCGGCATGCCGTCCCGCGGCGACCGGACCCGGGCGTTCGGCGCCGGCGGCGACGGGTTCGTGCCGGGCGAGGGCGTCGGGGCCGTCGTCCTCAAGCGCCTCGACCTCGCCGAGGCCGACGGCGACACCGTCTACGCGGTGATCCGCGGCACCGGGCTCAACCACGGCGGCGGGACCGGCGGGTACACCGTGCCCAACCCGCTCGCGCAGGCCGCCCTGATCGGCGCCACCCTGGAGCGGGCCGGCCTCGACCCCGCCGGGATCGGCTACGTGGAGGCCCACGGCACCGGTACCGAACTCGGCGACCCCATCGAACTGCGTGCCCTGGCACTGGCGTTCGGCGGCGACCGGCCCGCCACCGCCGACGCCGGACTGCGGATCGGCTCGGTCAAGTCCAACATCGGCCACGGCGAGGCCGCGGCCGGTGTGGCCGGCCTCACCAAGGCCATCCTCCAGCTGCGCCACGGCCGGCTGGTCCCCACCCTGCACGCCGAACGGGCCAACCCGAAGCTCGACCTCGACGGCACCCCGCTGATCGTCCAGCAGCGCGCCGAGCCGTGGCCGCGGCTCCACGACGCCGACGGGCGGCCGCTGCCGCGCCGCGCCGCGGTCAGCTCGTTCGGCGCCGGCGGGTCCAACGCCCACGTCCTGCTGGAGGAGTACCGGCCCGCCGACCGGACCGGGAGGCCGCACGGCCCCGTCGTCCTGCCGCTCTCCGCCCCCGACCCGGAGCGGCTGCGCACCCTGGCCGCCCGGCTCGCCGACGCGCTCGCCGCCGGCCCCGGCGCCGAGACCCTGCTCGGCGGCGAGGCCACCCTCGCCGACCTCGCCCGTACCCTGCGGACCGGCCGCGAGACCTGGACCCACCGCGCCGCCGTCACCGCGTCCGACCCCCGGGGGCTGCGCGCCGCGCTCACCGCCCTCGCCGAGGGACGGCACCACCCGGACCTGGTGACCGCCGACACCACCGTCAGCGCCGAACCCGCGGCCACCGCCTGGGTGACCGAGGGCCGGCTGCCCGAACCGGCCGCCCCGGGCCGCCGGGTGGCACTGCCGACCACCCCGTTCGCCCGCCGCCGCTGCGCCCTGCCCGACCCCGGCGGCCAGGACCGGGCCGACGGCACCCCGGTGGACCTGCCGCTCGCCGACACGGTACGGATCCCCGGTGCCCGGACCGTGACCGCCGCACTCGGCCGGGCCTCCCGCTGGGTGGCCGACCACGTGGTCGACGGCGTGCCGCTGCTGCCCGGGGCCTTCCACCCCGAGCTGGTCCACGAGGCCCTGCTCACCGCCGGCCGGTCGCCGTACCGGCAGGTGATCCGTGACCTGGTGTGGCCCGCGCCCGCCGCGGGTCTGCCGATGACGGTCCGCGCCGAGCTGGCCGAGCCCGACGCCGACGGCTGCCGACGGTTCCGGATCGAGGCGGGCCCTGCCACCGGCCCGGCGGCGGCCGCCGCCGAAGGCTGGACCGAGCCGCGCACCACCGACCCGGTGCAGCCCTCCCTGCAGTACCGGATCGCCGACCTCGACCGGCACCTCACCACCGGGACCGACACCGAGGCCTTCTACCGGGCCTTCGCCGACCACGGCTTCGCGTACGGGCCGCTGTACCGCACCGTCCGCCGGGCCGTGCGCAGCGGCGAGGAGACCACCGCGGAGCTGCGGCTGCCGCCCGGCGAGGACGGCGACGGCCGGCAGGTGCTGCACCCGGCCCTGCTCGACGGCGCCTGCCAGAGCGCGGCGTTCCTGCTGCTGGCCGAGGACCCCGCGGCCCGGCGCCGCTACCGGCCGATGGCGGTCGACCGGCTGACCGTGCACGGCCCGGTGACCGGCGCCGCGTACGTGCACAGCCGCCGGGTCCGCGCCGACGAGGCCTCCGGCCTGCACGTCTTCGACCTCCGCCTGGTCGACCCCGCCTCGGGCCGGGTGCTCGCCGAGGTCGAGGGCTTCCGGATCAGGACCGAGCTGCGCGACACCGCCGCGACGCCCGAGCGGGCGGCGGTGCCGGAGACCGCTGCCCCCGCCGGGCGGTCCGTCGCGGCCGACGAGCCGGCGCCGCCGGTGGCCGCCTACCGGCTCGGCTGGGCGGACGCCCCCCGTCCCGCCGCCACCCGCCCGGGAGGCACCCTGTGGACCGTCGGTGACGGTGCGTTCGCCCCCGGCCTGGCCGCGCACCGCGCCGCCCACCTCACACTCGCCCGGGCCGGTGACACCACCGCGCTGGCGGAGACCGCGGCCCGCACCGGCACCCCGGACACCCTCCTGGTGGACCTCACCGGGAGCCTGCCCGGCCTCGGCTTCGGCACCGAACCGCTGACCGCCGGCCGACTCGGCCCGGCCTGGACGGGGTTCGGCTCCGGAGTCATCGACGGGATCTTCGGTCTGCTGCGCGGCCTGGTCCGCAGCCGCGCGCTGGACGGCAGCCAGGTGCTGCTGGTCACCGAGGCGGAGCAGGACGGCGAACCGGCGCCCGCCGTCCGCGCGCTGCACAGCCTGCTGCGCACCGTGGCGGGGGAGACCGGCCGGCTGCGCCTGCGGCTGGTCACCCTCGACGCCGGTGCGGCAGTGACGGGGGAGCTGCTCGCCGAGCTCGGCACCGGGCCCGTGGCGGGCGAGGAGTGGATCCGGCTCGGTGCCGACTCCCGGCGCCGGCGCGCGGTCCTGACGCCGCTGCCGCGGACCGGAGACCCGCTGCGGTCCGGCCTGCCGGGCGAACTGCTCGACCCGCACGGCAGTTACCTGGTGGTCGGCGGCGCCGGCGGACTGGGCCGGCAGCTCGCCGCCGCGCTCCGGGCCGCCGCGCCGACCGCCCACCTGATCCTGGTCGGCCGCTCGGCCCCGGACGAGCAGCTGCTCGCCGAGCTGCGCGGGACCGGGACGGGGACCGTCGACCAGTACCGCTGCGACGTGACCGACGTCGAACAACTCACCTCCCTCGCTGCCGGGTTGGAGCGGTCCGGGACCAGGCTGCGCGGCATCTTCCACACCGCCGGGGTGCTGCGCGACGGCTTCCTACGCGGCAAGACCCCCGAGGCCATCGCGGAGGTGTGCCGGGCGAAGGCGCTGGGCGCCGTCGCGCTGGACGCCGTGTTCGCCGCCCACCCGCTGGACTTCTTCGTCCTCGCCTCCTCGCTGGCCAGCCTGGTCGGCAACCAGGGGCAGTCCGACTACGCCTTCGCCAACGGCTTCCTGGACGGCTTCGCGGCCACCCGGGCCCGCTGGACCGAGCGCGGCCTGCGCCACGGCCGGACCCTCTCCGTGGGGTGGCCGGTCCTCGCCGGCGCCGGCATGGCGCCCGAACCGGCCGCCCTCGGGTACCTGACCGACACCTACGGCCTGCGTCCGCTCGCGGCGGACGCGGCGGTCCGCGAGATGTGGCCGCTGCTGGCGTCCGCGCTCGGACCGGACCGCAGCCACGCGGCGCTGGTCGCGGGGGACCAGGACCGCTGGTCGCAGGCGCTCGGCGTGACCGACCCGGCCCCGGCCGTCCGGGCCCCGGCTCTCGCCGTCCCGGCTGACGCGCAGGCCGCGCCCGCCCCGCAGGCCGGGCCCGCCGACCTGCCGCCGCTGGACACCGCAGCCGGGCTCCCGCGCCCCCGTACCGCGGTGCTGCGCTGGCTGGCCGAACGGGTCGGCCGGGCGATCGGGGTGCCGGCCGCCATGATCGGCCCGGACCGCCCGCTGGTCGAGTACGGCGTGGACTCCATCGCGGTGATGCGCCTCAGCAGGCTGCTGGAGGACGACCTCGGCCGGATCCCGCTGGCGGTGCTGCTGGACAGCGCCACCCTCGGCGAGCTGACCGACCGCCTGCTGCGCGACCACGGCGCCCCGCTCACCGCCGCCGTCGGAGCCGACGACGACCGCACCCCGGCCCCGGACCGCGAGACCGCCCACGCGACCGCCACCGGACCCGCCCCCCACACCGCGGCGCACCCCGGCGACCCCGTCCGCAGCACCGGGACCGCGCAGCAGCCCGGCGCCGCCGTACCGCTGCCCGACCGCCTGATCGGGATGTGGACCTCCGACCAGGCCGCCGCCCCGCTCGCGCCCTACAACATCTCGCTGGCCTGGCACCTGCCCGGCGTCGACCGCGCCGCCCTGCGCCTCGCCCTGGCCGACCTGGTGGACCGCCACCCGGTGCTGGCCTGCTCGGTGCGCCCGCACGACGGCGAGCCGAGCTTCGTCCCCGCCCCGGCCGCGCCCGGCCTGCTGGAACGGTCACCCGAACCCGGCCAGGACCTGGCCGCCGCCCTGCGGCAGGAGGCCGACCGGCGGCTCGCCCTGTCCACCGGACCCCTGCTGCGCGCCGTGCTGTGGACGGACCCGGACGGGCCGGTCCTGCAGCTGACCACCCACCACGTCGCGGTCGACGGCCGCTCGGCCGAACTGCTCGGCCAGGACCTGGCCGCGCTCTACGCGGCCCGGACCGGCACCGGCACCGCCCTGCCGCCGGCCGTCCCGTTCGCCGCCGTCCTGCGCCGCGAGCAGGAGGAGACCCGGCGCACCCGTACCGAGGACGAGGAGTTCTGGACCGCACGGCTGGCCGGGCTGCGCGCCGACGGGCCCTTCCCGCAGGCAGCCGCCGGTGCGGCCGGCGCCCACCGCGAGTACCGGCTCGGCACCGACCTGTCCGCGCTGCTGGCGCGGACCGCGCGCAGTGCCGGGGTGACCCCGTTCACCGTGCTGCTGGCGGCCTTCGCCGCCGCGCTCGGCCGGTCGACCGGGCACCGCTCCTTCCTGGTCGCGGTCCCCACCTACGGCCGGGTCTCGGCCGAGGAGGACACGGCGGTCGGATGCTTCGTCAACTCCGTCCCGCTGCGGGTCCGGCTGGACCCGGACCGGCCGGTCGCCGCCTGGCTGACCGAGCTCCACGAGGAGGTCAGGGGCGCGCTCGCCCACGCCGCGACGCCCTACCCCCGGCTGGCCGAGCTGTGCCGGGTGGCGGGCGGCGACCGGGCCGTCCCCGCGGTGACCTTCGCCTACCAGAACTGGCTGCGCGGCCCGGCCGCCGCGGACCCGGCCGGCTTCGGCCCGCACCGCTACCGGCGCGGCCAGCGCGGCCACTTCGACCTCGGGCTGGAGATCACCGACGGACCCGCGGGCCTGGAGGTGCTGGCCAACCACCGCACCGCAGCGCTGGACGGCACGGCCGTCGACGGACTGGTCGAGGAGCTGCGCCGGCTCGCGGTCGGCGTCTCCCGCGAGCTGCCCGGCGGCACGGTCGGCACGCTGCTGGACCCGGCGTCGGCCACCCTGGTCGGCCGGTTCGCCGACAGCGTCCGCCGGCACCCGCACGCCGCCGCCGTCGAGGACCGGGAGGACACCCTGAGCTACGCCCGGCTGGACGAGCTCTCCGACGCGGTGGCCCGGCAGGTGGCCGCCCTCGCGGCACCCGGCGAACCCGTCGCGGTCCTGATGCACCGCGGCGCCCGGCTGCCGGCCGTCCTGCTCGGCATCCTCAAGAGCGGACGCCCCTACGTGCCGCTGGACGACTCCTACCCGGCCGATCGGCTGCGGATGGTGGTGGAGGGCGCGGGCTGCCGGCTCGCCGTCGCCGACCGGGACCTCGCCGCGCTGCTCCCGGCCGGACTGCGGGTGGTCCCCGCCGACGAGGCCGCCGCATCCGGCGACGGTGCCCCGACCGGCCCGGCCGCCGCGACGGACCCCGCACCCCGGCCGGGCGACCCGGCGTACCTGATGTTCACCTCCGGGAGCACCGGTAGGCCCAAGGGCGTCGCCGTCACCCACGGCAACGTCGTCCACACCCTGGACGCCATCGCCGCCGCCACCGGCACCGGCGCCGACGCCCGGCTGCTGGCCGTCACCACGGTCTGCTTCGACATCTCGGTGCTGGAACTGTTCATGCCGCTGCTGACCGGCGGCACCGTGGTGGTGGCCCGCCGGGCCGACGTCATCGACGCGAGCCGGCTGGCCGGCCTGATCGCCGAACGGTCCGTCACCGTCCTCCAGGCCACCCCGGCCGGCTGGCAGCTGCTGCTGGACGGCGGCTGGCCCGGCGCCCCCGGCCTCACCGCCCTGTGCGGCGGGGAGGCACTGCCGCCGAACCTGGCCACCGCGCTGGCGGCCCGGACCGGCAGCCTGTGGAACGTCTACGGGCCGACCGAGGCCACCATCTGGTCCACCATCGCCCGGGTGACGGACGGCTCCGCCGTCCACCTCGGCGACCCGATCGGGGCGACCGACCTGGTCGTCACCGAGGTCGACGGCACCGCCGAACCGGCCCCGGGCGAGCCCGGCGAGCTGTGGATCGGCGGGCCCGCGGTCGCCCAGGGCTACTGGCAGCGGCCGGACCTGACGGCCGAACGGTTCACCGCGCACCCGAACCGCCCCGAGGGCGGCGGCCGCTACTTCCGCACCGGAGACCTGGTGCGCCGCGACGGACAGGGCCGGCTGGTCTTCCTCGGCCGGGCCGACAGCCAGGTCAAGATCCGCGGACACCGGGTCGAGCTCGGCGAGATCGAGTCCGTGCTGGGGACCCACCCCGGCCTGGCCCGGGTCGTCCTGACGCTGCGCGGCGAGGGCGCCCTGGCCAAGCTGGTCGCGGTCGCCGTCCCCGCCCGCGGCGTGCTCCCGCCCGGCCTGGACGAGCTGCGCACCTTCGCCGCCGCCACGCTGCCGGCCTGGATGCTGCCCGACCGGCTGGTCACCACGGCCGACCTGCCCCTGACACCCAACGGCAAGGTGGACCGCAAGGCCGCCGCCCTGCTCGCCGGGGCGCCCGCCGGGTCGCGGCGGGAGACCGCCGCCGACGGCGGCGTCCGGACGGCGGAGCCCGGCCCGGCGGCCGGCCCGGAGGTACGGAGCCTGGTCACCACCTGCTGGGCCGACCTGCTCGAACTCGACCGGGTCCCCGCGGACCGGCGCTTCTTCGACCTCGGCGGCAACTCGCTGCTGCTCGGCCGGCTGCACGCCCGCCTGGCCGGCGCCTTCCCCGGCGCCGCCCTGGAGGTCGCCGACCTGTTCGCCCGCCCCACGCTCGACGACCAGGTCGAGCTGATCGGCGCCCGGCTGTCGCCCGCGCAGCCGCCCGCAGCCCCGGAACCGCCCGCCCCCGCCGACCGCACCCCGTCCGCCCGTCCGTCCCGCCGCGAGGTGCGGCGCGCCCTTCGACTCGGAGACGACCACCGATGACCCACGACCACCAGCCGGCCGCCCGGGCCGACGATCCCGACGCGGTCGCCGTCGTAGGCCTCGCCTGCCGCTTCGGACCCGCCACCTCCGCCGACCGGCTCTGGGAACTGCTGGAGCAGGGCCGCAGCGGCATCCGCCGCTACCCGCCGCAGGAGCTGGTCCGGATGGGCCACGACCCGCAGCTGGTCGCCCGCCCGGACTTCGTCCCGGCCGGCGTGGTCCTCGACGACGCCGACGCCTTCGACGCCGAGTTCTTCGGCTACAGCCCGCTGCACGCCGAGTGGCTGGACCCGCAGCAGCGGATCCTGCTGGAGACCGCCTGGCACGCGATCGAGGACGCCGGCTTCGCCCCCGACCGCACCGGCCTGCGGACCGCCGCGTACGTCTCGGTCGGCCAGCCGACGGTGCCGCCGGTCGGCATCACCGAGCTGGACGCCGCCGGGATGATCCGGTTCTCCTCCGCCGACAAGGACTTCGCCGCCAGCCGGATCTCGTACAAGCTCGGCCTCACCGGTCCGAGCCTGACCGTGCAGTCGGCCTGCTCCAGCGCCCTGGTCGGGGTGCACCTGGCCGTCGAGGGCCTGCTAGGCGAGGAGTGCGACCTGGCCGTGGTGGCGGCCGCCTCCCTGCACTTCCCGCAGGCCGGCTTCCTGGCCGCGCCCGACATGATCCTCTCGCCGAGCGGCGAGTGCCGGCCGTTCGACGACGACGCCGACGGCACGGTCTTCGGCAACGGCGCCGGTGCGCTGGTGCTGCGCCGCCTGGCGGACGCCGTCCGCGACGGCGACCCGATCCGCGCGGTGATCCGCGGCAGCGCGGTCAACAACGACGGCGCCCGCAAGATGGACTACCACGCACCCTCCCCGGAGGGGCAGGAAGCCGTCCTGCGCGAGGCGCTGGCCGTCGCGGGCGTCGACCCGCACTCCGTCGGCTACCTGGAGACCCACGGCACCGGCACCCACCTCGGCGACCCGGTCGAGTACGCCGCCCTGGACCGGGTGTACGGGGGCACCGGGCGCGCTCGCCCAGCCGCCATCGGCTCCGTCAAGAGCGTGGTCGGGCACCTCAACACCGCCGCGGGCCTCGCCGGGATGGCCAAGGCGATCCTCGCCCTGGAGCACGCCACCGTGCCGCCGCAGGCGCCCTTCCGGACCCCCAACCACCGGCTCGCCACCAGCGGCGGTCTGACGGTCGCCGCCCGGCAGGACGGCTGGCCGGTGCCCGACGGCCCGCGCCGGGCCGCCGTCAGCTCCTTCGGCATCGGCGGCACCAACGCCCACGTCGTCCTGGAACAGGCCCCCGACCCGCGGCCCGCCCGCACCGCCACCACCGTCACCACCGAGCCGCACGCCTTCCCGCTCTCCGCCCGCACCGAGGACGCGCTGCGGGAACTGGCCGCCGCCCTGGCCGACGCCCTGGACCGCCCCGACGCCCCGGCGCCCGCCGACACCGCCCACACCCTGCACACCGGCCGCAGCCACCGCGCCGTACGCGCCGTGCTCCCCGCCCGTACCACCGCGGAGCTGGTCGACGGCCTGCGGCGGCTCGCCGCGCAGGGCCCCGCCGCCCACGCCGACGGGGCACCGGAGCCGTACCTGGCCTGGGTCCGGGGCAGCGGCGACCTGCCCGCCGCCACCGCCACCGCCGACGGGACCGCGCGCCGGGTCCGGCTGCCGGGCTACCCCTTCGCCCGCCGCCGCTGGGAGCGCCCGGGCCTCCCGTCGGCCGCCGCCACCCCGACCG
>NZ_JAIZ01000718.1:21587-22487 GCF_000710465.2 Kitasatospora sp. MBT63 | reverse complement strand
GGAGTTGACCGGTACTAATAGGCCGAGGGCTTGTCCTCAGACGCTCGCGTTCACTGTGTGGTTCCCGGGTAGCGAACAGCTATCGCCGGCGAATCCGCCCATCATCGACTCCGGTCGACGGGCAAGAAACACTAATCAATTGAAGAGTGTGTTTCGCTGAATACCCGATAGGGTTTCGGTGGTCATAGCACGAGGGAAACGCCCGGTTACATTCCGAACCCGGAAGCTAAGCCTCATAGCGCCGATGGTACTGCAGGGGGGACCCTGTGGGAGAGTAGGACGCCGCCGAACAATCATTCAAAGGCCGCGGCCCCAGCGATTCGCTGGGGCCGCGGCCTTTTTGTTTTTCCAGATCGTGCAGTACGCCGGCAGGACCGGCTCCCGCCCGGACGCAGGGTCGGAGCGGATGCCGGACAATAGAGGTGGTGTGCGGCCAGGTGGTCGGCACCAGGATGCGATGGCGCTGGTGCCCTGAATCGGCAGCGGCGGCAGAGGTCGAAGCAGCAGACAGGAGTCACCAGGATGTCGAACCCGCCCCAGGACCGTCCCGAGCGCCGATCGGACGAGGGCCGCGGTTACGAGCCCCGGTCGCGTGGTGGATGGTCCAACGACCGTGGCCCGCGCCGGGATGACCGTGGCGAGGCCGGCCGTCGTGACGACCGTCCGCGTCGGGATGACCGTCCTTCGTACGGTGACCGCGACCGTGGCGGCGACCGTGGTGGCCGCCCGTCCTACGGCGACCGTCCGTCCGGTGGTGGCTACCGCAGCGGTGGCGACCGTCCGTCCGGTGGTAGTGGGTTCAACCGTGATGACCGGCCGCGTCGGGATGACCGTCCGTCCTACGGTGACCGGCCGCGTCGCGACGACCGTCCGTCGTACGGTGACCGTGACCGTGGTGGC
>NZ_JAIZ01000718.1:4526-21412 GCF_000710465.2 Kitasatospora sp. MBT63 | reverse complement strand
GACCGTGACCGTGGCGGGGACCGTGGTGGCCGCCCGTCGTACGGCGACCGCCCGTCCGGTGGTGGGTACCGCAGCGGTGGCGACCGTCCCTCCGGTGGTGGTTACCGCAGCGGCGGCGACCGTGGTGGCCGTCCGTCCTACGGCGACCGTGACCGTGGCGGCGACCGCGGCGGCCGGTTCGAGGGCCGTCGTGACGACCGCCGTGACGGCGGTGGCTACGACGACCGCCGGGGCAACTACGAGCCGGTCAAGCGTCTGCCGATCCCGGACGACGTCACGGGCTTCGAGATCGACGCGGACGTGCGTCAGGACCTGAA
This sequence comes from Kitasatospora sp. MBT63, assembly GCF_000710465.2. GTDB lineage: Bacteria > Actinomycetota > Actinomycetes > Streptomycetales > Streptomycetaceae > Kitasatospora. The sequence goes on along the minus strand of NZ_JAIZ01000718.1, from coordinate 21,095 downwards.
GAGCCTGCCGAAGACGCTGGCCGACGACGTCGCCCGCAACCTGGTGATGGTCGCCCGCCTGCTGGACACCGAGCCGGAGGAGGCCTACAACTACTCGCGGGTCGCCCTGCGGCTGGCGTCGCGGGTCGCGTCGGTGCGGGAGGCGGCCGGGTTCGCCTCGTACATGACGCAGCGTTACGCGGAGGCGCTGACCGAGTTCCGTGCCGCGCGCCGGATGACCGGCCGGGCGGACCTGTGGCCGGTGATGGCGGACTGCGAGCGTGGTCTGGGCCGTCCGGAGCGGGCGCTGGCGATGGCCGGTGAGCCCGAGGTGAAGCAGCTGGACAAGGCCGGCCAGGTCGAGATGCGTCTGGTCGCGGCGGGTGCCCGCAGCGACATGGAGCAGTTCGACGCCGCCGTGGTGACCCTGCAGAGCCCGGAGCTGGCCTCCAACGCCGTCCACCCGTGGACCGCGCGGCTGCGTTACGCCTACGCCGAGGCGCTGATCGCGGCCGGGCGCGCCGACGAGGCCCGCGACTGGTTCGCGAAGGCGGCCGACGCGGACACCGACGGTGCGACCAACGCGTCCGAGCGGCTGGCGGAGATCGACGGCCTGGAGTTCGTGGACACCCTCGACCCGGAGCTGGCCGACGAGGAGCAGGACGGCGCTCCGGCGGCCGAGCCGCGGGCCAAGTCGATCGCTCCGGACGAGATCGGCGACGACCGGGTGATCTACGAGGACGAGGAAGACGTCGACGAGTACTACGACGAGGACGACCTCGAGATCGACGAGGACGGCGACGCGGACGAGGACGACGACCGGGCCCGCCCCGCGCGCGCCGAGGACGACGACCGCCGCTGAGGCCCACCGGGGCCCGGCGGGCCCCGGACGCCTCTGCTGATGCCGAAGGCCCCCACCGCACGCGGTGGGGGCCTTCGGCGTCTTCTCAGCCCAGTTCCAGGCTCCGCAGGACCAGCCCGGTGGCCGGCTTCGGGCCGAAGGAGGTGGACTTGCGGGGCATGGTGACGCCCTGCTCGGCCAGGCGGCGCACCACGCGCTCCTCCACGGGGTGCAGCAGGACGGCCGTGCCGCCGCAGCGGGCGGCCTCCCGCTCGGCGCCCTCGGGGGAGTGCAGGTAGCCGATGTCGTCGGGGCCGTCCGGGATCCGCCAGGTGTGGTCGAGCAGGGTGGCGTGCAGGACGGTGGCGTCGAGGTGCCGCCACTCCTCCGGGCGGTCGGTGCGCACGGTCCGGGCCAGCAGGGCCTCGTCCGGTTCGCCGGCCAGCCAGAAGGTGCCGTCGCCGCCGGTCAGCAGGAAGGCGTTGCCGCCGTGGCGCTTGGCGTCACCCAGGGCGTCCAGGGCGCTGTGCAGGGGCCCCGGCACCTCCTTGACCTGCCAGTGGTCGGCGAGGGCGGCCAGCGCGTCGGCGACCGGGAGCCGGTAGAGCACCCGGTGGATGGCGCGGACCCGCAGCGGGTAGCGGGCGGTGTCGACCAGCAGCACCATCCCGCGGTCCCACGGGCTGCGCGGGAGGTGGCGGTGTTCGCGCTGCAGGCGCAGGTACATCTCCCAGCGGTGGTGACCGTCGGCGATCAGCGCCCGGCAGGTGCTCAGGTCGCGGGTGACGGCGGCCAGGTCGACCGGGGAGGTGACGGCCCACAGGCGGTGGTCGGTGCCGTCGGAGGTGGTGGTGGACAGCAGCGGCTCGCCCTGGACGGTGCGCTCGACCACCTCGGCGGCGCCGCCGTTGCCCCGGTAGGTGAGGAGCAGCGGTTCGAGGTTGGCCTTGGTGGTGCGCATCAGGCCGACCCGGTCGGCCACCGGCCGGGGCATCACGTCCTCGTGCGGGAGCACCACGCCGGCCTCCCGGCCGCTGACCGCGAGCGCGCCGATCAGGCCGCGCTGCAGGACGCCGCCGCCGGGGGTGCCGGGCTCGTGGGTGCGCTGCTCGTAGACGTACACGGCCGGGAACGGGTCGGCGGCCAGGACGCCCTCGCGCTGCCACTCGGTGAGCAGCCGGGCCGCGTGGCGGTAGCGGGTGTCGCGGTCGGGGCGGTCGCCGCTGTCGTCGGGCTCGGGGCGGGGGAGGATCAGCCGGACGATGTTGTGGGGGTCGCCGGTCTCCAGGTCGAGGCGCCGGTTGGGGTCGACGACGTCGTAGGGCGGCGAGGTGACGGCGGCCAGCGTGCCGACCCGGTCGGGGACGTAGCGCAGGCCGCGGAAGGGGGACAGGGAGAGGCCTGCGGTGGCGACGTGCCCGGGGTCCCCGGGGCCGCCGGACGCGGGGTCTGCGCCGCTTTCGGCACTGGGTGCACTCATTGGGGGCATGTTAGTCGGGGTATGGGTGTTGAGTGATCAGTTGAGTGATCAAAAGTGCCCGGTGCCGTCCCGCCGGACCAGGGCCGGCCGGGTGGTGGCCGGGCGTGGCCGGGGCCGCACCGGGTTCGGATCGGGTTCGGGCTGGGGTTGCGGGAGCGAGGTACGGCATGAATGGCGGGCACGAGCGGCCTACCGGTGACGGCGTGGACGGGGACCGGGGAGGTCCGGCCGCGGGGGAGCCGGAGGGCGAGGTCTACGACTGGTTCCGGCGTGGTGTGCGGCTGCTGGACGAGCGGCACCCGGCGGCGGCCGCGCAGCTGCTGTCGCGGGCGGCCGGGTACGAGCCGCAGTCGCACAGTATCCGGGAGGCGCTGGCGCGGGCGCAGTTCGACGCGGGTGCGTACCGGGAGGCGTTGGAGAACTTCCGGGCGGTGGCGCTGGCCGATCCGTCCGACGACTACGCTCAGTTCGGTTGGGGCGTCGCCGCGGCCCGGCTGGGCGACTTCGAGACCTCGGCCGAGCACCTGGCGCTGGCGGTCGCGATGCGGCCGGACAACGCGCACTACCGCGCGGCGCTCCGGCAGTCCAGGGCCACACTGGCGGCCCGGGCGGGCGCGTACGGGCCGTTGCAGCCCGGTGCGCCGGGGTATCTGGCGCCGCCGGAGCCCGACGGGCCGGGCGCCTGACCTGTACGGAACCGAACTCGAGCTGGGAGAGCACGCATGACCGGTACGGCTGTCGGCACCGCGCGGACCGCACCGGGCGGCAGTGACCGCCCGCTGACCGAGGCGTACGACGTCGCGCTGCTCGATCTGGACGGTGTGGTCTACGCGGGTCCGCACGCGATCGAGCACGCGGTGGATTCGCTGGCGGCCGCCCGGGAGTCCGGGATGCGGCTGGCGTATGTCACCAACAACGCCTCGCGGCCGCCCCGGGTGGTCGCCGAGCACCTGACCGAGCTGGGCGCCCCTGCGGAGGCCGGGGACGTGATCAACTCTGCCCAGGCGGCCGCCCGGCTGATCGCGGACAAGGTGCCGGCCGGGTCGAAGGTGCTGGTGGTGGGCGGTGCCGGGCTGGTCGAGGCGCTGGCCGAGCACGGGCTGGTGGCGGTCGGCTCGCTCGACGAGCAGCCGCTCGCGGTGGTGCAGGGCTACGACCCGTCGGTGGGCTGGCACCAGCTGGCCGAGGCCTCGTACGCGGTGGCGGCGGGGCTGCCCTGGGTGGCGTCCAACACCGACCTGACGGTGCCGACCGCGCGCGGTATCGCGCCCGGCAACGGCACCCTGGTGGCCGCCGTCCGGACCGCCACCGGGGTGGAGCCGGAGGTCGCGGGCAAGCCGCTGCCGCCGATGCACCGGGAGACGGTGCTGCGGACCGGCGCCAAGCGTCCGCTGGTGGTCGGTGACCGGCTGGACACCGACATCGAGGGCGCCTACAACGGCGGGGTGGACAGCCTGCTGGTGTTCACCGGTGTCACCACCCCGGCCCAGCTGCTCGCGGCGGAGCCGAAGTACCGGCCCACCTACCTGGCGGCCGACCTGCGGGGCCTGCTGACCGCGCACCCCGCCGTGGCCGGGCAGCCCGACGGCAGCCACAGTTGCGGCGGCTGGACCGCCCGTGCGGCGGACGGCGCGCTGCTGCTGACCGGCTCCGGGGAGGACCGGTACGACGGTCTGCGGGCGCTGTGCGGTGCGGCCTGGGCGGCGCTGGACCGGGACGGTGCGCCTGCGGACGGCCGGAAGGCGCTGGCCGAGCTGGGCTTCTGAGGCCCGGCGGGGGGCGGTGGGTGGCGGTCCCCGGGGTCTGCCGCGCCGTGCCTGCTGTCGTCGTCCTCGTCGTTGCCGCTCGTTGACGGCCGATCATCGGTTCTGCCAGGTTGGAGCGGACCAACGAGGGGGAGCCATGCCGCACACCGTACTGACCAAGGGTGGAAACGCCCCGCTGCCCGGGACGACGGTGACGGTGACGGTCGGCGCGACCGGGGTGCCGGTGGACGTCTCGGCGCTGCTGGTGAGCGCGGCCGGGAAGGTCCGGGAGGACCTGGACCTGGTGTTCTTCAACAACCCTTCCCGGGACGGGGTGTCCGTGGCCGGGCAGGTCGTCACGGTCGAGCCGGGCGCGGTGCCGGCCGGGGTCGAGTCGGTGGTCGTGGTGGCCAGCGTGGACGTCGACCGGCCGGGCGTGGTGTTCGACGCTGCCGGGACGCCGCGGGTGACGCTGGCCGGTGCCGGGACGACGGTGGAGTTCGTGCCACCGGCGCTGACCGGCGGGGAGACCATCGTCGTCCTGGTCGAGCTGTACCGGCGCGGCGGCGGCTGGAAGGTCCGGGCGGTCGGCCAGGGCTACGCCGGCGGTCTGGCGGCGCTGGCCACCGACTTCGGGGTGGACGTCGGGGAGCCGTCCGCGGCGGCTGCGGAGCACGTCCCGCAGCATGTTCCGCCGGTGCCGCCCGCTGTGCCCGTGGCGCCGGTGGCGCCTGCGGCCGCTGTGCCGCCGCCCGGGTACGGGCAGCAGCCGCCCGCCTACCCGCCGCCGGGGCAGCCGGCACCGGGACAGCCCGTACCCGGGTACGCGCCGCCGGGGTACCCGCCGCAGCCGGGGTACGCCGCGCCGCCCGCGTACGGGCAGCCTGCGGCGTACGGGCAGCAGCCTCCTGCGTACGGGCAGCCCTCCGGGTACGGGCAGCCTGCGGCGTACGGGCAGCCGCCGGTGCAGCCGCCTGCGGCGCCGGTGCCGGCCGGGCCGACGCCCGCGATCAGCCTGGAGAAGGTGCGCTCGACCGCCCCCGCCCTGCTGCAGAAGTACCAGTCGGCCGGCGTCTCGCTGGCCAAGCGCGGGCTGGCGGGGTACCGGATCGCGGTGTACCTGGTGCTCGACTACTCGATGAGCATGCGGGGCTACTACGAGGACGGCAGCGTGCAGCACCTCGCCGAGCAGGTGCTGAGCCTGGCGGCGCACCTGGACGACGACGGCAGCGTGCCGCTGGTGCTGTTCTCCAACAAGGTCGAGCTGGTCACCGACATCCAGCTGGCCGGTCACCACGGGCGTATCGACGAGGCCCGCCGCTCGGTCCGGATGGGCGGGACCAGCTACGCGCCGGCGATGCAGGCGGTGATCGACCTCCACCAGCGCCGCGGCGGCGGCATCCCGGCGCTGGCGATCTTCCAGACCGACGGGGACCCGTACGACCGGAAGGCCACCCAGAAGCTGATGCAGTCGGCCTCCTCGCTGCCGCTGTTCTGGCAGTTCGTCGGCTTCGGCGAGCGCGAGGACCTGACCTTCCTGGCGGGCCTGGACGACCTGAAGGACCGGGTGATCGACAACGCCGACTTCGTCGCCGTCGGCCCGCAGCCCCGGGCCTGGCACGACGAGGCGCTGTACGACGCGCTGATGGCGGAGTTCCCGCGCTGGCTGGCGGAGGCGCGGGCCCGCGGCATCGTCCGCTAGGACGCGTCTCGCCTTTCCCGCCGGGCGCGCGGTGCCCCCGGCCTCCGGCCGGGAGATGCCCCCTGCTGGACGTACCGGCGGGGCGTCCAGTGCCGCGCGCCGCTCCGACGTGAGGGGTGGGACCAATCCTGGCGCCCGGACGCCGGCCGGGGTCAGAGCAGGGTGCGCAGGCGCAGCAGGTCGCGGAGACCGGCTTCGAGCTTGACCCGGCCGGAGGCCCAGGCGGAGGCGAACGGGAGCCGGCCCCCGACCATCGCCACCAGGTCGTCGCCGGACATCGTGAGCCGGATCTCGGCCTTGTCGGCGGGGGCGCCGGGGGCGCTGGTGATGTCCTGGATCCGGCCGTCCCGCAGGCGGCCGGAGAACGTCAGGTCGAGGTCGGTGATCCAGCAGCTCAGCGAGCGGTCGAGCTCGGCGGCCTTGCGGACGCCGCCCTCGGCGCGGGACATGTTCCGGCTGAGCTGCTCCAGGGCCTCGCGGCACTCCTCGATGCTGGCCATGGTGGTGGGCTGCTCCCTCGGCTGATGATCGGGCTGGTGATCCGGCCGGTGATCGGCGGCGTTCCACGCTATCGCAGCGGCCGGTCGGCCGATCGGCCCCGCAGCCGGGACGAACGTGCAGCGGGCCGGGGGCACGACGGGGTAGCGTCGGTGGAGGCGGCGGGCCTCCGAGGGCCCGACGGGCCTCGGTTCGGGCCGCCGCGGAGCTGGGCGCCGTCGGGCGCCGGAGGAGGCGGGCGGATGCTGCGGGATGCGGTGCGGGGCGCGGTGGCGGTCGCCACGGTGCTGGCCGAGGAGACCGGGAAGCGGGTGCTGACCACGGCGACCGGCCTGCTGGGGCGCGGTGGTGTCGATGTGTCGGCGGTGGAGCGTCTGATCGCCGAGCAGTTCCCGCCGTCCGGGCGGTCCCTGCAGACCCTCGCCGGGGAGGCGGTGACGGCCGGCCTGGCCGGCGTCGACCTGGCCGTCGGGGTGGCCCGTAGCGAGGTGGAGCGGGTCTTCGAGCGGGTCGGCGACCAGGTGATGAAGGTCGGTGTGGTGCTGAGCTTCCTGGAGAGCCAGCTCCGCGAAGGCAAGGACGAGGAGTCGGCCGAGGCGCCCGAGGGCGGTGGTGCCGGGTCGGACGGGTCGCCGTCGGCGAGGCCGGCCGCGCGCGCCGAGGGGCTGTTCGGGGCGGGGTGGGACGACGAGGAGTGGACCGCTCCGGCCGAGCCGGTGCCGGCGGACGCCTGGGCGGTGCCGGACGACGGGCCGCAGGACGGTCCGGAGCCGGTTCCCGGTGAGGCGTGGGCCGAGCCGGACCCGGAGGCCCCGCGGCCGGGGCCCGTGGACGGCGCGGCCGGTGCGCCGACCGCGCGGAAGCCGTCCGCGGGGAAGCCGGGCGTACGGAAGGCGGCCGCCGAGGGCGTGCCGGCCGAGGGGGCGCCCGCGAAGCCCGTACCCGCGAAGCCCGCGCCCGCGAAGGCCGCCAAGAAGGCGGTGGCGAAGGACGCCGCGGCGAAGAAGGCACCGGCGAAGAAGCCACCGGCCGCCGCCGGGAAGGGCGAGCCGGCGAAGCGCGGCGCGGCGGATCAGCCCGGCGCGCCGAAGCCGCCCGGTGCCGCGAAGAAGACGGGTGCCGCGAAGAAGACCGTGACCCGTAAGGCGACCGCTGCGGCGGGTGGCGCCGAGCCGAGGGCGCAGGCCGCCCGGAAGGCCGGGGCGAAGAAGACCGTGGTCCGCCGGGCGGTGTCCAAGCCCGAGCCGGGGCAGGGTTCCGATGACTGAGCACGTGGTCGAGCAGCAGGCCGGGCCGGGGCCGGCGCTGGTCGAGGTGCCGGTGGGCCCGACCGGGCACCCGGCGGTGGACGAGGCGCTCGGCCGGCTGGAGGCGCTGGACGGGGTGGGGACCGAGGCACACGTCGCGGTGTACGAAGATGTTCACCAGCGGCTGACGGACACCCTGGCCGCCCTCGACCGCGAGCAGCGGTGAGCCGGACGCGCGGCGATGAGCAGCACGTGAGCAGCAGTAGGAGCTGAAGCACCAGTGGCAGTGGCACGACGCCGACTCGACGCGGAGCTGGTCCGCCGCAAGCTGGCCCGTTCGCGGGAGCACGCGAGTGAGCTGATCGCGGCCGGGCGGGTGACGGTCGGCGGCACCACGGCGACCAAGCCGGCCACCCAGGTGGAGACCGGGGCCGCGGTCGTGGTGGCCAAGGACGACGCCGACCCCGACTACGTCTCGCGCGGTGGCCACAAGCTGGCCGGTGCGTTCGCGGCCTTCGTGCCGCAGGGGCTGGTGGTCGAGGGCCGCCGGGCGCTGGACGCCGGTGCCTCGACGGGCGGGTTCACCGATGTGCTGCTGCGGGCGGGTGCAGCGCACGTGCTGGCGGTGGACGTGGGCTACGGGCAGCTGGCGTGGTCGCTGCAGAGCGACGAGCGGGTCACCGTGATGGACCGCACCAATGTGCGGGAGCTGGGCGTCGAGCTGATCGGCGGCGAGCCGGTGGACCTGGTGGTGGGCGATCTGTCGTTCATCTCGCTGGGGCTGGTGCTGCCGGCGCTGGCGTCCTGCTGCGCGCCGGACGCGGACCTGGTGCTGATGGTGAAGCCGCAGTTCGAGATCGGCAAGGAGCGCCTCGGCAGCGGCGGGGTGGTGCGCAGCCCGGAGCTGCGGGCGGAGATGATCCGTCAGGTGGCGGGCCACGCCTGGGAGTCGGGGCTCGGGGTGCGTGCGGTGACGGCCAGCCCGCTGCCGGGTCCGTCGGGTAACGTCGAGTACTTCCTGTGGCTTCGCAGGGGCGCGCCGCAGCTGGATCCGGCCGAGGCGGACCGGGCCGTCGCGGAGGGCCCCCGGTAGGGTGCTCGGCAGACGTCCGCACGCCGCGCGGCGCCGTGCGGCCGGAACCGGGTCAAGGGCGAGCCGGGCTGACGTGAGGGAGAGGGCAGCGACATGAGTGGCGGACGTACGGTCTTCCTGATCGCGCACACCGGGCGGGAGGCCGCTCTGCGCAGTGTCGAGGGGCTGGTCCACGGGCTGCTGAAGGCCGGGATCAGAATCCGGCTGCTCGCCTCGGAGGCGGTCGACCTCGATCTTCCGGAGGGTGTCGAGCGGGTGACCGGGGGGCTGGGCGCCGCGGCGGGCTGCGAGCTGGTCCTGGTGGCCGGCGGTGACGGCACGCTGCTGCGCGGGGCCGAGCTGGCCCGGGAGTCGGGGCTGCCGATGCTGGGCATCAACCTGGGCCGGGTGGGGTTCCTCGCGGAGGCCGAGCGGGACGACCTGGCGGTGGTGGTCGACCGGGTGGTGGACGCCGACTACGAGGTCGAGGAGCGGATGACCATCGATGTCCTGGTGCGGACCAACGGCGATGTGGTGCACGAGGACTGGGCGCTGAACGAGGCGTCGATCGAGAAGGCGGCGCGGGAGCGGATGCTGGAGGTGGTCACCGAGGTGGACGGCCGTCCGGTGTCCAACTTCGGCTGTGACGGGGTGGTGTGTGCGACGCCGACCGGGTCGACGGCGTACGCGTTCTCGGGGGGCGGGCCGGTGGTGTGGCCGGAGGTGGAGGCGCTGCTGATGGTGCCGATCAGCGCCCATGCGCTGTTCGCGCGGCCGCTGGTGACCTCGCCCGACTCGGTGCTGGCGGTGGAGGTGCAGCCTAAGACCCCGCACGGGGTGCTGTGGTGCGACGGCCGCCGTTCGGTGGAGCTGCCGGCGGGGGCCCGGGTGGAGGTCCGCAAGGGGCGGATCCCGGTCCGGCTGGCGCGGCTGCACCGGGCGCCGTTCACCAATCGGCTGGTCGCCAAGTTCGCTCTGCCGGTGACGGGTTGGCGGGGGCGCGCGCAGACCCCGTGAGTACGGAAGGCGGCCTGACGGTGCGTCGGGCCGCCTGGTCGGGGGCGTGGGTGCGGGACCGGTTCAGGCGGCCGACGGGGTGCTATCGCTGCCGGCCCCGAGTCCGCCGCGGGCTGCCCGGTCCGCCGCCTCGGCGAGCCGGTCGACGGCCTCCGGTGCGGCGGCGGGCGGGACGGTGAGCGGGATCCGCAGGTAGTTCTCGAAGGCGCCGTCCACGCCGAACCTGGCCCCGGCGGCGAGCCGGACGCCGGTCTGTTCGCCGGCCCGGGCGAGGGCGCTGCCGGACACCCCGTCGGTGGCCAGCCACAGGGCGAGGCCGCCCGGGGGCATCGCGAACCGCCAGCGGGGCAGCCGCCGTCGCAGTTCGGCGGCGAGCGCCTCGGCGCTGCCGCGCAGCCGCCGGTGCTGGTGGGCGCGGACGGCGGCGAGCGGCTCGCCGAGCAGTTCGGCGGCGATCAGCTGGTCGAGCACCGGGGTGCCGATGTCGCTGAACGCCCGCTCGGTGGCCAGCTGGCGTACCAGTGCGGGGGCGGCGCGCAGCCAGCCGATCCGCAGCCCGCCCCAGAGCAGTTTCCCGGCGGAGCCGACGGTCACCACCTGGGCCGAGCGGTCGAGTGCGGCGAGTGGCCGGGGGAGCGCGGACTGCGGTGTGCCCCAGCCGAGTTCGGCGGGTGTCTCGTCGACCAGCAGGACGGTGCCGGCGGCTCGGGCGTGGCCGAGCAGGGCGCGTCGCTGCTCCTCGTCGACGAGTGCGCCGGTGGGGTTGTGGAAGTCGGGGATGACGTACGCGATCCGGGGTGCGGCGCCGCGCAGGACGCGCTGCCACTCGTCGAGGTCCCAGCTCGCCGGGGTGTCGGGGCCGTCGGGCCGGGCGAGGGCGACCGGTACCAGGCGGGCGCCGTTGCGGCGCAGTGACTGCAGGCTGTGCGCGTAGCTGGGGGCGTCGACGGCGGCGCGGTCGCCGCGGGTGAGCAGGGCGCGCTGGGCGAGGTGGAGGGCGCCCATCGCGCCGGTGGTGATCAGGATCTGGTCCGGGACGGTCGGCAGGCCGCGTTCGGTGTAGCGGCGGGCGACGGCCTCGCGCAGGACCGGGACGCCGGTGGGGTAGTGGCCGTGGCCGGCGGCGTAGGCGGGCAGCTGGTCGAGGGCGCGGGCGGCGGCCTCGCCGAGGAAGGGCTGCGGTGCGGGCAGCGCGGCGACGCCCAGGTCGACCACGGTGCCGCGCTGGTCGGGCTGGACGGGGTGGAGGGCGTCGACGGGCGGCCGGGCGCCTTCGGGCAGGGCGGTCCAGCTGCCGGCGCCGCGGCGGCTGCGCAGGTAGCCCTCGGCGCGCAGGGTCTCGTAGGCGGTGGCGACGGTGGTCCGGCTGAGGGAGAGCTCGGCGGCCAGTTCGCGTTCGGCGGGCAGCCGGGCGCCGACCGGCAGCCGGCCCTCGGTGACCAGGGTGCGGACCTGGCCGGCCAGGGTCCGGTACGCGGGGCGGCGGCCGGGCACCTCGGGCAGTGAGGTGGTGCGCAGCAGTCGGGCCAGCGCGGGTGGAGTGACGGTGCTGTGCCACTGGGTCATCGGTGTCACCGGTCCACTCTCTTCGAATTGGACCTGTTGTCGGTCCGATTGGACTTCCATCATGGGTCCGGTCCGAGTAATGCAGCAAGGGAGACCCGATGGCCGTCACCTACACCCCCGCCAGATTCGCCGACGCGCTCCCGCGGCGGCTCGTCCAGCTGCTGGCCGGGCTGGTGCTCTACGGGTCGAGCATGGCGCTGATGCTGCGCGCCTCGCTCGGCGGCAACCCCTGGGACGTGCTGCACCAGGGGCTGTCCCGGCACCTGGGGCTGAGCGTGGGGACCTGGGTGACGATCATGGGCGCGCTGGTGCTGCTGCTGTGGATACCGCTGCGGCAGCGGCCCGGTGTCGGCACGGTCGGCAACGTGCTGGTGCTCGGCATGGCGATGGACGTCACCCTCGGCCTGGTCACGCCGCCGGCCGGCTGGGCGGCCCGGATCCTGCTGCTGACCGCCGGCATCGTGCTGAACGGGCTGGCCACCGGCCTGTACATCGGTGCCCGGCTCGGTCCCGGGCCGCGGGACGGCCTGATGACCGGCCTGCACCGGCGCACCGGGCGTTCGCTGCGGCTGATCCGGACCGGGATCGAGCTGGTGGTGCTGGTGGCGGGCGTCCTGCTCGGCGGCACCTTCGGCGTCGGCACGATCGCGTACGCGCTGGCCATCGGCCCGCTGGCGCAGTTCTTCCTGCGCTGGTGCACGGTCCCGGCCGCGGCGGTGGCGGGAGCGCCCGAAGCCGCCCGGAAGGGATGAACTTGGGCATCGGGGGCCACCGCTCGTCGCGCGGTGTGGGCGGAACCTCGTAAGGTCGTCTCCGTGTTGGACGAGATGCGGATACGAGATCTTGGTGTCATCGACGACGCCGTGGTCGAACTGGCTCCGGGCTTCACCGCCGTGACGGGTGAGACCGGGGCGGGCAAGACCATGGTGGTGACCAGCCTCGGCCTGCTGCTCGGCGGCCGGGCCGACCCGGGGCTGGTGCGGCGCGGCGCCGACCGGGCCGTGGTGGAGGGCCGGATGACCCTGCCCGCCGACTCCCCGGTGCTGGCCCGCGCCCTGGAGGCCGGCGCCGAACTGGACGAGGGCGAACTGCTGGTCAGCCGGACCGTCTCCGCCGAGGGACGCTCCCGCGCCCACGTCGGCGGCCGGTCGGTGCCGGTCGGCCTGCTCGCCGAGCTCGGCGAGGACCTGGTCGCCGTGCACGGCCAGACCGACCAGCAGCGGCTGCTGCGCCCCTCCCGGCAGCGCGGCGCGCTCGACCGGTACGCGGGCGAGCACGTCGCCGAGCCGCTGGCCCGCTACCGCGAGGTCTACCGGCGGCTGCGCGAGGTCTCCGCGACCCTGGAGGAGCTGACCACCCGGGCCCGTGAGCGCGCCCAGGAGGCGGACCTGCTGCGCTTCGGCCTGGACGAGATCGCCGCCGCCGAGCCGCAGGCCGGCGAGGACGCCGAGCTGGCCGCCGAGTCCGAGCGGCTCGGCCACGCCGACGCGCTCTCCTCCGCGGCGACCCTCGCGCACGCCGCCCTGGCGGGCGACCCCTCCGACCCGGAGGGGGTGGACGCGGGCACCCTGGTCGCCCAGGCCCGCCGGGCCGTCGACGCGGTCCGCCACCACGACGAGCGCCTCGCCTCCCTCGCCGACCGGCTGAACGAGGCCGGCTACCTGCTCGCCGACGTGGCGGGCGACCTCGCCGGGTACGCGGACGACCTGGACGCCGACCCGGTCCGGCTGGCCGCGGTGGAGGACCGCCGGGCGGTCCTCGCCCAGCTGCTGCGCAAGTACGCCGGCCCCGAGGGCAGCCTCGCCGAGGTGCTGGAGTGGGCCGAGGCCGGTGCGGTGCGGCTGCTGGAGCTGGACGGCGACGACGAGCGGATCGACCAGCTGGGTGCGCAGGAGACCTCGCTGCGGGCCGAGTTGGGCGAGCTGGCGGCGGAGGTCTCGGCCGCCCGGCACGCCGCGGCCGACAAGTTCGCCGCCGCGGTCTCCGCCGAACTCGCCGAACTGGCCATGCCGCACGCCCGGGTGACCTTCGCGATCAGCCAGGTCGACGACCTGTCCGGGATCGAGGTCGGCGGCCGGACCGTCGCCTACGGCTCGCACGGCGTCGACGAGGTGGAGGTGCTGCTGGCCCCGCACCCCGGCGCCCAGCCCCGGCCGATCGCCAAGGGCGCGTCCGGCGGTGAGCTGTCCCGGGTGATGCTGGCCGTCGAGGTGGTCTTCGCCGGGGCGGACCCGGTGCCGACCTACCTGTTCGACGAGGTCGACGCCGGTGTCGGCGGCAAGGCCGCCGTCGAGATCGGTCGGCGGCTCGCCAAACTGGCGCGCAGCGCGCAGGTCGTGGTGGTCACCCACCTCCCGCAGGTCGCCGCGTTCGCCGACCGGCACCTGGTGGTGGAGAAGACCAACGACGGCACGGTGACCCGCAGCGGCGTCAAGTCGCTCACCGACGAGGAGCGGGTGCGCGAACTGTCGCGGATGCTGGCCGGTCTGGAGGACTCCGAGCTGGGCCGCGCCCACGCCGAGGAGCTGCTGGCCGCCGCCCGCGCCCCGCGCACCGGCTGACGTACCGACGCCACCCTCCCCGGCCCCGGTCACACCCCCGACCGCGGGCCGGGCCCCTGGACCGCCGGGCCCGTCGCCCATCCGCGACGCGCCCGCAGGTCCGGCCGACTGTCCAAGAACCCGCCCGACCTGGCATGGTGGCGGTCGGACATTGGCTTTCCAGTCCCGAGCGCCGATTCGCGGGCCAACCCCGGGCGGCGCGAGTCGAGTGATCGAGCCGGAGCGAAACGACGTGGACCATTCCGCCAGCCGGGGCACCCCAGCCGCCCAGGAATCGGGGCAGCTGCACGTGGTGCTCGTCCTTTCAGCCGGTACCGGGGGCATCGGGGCGCACGTCCGCTCGCTCGCCCAGGGACTGGTCGCCCACGGGGTCGGCGTCACGGTCTGCGGGCCGGCCGGCACCGACGAACTCTTCGGCTACACCAAGGCCGGCGCCCGCTTCCACCAGGTCGAGATCACCCCGACCGCGGGCGCCCGCAGCGACGCGGCCGCCATCGGTGAACTGCGGCGCGCCTTCACCGGTGCCGACGTGGTGCACGCCCACGGCATGCGGGCCGGCCTGCTCGCCGACCTGGCGCTGCGCACCGCCGGCCGCTTCCCGGGCCTTCGCCCGCAGACGCCGCTGGTGGTCACCTCGCACCACGCGATGCTCGCCACCGGCATGGAGCGCCGCCTGCAGCGGCTGATGGAGCGCCGGGTGGTGCGCGCCGCCGACCTGGTCCTCGGCGCCTCCTCCGACCTGGTCGCCCGGGCGCGTGAACTCGGCGCCACCGACGCCCGGCTGGGCCCGATCGCGGCCCCGCCGATCCCGCCCGGCGAACTGGACCGCCCCGAGGCCCGCGCCGCCCTGCTCGGCGACCGGGCGGACCGTCCGGTGGTGCTCGCGGTCGGCCGCCTGGTCCCGCAGAAGGCCTTCGGGCTGCTGCTGGACGCGGCCCGCCGGCTCACCTCCCCCGAACCGCTGGTGGTGATCGCGGGCGACGGCCCGGAGGCGCAGCCGCTGCGGGAGCGGATCGCCGCCGAACGGCTGCCGGCCGAGCTGCTCGGCTACCGCACCGACGTGCCCGATCTGCTGGCCGCGGCCGACCTGGTGGCGGTCAGCAGCCGGTGGGAGGCGCGGTCGCTGGTGGTGCAGGAGGCGATGCGGGCGGGGGTGCCGGTGGTGTCCACCGCGGTCGGCGGGATTCCCGAACTGGTCGGGGACGCGGCGGTGCTGGTGCCGTACGGCGACCCCGCGGCGCTCGCGCGGGCGCTCGACGGCCTCCTCGCCGAACCCGCCCGCCGCGCCGAACTCGCCGAGGCCGGCCGCCACCAGGCCGCCACCTGGCCCGACGAGGCCGCCACCGTGGCCCAGGTCCTCTCCACCTACGACGAACTCGTCCAGCGCCCCTGAGCCGCCCCTCCGGGGGTTCTGTCTTCAAGGGCGCGGAGGGTGCTTTCAGGGGCGCTGGGGGTCCCCCCGGCCGGAGGCTGGGGGCGGAACTGCGCGAGGGCGGGAGGTCGCGGGGCTGGCCCCGGGGTCGGAGGGTGGCCTTGCAGCGCCGTTGCCGTCTTCGAGGTGGGTGCCTTCCGCCCTCGCGCAGTTCCCCGCGCCCCTGAGGAACCCCCGCGCCCCTATGAACCGGGGGTTACTGCGGGGGTTGGGGGGAGGCGTAGGCGCCTGCGCAGGCGGTGAGGCGGAGGGCGGTGTCGATCAGGGGGACGTGGCTGAAGGCCTGGGGGAAGTTGCCGACCTGGCGCTTCTCGCTCGGGTCCCACTCCTCGGCCAGCAGCCCGAGGTCGTTGCGCAGCGCCAGCAGCTTGTCGAACAGCTCCCGCGCCTCGCCGACCCGGCCGATCATCGCCAGGTCGTCGGCGAGCCAGAACGAGCAGGCCAGGAACGCCCCTTCGTGCCCGGACAGCCCGTCGACGTTGTTGCCCTGGTCGTCGTGGGTGGGGTAGCGCAGGACGAAGCCGTCCTCGGTGGACAGCTCGCGCTGGATCGCCTCGATGGTGCCGATCACCCGCTTGTCGTCCGGCGGCAGGAAGCCGACCTGCGGGATGAGCAGCAGCGAGGCGTCCAGCTCCTGGCCGCCGTAGTACTGGGTGAAGGTGTTGCGTTCGGCGTCGTAGCCCTTCTCGCAGACCTCGCGGTGGATCTCCTCGCGCAGGGCGATCCAGCGCTCCAGCGGGCCCTCGGCGGGGCTCTGCTCGATCAGCTTGATGGTGCGGTCGACGGCGACCCAGGCCATCACCTTGGAGTGGACGAAGTGCCGGCGCGGTCCGCGGACCTCCCAGATGCCCTCGTCGGGCTCGCGCCAGTGCTGCTCCAGGTACGTGATCAGCTTCAGCTGGAGCTGGTGGGCGTGGTCGTTGCGGACCATGCCGGTCATGTGGCCGAGGTGGAGGGCCTCGACGACCTCGCCGTAGACGTCGAGCTGGAGCTGGCCGGCGGCGCCGTTGCCGACCCGGACGGGCTGGGAGTTCTCGTAGCCGGGGAGCCAGTCCAGTTCGGACTCGGTGAGTTCGCGTTCGCCCGCGATGCCGTACATGATCTGCAGGTTCTCGGGGTCGCCGGCCACCGCCCGCAGCAGCCACTCGCGCCAGGCGCGGGCCTCGTCGCGGTAGCCGGTGCGCAGCAGGGAGGAGAGGGTGATGGCGGCGTCGCGCAGCCAGGTGTAGCGGTAGTCCCAGTTGCGTTCGCCGCCGAGGTCCTCGGGCAGCGAGGTGGTGGGGGCGGCGACGATGCCGCCGGTGGGGGCGTAGGTGAGGCCCTTGAGGGTGATCAGGGAGCGGACCACGGCCTCCCGGTAGGGGCCCTGGTAGGTGCACTGGGAGACCCAGTCGCGCCAGAACCGCTCGGTGGCGGCGAGGGACTCCTC
>NZ_JAIZ01000718.1:0-4436 GCF_000710465.2 Kitasatospora sp. MBT63 | reverse complement strand
GTGCGGCGGGGGCGGGCAGGTGGGAGGCCTGCCAGGTGAGGGCGAAGGCGATCCGTTCGCCCTCGCCGACGGTGAAGTCGGCGTAGGTGGTCAGGTCGCGGCCGTAGGTCTCGGCGACGCCGTCGAGCCAGACCGAGTCGGGGCCGGCCACGGCGACCGTGCGGTGGCCGCCGTCGGCCTGCTCGACCCGGTGCACCCAGGGCACGATCCGGCCGTAGCTGAACCGCATGCGCACGGCGGAGCGCATCCGGACCCGGCCCTTGATGCCTTCGACGATGCGGATCATCTGCGGGACGTCGGGGGTGCCGAGCAGGTGCCGGGGCGGCATGAAGTCGATCACCCGGACGCTGCCGCCCTGGGTGTCCCACTCGTTCTCCAGGATCAGCGAGTCGCCGCGGTAGCGGCGGCGGTCGCTGGGCAGGGCGGGGGCGGCGGCGGTGACCGGGGGGATCCGCAGGTCGCCGGTGTCGGTGAGGGCGTCGTGCGGTGCGGGCGGGGCCGAGGGGCTGGTCACCGGTTCTGCGGGGCCGATCCGCCAGAAGCCGTGTTCATCGGTGCCGAGCAGGCCCGCGAAGACGGCCGGCGAGTCGAATCTCGGCAGGCAGAGCCAGTCGACCGCGCCGTCCCTGCTGACGAGCGCGGCGGTCTGCATGTCCCCGATGAGTGCGTAGTCCTCGATACGGCCGGCCACGTGGATCTCCAGTTCGCAATTTGTGCTCGGCGACGACCGACGGTGGAGCGCGGGGTCTGCGGGGCCGGAGTGCTCGGGGCGGCACTGTGAGACCCGTGGGTGTGGAGGGACTCGCGGGGTGACCGCACGGGGTTGTGGTGGGCCCCTGGGGCGAGCGGGAGGAACTGGTACGGGAGGTTCCGGTCGCGCATCGGGGACCGAGAGGTGCCGTCCGGACCCCCTCGCCCTCCGCGTGCTCTGCTGTCGGCGATGCGTCCGTGCAGGATACGTCGAGTGGCCGGGCCGGGGCACGCGCAGCGGCTCCGGTCCGGACGCACTCACACCAATAGATCAACAGTGACGTGCGCCGCGGCCGCGCGAAACCACCCGGTCCGGCCATCCGGAGATGATCCTTCCGGGCCATCCGCACCACCCGCCCGCGCGCTGCGGCGAGCCGCCCGTGACGGGCGCCGGCGGGCGCGCCGGGCCCCGGCCGAACGCGTCCTGTCCAGGTCGCTGATACCCTGGTATCCCGTGGACTGGTGGGAAAACCACCTCGGATCCGCCGACTCGACGACCCCGCCGGGCCTCCCGGCCGAGCACCTCCTCCCCGTCACGAAGGGAGGGCCGCTCCTCGTCGGGGCGACGGCGGACCGCCCGGGTGAACCGCCCACCGGCGTCACCCTCGACACGCGACCCACGGGAGCCCCCTCTTGGCACAGCCCCATTCCGGCAAGGCGGCCAGCAGCCGCGCCGTGACGACCAAGCACCTCTTCGTCACCGGGGGTGTCGCCTCTTCGCTCGGCAAGGGCCTCACCGCCTCGAGCCTCGGTGCGCTGCTCAAGGCGCGCGGCCTGCGCGTGACCATGCAGAAGCTCGACCCGTACCTGAACGTGGACCCGGGCACCATGAACCCGTTCCAGCACGGCGAGGTCTTCGTCACCGACGACGGCGCCGAGACCGACCTGGACATCGGCCACTACGAGCGGTTCCTGGACACCAACCTGCACGGCTCGGCCAACGTCACCACCGGCCAGGTCTACTCCACGGTGATCGCCAAGGAGCGCCGCGGCGAGTACCTGGGCGACACCGTCCAGGTCATCCCGCACATCACCAACGAGATCAAGTCCCGGATCCGCCGGATGGCGACCGAGGACGTGGACGTGGTGATCACCGAGGTCGGCGGCACCGTCGGTGACATCGAGTCGCTGCCGTTCCTGGAGGCGGTCCGCCAGGTCCGCCACGAGGTCGGCCGGGACAACGTGTTCTTCGTGCACGTCTCCCTGCTGCCGTACATCGGCCCCTCGGGCGAGCTGAAGACCAAGCCGACCCAGCACTCGGTCGCGGCCCTGCGCAACATCGGCATCCAGCCGGACGCCATCGTGCTGCGCGCCGACCGCGAGGTGCCGCAGGCCATCAAGCGCAAGATCTCGCTGATGTGCGACGTGGACGAGGAGGCCGTGGTCGCGGCCATCGACGCCAAGTCGATCTACGACATCCCCAAGGTGCTGCACGGCGAGGGCCTGGACGCCTACGTGGTGCGCCGCCTCGACCTGGCCTTCCGGGACGTGGACTGGACCGTCTGGGACGACCTGCTGCGCCGGGTCCACGAGCCCCAGCACATCGTCAAGGTCGCGCTGGTCGGCAAGTACATCGACCTGCCCGACGCGTACCTGTCGGTCACCGAGGCGCTGCGCGCGGGCGGTTTCGCCAACAACGCGCGGGTCGAGATCAAGTGGGTCGCCTCGGACGACTGCCTGACCCCCGAGGGCGCCCAGGAGCAGCTCGGCGACGTGGACGCGGTCTGCATCCCCGGCGGCTTCGGTGACCGCGGGGTGGACGGCAAGGTCGCCGCGATCACCTTCGCCCGGGAGAACAAGGTCCCGCTGCTGGGCCTGTGCCTGGGTCTGCAGTGCGTGGTCATCGAGGCGGCCCGCAACCTGGCCGGCCTGCCGGAGGCCAACTCCACCGAGTTCGACGCGGCCGCCAAGTACCCGGTCATCTCCACCATGGCCGAGCAGCTGGCGATCGTCGACGGCAAGGGCGACCTGGGCGGCACCATGCGCCTGGGCCTGTACCCGGCCAAGCTCGCCGAGGGCTCGATCGTGCGCGAGGTCTACGGCGGCGAGCAGTACGTGGACGAGCGCCACCGCCACCGCTACGAGGTCAACAACGCCTACCGCGCCGACCTGGAGAAGACCGGCCTGCAGTTCTCCGGCCTGTCCCCCAAGGGCGACCTGGTCGAGTACGTCGAGTACCCGCGCGAGGTCCACCCCTACCTGGTCGCCACCCAGGCGCACCCGGAGCTGAAGTCGCGTCCGACCCGCCCGCACCCGCTGTTCGCGGGTCTGGTGGCGGCCGCCATCAAGATCAAGACCGGCGCCGAGCAGGCGTAGTCGCACCCGACGGCGGCCACCCGGGGATCCCCCGAGTGGCCGCCGTCGTGTTGTCCGTCCCCGGCGGCGATGGCATAGATTGTGTCGCACTGACGAAAAGGGGATTCGCGATGACCGACGTGCAGCAGTCCACGACCGAGGTGCAGCAGCAGATCCGGGACCTGGAGGAGCAGTGGCCGGTCCGGGCCACCGAGACCCCGTTCCAGGGCCGGGTCACGGGGGTGCGGACGGACGAGGTCCTGATGCCCGACGGCAGCTACGCCCGCCGCGACTACCAGACGCACCCCGGCTCGGTCTCGGTGCTCGCCCTCGACGACCAGCAGCGGGTGCTGATCCTGCGCCAGTACCGCCACCCGGTGCGCCAGCGGTTGTGGGAACTGCCGGCCGGCCTGCTGGACGTGCCGGGGGAGAACCCGCTGCACGCCGCCCAGCGCGAGCTCTACGAGGAGGCCCACCTGCGGGCCCGCCGGTGGCGCGTCCTGGTGGACTTCTACACCTCGCCCGGCGGCACCGACGAGGCGCTGCGGCTGTTCCTGGCGACCGACCTGGCCGACGCCGAGGGCGAGCGCTACGCCGCGCACGGCGAGGAGCTGGAGATCGAGACCGCCCGGGTGCCGGTCGAGGAGCTGGTCCGGCTGATCCTGGCCGGCGGACTGCACAACCCGACCCTGATCACCGGCACCCTCGCGCTGTACGCGGCCCTCACCGGCCCGGGCCTGGACTCGCTGCGGCCGGCCGACGTGCCGTGGCCGGCCCGTCCCTTCCCGGCCGCCTGACGCGGCACCCCGTCCGGGCCCGCGCCGCCGGGCCGCCGCCGTTCGGGTGCGTCCGGTGGCGGTTGTTGATCCGCCGGGGTGATTTGCCCGTTGGTACTACCGGGCGGCAGCTCGGCACCGCGGTGCGCGCGAACTACGCTTCGCGGACAGGGTCCCTCGTACCGGGCCCGGTCTGCTGGGCGACTGGTCGGGAGTGGCGCAGGTGGCGAGGAAGACGGCGACGGTGGACGCACCGCCCCCCGGGTCCCAGGTGACCGACATGCTGCCCGCGGGGGCGGAGCCGTTCGTCGGCCGCCGTACCGAGCTGGCCGCGCTGGCGGCCGCCGCCGCGCGGCCGGTGCCGGGCCGCGGCCGGCTGGTGGTGCTCGCGGGCAGGCCCGGTTCGGGCCGCACCGCGCTCGCCGTCCGGTACGCCCGCACCGCGGCCGCCGAGTTCCCGGACGGCCTGCTGTTCGCCCGGCTGTCCGCACCCGACGGCAGCCCGGTCGAGCCCGGCCGGGCCGCCCGCCGCCTGCTGGAGCAGCTGGACGCGGTGCCCGAGGGGCTGCTGCCCGCCGACCCCGGGGCCGAGGACCCGGCCTGTGCGGCGCTGCG
>NZ_JAIZ01000717.1:17620-18820 GCF_000710465.2 Kitasatospora sp. MBT63 | reverse complement strand
GGGGGCGGGGTGCCGGGGTCAGGGGTGGGGGTGGGGTGAACCGAACCCCCGGGTTCCGTGCTGCCACCCTCGTACCGGGCGGGCCGCGGCGGAAGGCTGGAGGAAACACCCCGACTCGCCCACCTGGTGGTTCCCATGGACAGGACCTTCTCCTCCGTCGTCGTCCCGGTGCTCCGGGCGCCGTTCTCGTCCCGGACCTGGCGGGAGGCCGGCTACCTGCTGGCCGCGCTGCCGGTCGCCCTGGTCTGCATCCCGCTGGCGCTGGTCGGCGGCCCGGCCGGACGGATCCAACGAGACCTGGTGGCCCGGCTGTTGGGCCGCCGGATCGAGCCGCCGAAGGACGGACGGCTCGCCGCCCTCGCACACGCCGTCCTGAGCCTGCCGCTGGCGGTGGCGGGTCTGGCCGTCACCGTCTACGGGTGGTCACTGGTACCGCTGAACCTCGGCTGGCCGCTGCGTCCGCTGCTCGGCATGGGCACGGGCGACTACTCCGACGCCTGGGGCGGCCCGACCTTCGCCGGGGCGTGGGCGCTGCACGCACTGGTCGGCGGCGTCGGCTTCCTGCTGCTGATGCCGTGGATCGGGCGGGGCCTGACCGCCCTTCAGGGCCGGCTGGCCGCCGGCCTGCTCGGCCCGCGCCGGATCGGACCCGGCCGGGCGGCCCTGCTGGCGCTGCCGGTCACGGCGGTCGCCGCCGTGGTGGCCGTCCCGATCGTGCACCAGCTGTGAACGACGGCCACCGGCCGCGGGGCGCCCGGGCGACCTCGCCGTACGGCAGCCGCCGCGTCGGCGGCCGACCCACGCTCCCTGGTACCGGCCGCGGCCGGGCGGGGGCGGTACCCGGGAGCGCGGGCCGGCCCGGATCTAGAGTGACCGTCATGTCCCCTCCTGTGGCCGGGTTCGCGGCCTCCCGGCCGGTGGCCGCCCTCACGGCGCCGTTCCGCCGCCGGCCCCTCGCGGCGGTGCTGCACGCCCTGCTCGCCCTGCCGCCGGCGCTCGCCGGGGCCGCCGTGGTGTCGGCCGGGCTGGTGGCCGGCGGTCTGCTGTCGGTGACGCCGCTCGGGCCGTGGCTGCTCGCCCTGACCGTACGAGGGGCGCTCGCGCTCGGCGCCCTCCAGCGGGCGGCCGCCCGGCGGTTGCTCGGTCTGGACGTCGGACCGCCGCTGCGGCTCAGCGCGCCCGGGGCGTTCGGCTGGCGGC
>NZ_JAIZ01000717.1:16499-17529 GCF_000710465.2 Kitasatospora sp. MBT63 | reverse complement strand
CCGGGCCGGCTGGCGGGCCGTCGGCGCCGCGCTCGCCGCACCGCTGACCGCGCTGTGGCCGCTGCTGGCGGTCCTGATCGGCTACGTGTACGGGGTGCTGCTCGTCCTGCACCCGCTGCTGAAGCGGTGGAACTACACCACCGTGCGGGGCGCCGACGGCTCGGTGCGGCCGGTGTCGCTCCAGCTGGGAGGGGTGGAGTGGGACAGCTGGCCGCGCTGGCTGGTGCCGTGCGCGGTGGGGCTGGTCCTGCTCGCCTCGGCGCCGTGGCTGCTGCGATGGGCGGGGGCGCCGCAGCGCGCCGCGCTGCGGGCACTGCTCGGACCGGACGCCGCCGACCGGCGGATCCACGACCTGGAGGAGACCCGGGCCCAGGCCGTCGACGAGGCCGCCACCACGCTGCGCCGGATCGAGCGGGACCTGCACGACGGCACCCAGGCCCGGCTGGTCGGCCTGGGGATTCAGCTGACCATGGTCCGCGAACTGCTGCTGGCCGGCGCCGGGACCGAGCAGGTGCTCACGGTCGTGGAGACCGCCCAGGGCAACGCCAAGCAGGCCGTCGCCGACCTGCGCGACCTGGTCCGGGGCATCCACCCGCCGGCGCTGGACGCGGGCCTGGACACCGCCCTCGCCACCTTGGCCGCCGACTGCCCGCTGCCGGTCCGGGTCACCGTGGTCCTGGACCGGCGCCCGTCCCCCGCGGTCGAGTCGATCGCCTACTTCAGTGCGGCCGAACTGCTGGCCAACGCCGTCAAGCACAGCGGCGCGCGGGAGGTACGGATCGCGGTGCGCGGCGGGGAGGTGGGCGACGGGGAGGTACGCGACGGCGGGGCGGAGGTGCTGGTGCTGGAGGTCCTCGACGACGGACGCGGGGGCGCGGTGGTCGGCGCGGGCAGCGGACTGAGCGGTCTGCGCGCCCGGGCGAGGACCGTCGACGGTAGCCTGACCTGCGAGAGCCCGGACGGCGGGCCGACCCTGGTCACCGTCCGGCTGCCGTACTGAGCTCCGGCCGGCGCGAGACGGGACGGGCGC
>NZ_JAIZ01000717.1:4377-16405 GCF_000710465.2 Kitasatospora sp. MBT63 | reverse complement strand
CGGGCGCGGGCCGGGACGGGCGCGGGCCGGGCAGATCCGAGGGGGCACGAGGATGCGGGTGGTGATCGCCGAGGACTCCGCGATCCTGCGCGACGGGCTGGCGCAGCTGCTGGCGATGCGCGGGGTGGAGGTGGTCGCCTCGGTCGGGGACGGGGAGACGCTGCTGGCGGCGGTGGCGGCGCACCGGCCGGACGCCGCCGTGGTGGACGTCAGGATGCCGCCCACCGGAACGGACGAGGGGCTGCGGGCGGCCGTGCGGATCCGTCAGGAGCACCCGGGGACCGGGGTGTTGATCTTCTCCCAGTACGTGGAGACCCGGTACGCCGCGCAGTTGCTCGGCGACGGCGGCGCCGGGGTGGGCTATCTGCTGAAGGAACGGGTCGTCGACATCGGCGAGTTCGTGGACGCGCTGGCCCGGGTCGCGGCGGGCGGCACCGCGCTCGACCCGCAGGTGGTCTCGCAGCTGTTCGGCGCGAGCCGCCGGGCCGCCGCCCTGGACGCGCTCACCCCGCGCGAGCGCGAGGTGCTCGCGCTGATGGCGCAGGGACGCACCAACCAGTCGATCGCGGCCGGCCTGGTGGTCAGCGAACGGGCCGTCGAGAAGCACATCGCCAACATCTTCACCAAGCTCGGCCTGCCCGCCGCCGACGGCGGCCACCGCCGGGTCCTGGCGGTACTGCGCTACCTGGAGAGCGGCGGCTGACCGGCCCGACGGGAGCACGCCACCGGCCGGGGCCGCGACGGCCCGTCAGGTGTCCGGGGCGGTCCGTGAGGCGTCCGGGGCCGGCGCGAAGGAGCCGTGGCGGCCCTCGCCCGCTGTGAAGCGGGCCGCGCCGGCGGTGGTGTCGGCGGCCAGTGAGACCTGGCCGTGTGCCCACTCGGCGGCCAGGGCCGCGGTCTCGGGGAGTCCCTCCTGGCCGAGTGCGGAGAGCCGGTCCTGGCGCAGGCAGGTCTGCGGGAAGCGGGCCAGCTCAACGGCGAGCGCCTCGGCGGCGGCCCGTTCGGTGCCGGAGGGGACCAGGCGGTCGGCGAGGCCGATGCGGTGCGCCTCCTCGGCGTCGACGGGGCGGCCGGTGAGGATCAGGTCCATCGCGCGGCCCGCCCCGATCAGCCGGGGCAGCCGGACGGTACCGCCGTCGATCAGCGGGACGCCCCAGCGGCGGCAGAAGACGCCGAAGACGGCGTCCCGGGCGGCCACCCTCAGGTCGCACCAGAGGGCGAGTTCCAGCCCGCCGGCCACCGCGTGCCCGGCCACCGCCGCGATCACCGGTTTGCCGAGCCGCAGCCGGGTGGGGCCCATCGGGCCGGGGCCGTCGGCGGCCAGCCGGTTGCCCTCCGCGGTGCCGATGGCCTTGAGGTCGGCGCCGGCGCAGAACGTGCCGCCCTCGCCCCAGAGCACCGCCACGGCGGCCCCGTCGTCGGCGTCGAACTCCTCGAAGGCCGACAGCAGTGCGGCCGCGGTCGGGCCGTCGACCGCGTTGCGGGCCTCGGGGCGGGCGAGGATCACCGTCCACACCGGGCCGGACCGCTCCACCCTGACCGTGTCCTTCGTCATCGCGTCTGCCCTCCGTCGGGTCCCGGGCCCGGGACCCCGGTTCGAAGCGTTGGTGGCGTTCGTGGCGTGCGTGGCGTGCGTGCGGCCCATCATGCCGCGTGCCGCCGCCGCACGACCTTTCTCGTCCTGTTGACGATAACGATCTCGGCCAGTTATCGTCATACCGACGAGAAGAGCGAGAGACGACAGAGGGGGCCGGCCATGGCCGACATCACCAGGCGCTTCGGGTTCCGCCACCTGCGCGCCGCACCCACCGCCCACATCCGCCACCTGCGCAGCGGCGAGCTCACCCATGAGGGCACCGGTCTGGCCTTCTGGTTCCGGCCGCTGACCGCGGCGATCTCCGAGGTGCCGGCCGACGACCGGGAGCTGGCGATGCTCTGCCACGCCCGCACCGCGGACTTCCAGGACCTCACCGTCCAGGCCACCGTCACGTACCGGATCACCGACCCGGCCGTGGCCGCCACCCGGGTGGACTTCGGCATCGACCCCGACACCGGCGCCTGGCGCGCGGAGCCGCTGGACCAGCTGGGCACCCTGCTCACCGAGAGCGCCCAGCAGCAAGCCCTGGAGCTGATCGCGGGCCTGACGCTCCCGCAGGCGCTCGCGGCCGGTGTGACGCCGGTCCGGCAGAAGATCACCGACGGGCTGACCGCCGACCCGCGGCTCACCGAGACCGGACTGGCCGTGATCGCCGTCCGGGTCACCGCGCTGCGGCCGGAGGCCGAGCTCGAGCGCGCGCTGCGCACCCCGGCCCGCGAACAGGTCCAGCAGGAGGCCGACCGGGCCACCTACGAGCGGCGCGCGGTGGCCGTCGAGCGCGAGCGGGCGATCGCCGAGAACGAGCTCGCCAACCAGATCGAACTGGCCCGCCGCGAGGAGGAGCTGGTCGGCCAGCAGGGCGCCAACGCGCGGCGGCAGGCCGAGCAGAACGCCGCCGCCGACCGGGTGCGCGCCGACTCCGAGGCCGCCCGCCGGACCCGGATCGCCACCGCCGAGGCCGAGGCCGCCCGGATCCTGGCGGACGCCCAGGCCGACTCCGAGCGGGTGCTGGGCGAGGCCAGGGCCGCGTCCGAGGAGGCCTGGCTGCTCGCCCACCAGCAGGCCGGTCCCGAGCTGCTGCACGCACTGGCGCTGACCAAGCTGGCCGAGCACCTCCCGAAGATCGACAGCATCACGCTCAGCCCGGACGTGCTCACCGGCCTGCTGGCCCGACTCGGCCGGGCGCCGGCCACCGGGGGCGAGCACCGGTGAGCCTGGCCCCGCGCGCCGTCCTGGTCCACCGCCGCACCGAGTACGAGGAGTTGATCGCCCGGCACGGCTCGCGCGGGCAGGCCGCGTTCTTCCTGGCCACCCGCGGCCGCTCGCCCGACGAGGTGGAGCAGCGCCACCACCTGGCCCGGGCCGCGCTGGCCGAGGTCGCGGCGGCGGTACCGCTGGAGTGGCGGCGCTGCCGGGTGGAACGCGCCGACCTGGACCGCTTCCTGTTCACGCCCGAGGACGTCGTGGTGGTGGTCGGCCAGGACGGACTGGTGGCCAACACCGCCAAGTACCTCTCAGGGCAGCCCGTGGTGGGCATCGACAACGAACCGGGCCGGGGCCTCGGGGTGCTGGTCCGGCACCGCCCGGCGGACGCCGCCCGTGCCCTGCGCGCGGTCGGCGCCCGCGGCGGCGAGAACCGGCTGGAGGAGCGCACCATGGTCGAGGCGGTGGCCGACGACACCCAGCGGCTGCTCGCTCTGAACGAGATCTACCTCGGCCAGCCGAACCACCAGACGGCCCGTTACCGGCTCTCACCGGCCGGCGGCGAGGAGGAGGCGCAGGCCTCCTCCGGGGTGCTGGTGGGCACCGGCACCGGCGCGACCGGCTGGTGCCGATCGGCCTGGCTGGAGCGGCGCAGCACGCTCGCCCTGCCGGACCCGACGGCGTCCGCGGTGGCCTGGTTCGTCCGGGAGGCGTGGCCGTCGCCGCTGACCGGCACCGGACAGGTGCAGGGGCTGCTGGCGGACGGCGACCGGCTGGCGCTGACGGTCGAGTCGGATCAGCTGGTGGCTTTCGGGGACGGTGTGGAGTCGGACGCTCTACGGCTAACCTGGGGTCAGACCGTACGCGTGGGGGTAGCGGTGGAGCGGTTGCGCCTGCTCGGCTGAGCCGCGGCCGCGGAGCGCCGGGCGCGCGGACCCGGGGATTGCGCGCCCGGGGCGTGAGGATCCGGTGATGGTCCGCACACGAAGACCCGGCCGGCGCGCGCATCCGCGCCACGCCCCCCGAACGACAGTTCCCGCCCGGCGCGTCCCGCGACCCCCCGGACACGCCCGGCGGGCCCGCGCCCGGGTGCACTCCCGGCCGCGCCACCCGGGCGATTCCGGCCTACTGCGCGGACCCCCGTGTCCGGACGGCCCGAACGCAGTACCTTGTCCAGGGCGCGCACAGCGCGCGGTCAGGATGCGCCGAGTTGATATTGCGTCAGGAAAAATTTTCCAAAGAGGTATTAAAGTCGCCACCTTGGCGGTAGAAAAGTCTTCAGAGCGTGCGGGTCCGCTGTCGTGCTGCACGCGGCAGAGTTCGGAGGGGGTAAGCGTGTCGAAGCCCGACACGGCCGCACGAGCGACCGTCACCGTGGCGACCGGGGTGCCGGCCGTCGCACCGGCGGGGTCCGCCCGCCCGGCACCGGCGACGCCCGGGATTCCGCCGGCGCCGCCCGGCCCCGCACCGACCCCGCACGGGGACGCCCGGCGGCGCAGGATCGACGGGCTGCTGCGCCACTCGCCGCTCCAGCCGGTGTTCCGCGCGCTGTCCTCCCGGCGACTGGCGGTGCTGGCGTACCACGGGATCGACGACCCGGCCGGGTTCGCCGCCCAGATGGAGCGCCTGGTCCGCACCGCCACCCCGGTCTCGCTGGCGACGCTGGCCCGGTGCGTCGCCGAGCAGCGGCCGCTGCCGCCGCGCAGCGTGCTGGTCACCTTCGACGACGGCGACCACAGCGTGCTCACCCAGGGCCTGCCGGTGCTCACCCGCCTGCGGATCCCCGCCGCCGCCTTCGTGGTGACCGAACTCATCGGCACCGACCAGCCGTTCTGGTGGTCCGAGGCCGCGTTCCTGGCCGCCCAGGGCGGCACCGCGGGCCCCCTGGCGGGCTGTCCGCCGCAGGGCGCGGTGGCCCGGCTGAAGACCCTGCCGGACGCGGACCGCCGCCGCAGCCTGCACGAACTGCGGGCCACCGCCCGCGCCCAGGCGCCCCGCCGGCGCCAGCTGGACCGCACCGACCTGGGCGAGCTGCGCACCGCCGGGGTGGAGATCGGCAATCACACCCACACCCATCCGTGCCTGGACCGCTGCGCCGACAGCACCGCCCGCGAGGAGGTGGCCGAGGCGCACCGGCTGCTGACCTGGTGGCTGGGCGAGCCGCCCACCGCGTTCGCCTATCCGAACGGCAACCGGGACGCGCGCACCGAGGCGCTGCTCGGCGAACTCGGCTACCGGCTGGGCTTCCTGTTCAACCACCGGCACGACGCGCTGCTCCCGCCGGACCCGCTGCGGATCAACCGGCTGCGGGTCAACTCCGACACCACGCCGCACCGGTTCGACACCATCCTGTCCGGCCTGCACCCGGCCGTGCACCGGATCCGCGGCGGCTGCTGACCGGGTGGCTCCGGCCGGCCCGCCCCCCGCGGGCGGCGGGCCGGCCGGTGCTCACTGCTCGATGTAGGACTCCAGCCCGCGCAGGAAGACGTCGAGCTTGAAGGCGAAGCGGTCGTCCCCGTCGCCCTGGACCATGGTCGCGGCCATGCTGCTGATCAGCGGGAAGCGGTCCGGGGGGAGCTTGCCGAAGTACTCCTCGACGCTGGTGAAGTAGGCGTCCAGATCGTCGCCGCGCTGGAGGCGGTCGGTGTAGGCGCAGGCCTCGTAGGCGTCGGAGTCAATCAGCTGGCCGAGGCCGTCCAGCGCCCAGCTGGCGACCTGCGGCGGGATGCCGGCCTGGAGCATCACGTCGAGCATGAACTCGGCGATCCGCAGCTGGTTCTCGCCGACCGGGATCGAACCGAGCGAGACCAGGGCGATGTCCCGGTGCGAGGTGTAGACCCGCTGGGCGTTCAGGCAGATCTCCTTGACCTGCTCCTTCCAGTGCGCCGGGTCGGGCAGCTCGGGCAGCTCGATCTCGCCGGCGATCCGCTCCAGCATCAGCTCGCAGAGCTCGTCCTTGTTGGACACGTGCGCGTACAGCGACGCCGGCCCGGTGTCCAGGTCCTGGGCGATCCGCCGCATGGTGACACCGGAGAGCCCCTCGGCGTCGAGGATCCGGATCCCGGTCTCGACGATCGCCGCCTGGCTGAGCGGCTGCCGGGCCTCGGCCTTGCGCGCCTTGTGCCAGGGGACCGGGGGCATCTGCGCGGTCATGCGCCACCTGCTTTCGCGGCATCGAAGTGATCGTCGAATGTTCCCCCGGCGAACATCGTACCCGTAGCGAACGCCGTTCCCCAGGCGGCCCCGCGAACGGCGGGGGAACATCGTTCGCCAGGCGAACACCGTGTTGACAGAACAGCGGTCGCTAGGTAGAACAGTGTTCGTCAACCAGTGTCGCAGCACCCACAGGAGCCTTCGATGACCGAGTCCCCGTCCCCTTACAGATGGCGATGGGCGGCACTGTTCGTCATTCTCGCCGCCGAGGTCATGGACCTCCTGGACTCCCTCGTGACCAACATCGCCGCTCCCGCGATCCGCGCCGACATCGGCGGCGGCGAGACCACCATCCAGTGGCTCGGCGCCGCCTACACCCTCGCCATGGCGCTCGGCCTGATCACCGGCGGGCGGCTCGGCGACATCTTCGGCCGCCGCCGGATGTACCTGATCGGCGCCGTCGGCTTCACCCTCGGTTCGGTCGCCTGCGGCCTCGCCCAGGAGCCCGGCCAGCTGGTCGCGGCCCGGGTGTTCCAGGGGCTGCTCGGGGCCGTGATGCTGCCGCAGGGGCTGGGCATCCTCAAGGAGATCTTCTCCGAGAAGGAGCAGGCCGCCGCGTTCGGCATGTTCGGCCCGGTGATGGGCCTGTCCACGGTCGGCGGTCCGATCCTGGCGGGCTGGCTGGTCGACGCCGACCTGTGGGGCTCCGGCTGGCGCATGATCTTCCTGATCAACATTCCGCTCGGCCTGTTCGCCATCGTCGGCGGCCTGGCCTTCCTGCCCGAGTGGAAGAGCGCCCGCACCGTCAAGCTCGACCTGCTCGGCGCGCTGCTGGCGGCGCTCGGCTCCGCACTGATCGTCTTCCCGCTGGTCCAGGGCCGCGAGCACGACTGGCCGGCCTGGGCGTTCGCCCTGATCGGGCTCTCCATCGCGGTGTTCGGCCTGTTCGCCTGGTACGAGAACCGCAAGAGCCAGGGCGGCGGCGACCCGCTGGTCGAGCCGAGCCTGTTCCGCAAGCGCGGCTTCAGCGGCGGCATGGTGCTGGGCCTGGCGTTCTTCTCGGCGATGACCGGCTTCTGGCTCACCTTCAGCCTGTACACCCAGATCGGCCTGCACTACTCGCCGTTCAAGGCGGGCCTGGCCGGGATCCCGTCCTCGATCGGCATGGTGATCGCCTTCGTCAGCTCGCAGGCGCTGCTGAAGTTCGGCCGCAAGGTGATGCACGGCGGGCTGATCGTGATGACCCTGGGCGTCGGCGGGGTGATCCTCACCCTGCAGCTGGCCGGCAGTGAGGTGACTCCGTGGCAGCTGGCCCCGGCGCTGGCCGTCACCGGTCTCGGCATGGGCTTCGTGATGGCGCCGTTCTTCGACACCGTGCTCGCCTCGGTGGAGCCGCACGAGACCGGTTCGGCCTCCGGCACCCTCACCTCCGTCCAGCAGCTCGGCGCCGCACTCGGCACCGCGATCCTCGGCACGGTCTTCTTCGAGCAGATCAAGGGCGCCAGCTTCGTCCACGCCGAGCAGGTCACCCTGTGGGTCGAGATCGCCATGCTGGCCGTGGTGTTCGGCGCGATCTTCCTGCTGCCCAAGCACGCCAGGCCGCAGGGCGACGCCGACGCCGCCGAGCAGGCTCCCGAGGCGGCCGGCACCGAGAAGGTCCCCGCCTGACCTGCACCCGCAGCACCACACGGCACCTCGCTGCACCGACGGCCCGGGCGGCCCTCCCGACACGGAGGGCCGCCCGGGCCGTTCCGTGCGCCCGCCGGATTGCCAGATGATTCGTCAACTTGCCTTAAGGTTAAGGCTCTTGCCATATGGTCCAGACCAATCATACGCTCGACCGAGGCCGCGCGCCGGGTCCGCGCCACGCCTTGCCCCGGGGTCGCTCCCCGGGCCCCGGGCAGACGTGCCCGTCCCCCACAGCAGGCCCGAAGTACCGTCGAGGAGATCCCCCATGTCCGTAACCCGCCGCCTGCTGGCCCCGGGTGTCGTCGGCGCGACCGTCCTGCTGACGGCCGCCCTGGCGACCGGCACCGCGAGCGCCCACGGCTCGCTGTACGGCCCCGTCAGCAGGGTCGCGTCCTGCTACGCCGAAGGCCCCGAGCACCCGCAGTCCCAGGTGTGCAAGGACCTCGTCGCGATGAGCGGCACCCAGCCGCTGTACGACTGGAACGAGGTCAACATCGCCAACGCGAACGGCCAGAGCCAGCAGATCATCCCGGACGGCAAGCTCTGCTCCGCCAACCGCGACAAGTACAAGGCGCTCGACATGGCCCGCACCGACTGGCCCGCCACCGGCGTGCAGGCCGGGTCGTTCACCTTCAACTTCCGGGTGACCGCCCCCCACCAGGGCGGCATGACGCTGTACATCACCAAACAGGGCTACGACCCGACCAAGCCGCTCAAGTGGTCGGACCTCGACCTGGCCAACCCGGTCGTCCAGTACCCGACCGCCCGCACCGCCACCAACGGGTACTACACCTTCAGCGGCACCCTGCCCGCCCGCACCGGCCGCCAGCTGCTGTACCTGGTCTGGCAGCGCACCGACAGCCCCGAAGCGTTCTACGGCTGCTCCGACGTGGTGTACGGCCAGGGCGCCGCAGCCGCCGGCGCCCTGGCGCCCGCCGCCCCGCAGGCGCCGTCCGAGCAGCAGATCGCGGCCGGCTACAGCCGCTCGACCGTCGACCACCGGGGCCACGGCGGCGACCACCAGGCCGCCGCCGCGCAGGGCGCCGGCGCCGCCCCGCTGTCCGGCGGATCGGTCGGCTCGCTGGTGCTCGGCGGCTCCGCGCTGCTGTCGGTGGCCGCCTCCGCGGTCTACGTCTACCGCCGCCGGCCGGGCGCGGTCGGCCAGGCCGCCTGACCACCCGCCGCCGGTCTCGCGGCGCGTCGCCGGGGAGCGCCCCCTCGCTCCCCGGCGACTCGTTCCACCACCGCGGGAACTCCTGCCCCGTTCCGCGCGACTACCTGGTCCCGGGCCCGCAGCTGCGGACCCGTCCTTCCCCGGAGATCAGGAGAGTCCCGATGCGTTCTCGCGCACTGTGCGGCATCGCGGCGGCCGCCGCGCTGCTCGCCGCCACCGCCTGCGGCAGCAGCCAGGGAGGTGGCAGCGGCAGCGAGGCCGCACCCGGGGCGAACGGCGCCGCGACCCTCACCGCCCCGGCCGAGATCGCCGACTGCACGGGTCACCGCACCGTCTTCCCCACGCCCGCCCGGCGGATCGTCACCAGCAACGGCTCCGCGCTCGAACTACTGCTGCAGCTCGGCGCCGGGGACCGGGTGATCGGCACCGGCTTCCCGCCCGGCAAGGGCACCCTGCCGGCCGCCGTCGCCGAGCAGGGCGCCAAGGTCCCCGTGCTCGGCGAGACGGGCATCGCCAAGGAGAAGCTGCTCGGCTCCGGCGCCGACACCTACGTCGACACCTTCGGCCCGATGGCCGCGATGGGCGACACCGGCGCCGCCCCCACCGAGGCCGAGCTGGCCGCCGCCGGCATCCGCCACGTCTACCTGCTTTCCACCGCCTGCGCCGCCGACGCCACGGGCCCGGCCACCGACCTCGCCGCCGTCGAACAGGACATCCAGCGGCTCGGCGCGATCACCGGAACGACGCCGAAGGCCGGGGAGCTCGTCGCCGCGATGCAGAGCCGCACCGGCGCCGTCACGGCCGCCCTGAAGGACCTGCCGGCCGGTCAGCGGCCCGGCTACTTCTTCTTCGACTTCGACGCGGGCACCAAGCAGCCCGTCGCGCTCTGCGGCCGGCAGGTCGGCAACGCCGTGATCACCCTGGCCGGCGCCCGCAACGTGTTCGCCGACTGCGACAGCGACTTCCGGCCCGTCAGCTGGGAGGACGTGGTGGCCAGGAACCCCGACTGGATCCAGCTCGCCGTCCGCGACCGCGGCAGCGCGGCGGCCACCACCGCCGCGTACGACGAGGCGGAGAAGTTCCTGCGCGACTTCCCCGCCACCAAGGGGCTCGCCGCCGTCCAGCAGGGCCACTTCCTGCGGATCGGCTCCGAGGCCACCACCATCGCCGGCACCCGCAACGCCGACACCGTGCAGCAGATCGCCGCCACCGTCCACCCGGACCTGGTGAAGGCCGGGCACTGAGTGGCCGTCACCTCCCCGCGGCGCACCTCCACGGCCGGCCGGACCGGGGACGGCGGGCCCGGCCGACCGCCCCGCCGGGTACCGGCCGGGTGGGCAGCCGCCGGGCTCGCCCTGGCGCTCGCCGCCGCGCTCACCGCCGCCGTCTCGCTCGGCGCCGTCGACATCCCGCCCGCCGAGGTGTGGTCGGTGATCGGCCGGCGGCTCACCGGGCGGCCGCCGCTGCCCGGCAGCCGCGACCTGATCGTCTGGCAGCTGCGCGTCCCGCGCGCCCTGCTGGCCGCGCTGGTCGGCGCCGGACTCGGCCTGGTCGGCGCCGCCGTCCAGGCCCTGGTCCGCAACCCGCTCGCCGACCCGTACCTGCTCGGGATCTCCTCCGGCGCCTCGCTCGGCGCCGTCGGCGTCCTGGTCCTCGGCGGGGCCGGCGGCCTGGCGGCCGGAGTCGGGGTGTCCGGCGCGGCCTTCCTCGGCGCCCTGGCCGCACTCGCCCTGGTCTGGACGCTGGCCCGGCGCGGCGGCGGCTTCGCCCCGCTGCGGCTGGTGCTGGCGGGCGTCGGGATCGGCCAGTTCCTGTCCGGGTTCACCAGCTACCTGGTGCTGCAGGCCGGCGACCAGCAGCGGACCAGGGGCGTGCTGTTCTGGCTGATGGGCAGCCTCAGCGGCGCGACCTGGGCGCAGCTCGCGCTGC
This sequence comes from Kitasatospora sp. MBT63, assembly GCF_000710465.2. Taxonomy (GTDB): domain Bacteria; phylum Actinomycetota; class Actinomycetes; order Streptomycetales; family Streptomycetaceae; genus Kitasatospora. The sequence continues at coordinate 5,660 of NZ_JAIZ01000717.1, read as the reverse complement.
CCGCCGCGGCCGTCCTCGGCGGCCTGGCCGTGCTGCAGGCCCGCGCCCGCGGCCTGAACGCCCTGCTGATGGGCGACGAGACCGCCGCCGGCGTCGGCGTCCCGGTCACCCGGCTGCGCCGTGAACTGTTCGCCACCACCAGCGTGCTGACCGGGGTCCTGGTCGCCGTCTCGGGCGCGATCGGGTTCGTCGGGCTGATGGTCCCGCACGTCTGCCGGCTGGTGTGCGGCGGCGACCACCGCCGTCTGCTGCCACTGTCCGCCCTGACCGGCGCCGTGTTGCTGGTGGTGGTGGATACGGTGGCCCGGACCGCCCTGGACACCCAGGAGCTGCCGGTCGGCGTGGTCACCGCGCTGGTCGGCGCGCCAGCGCTGCTGTACCTGCTCGACCGACGACTGGAGCGCAGTTGAGGATCGCCCTGGAGGACCTGCACATCACCCTCGCGGGACACGCCGTGGTGGCCGGTGTCCACCTGGTCGCCGAGAAGGGCGAGATCGCCGGTCTGGTCGGCCCGAACGGCAGCGGCAAGTCCACCCTGCTGCGGGCCGTCTACCGGTACCTGGCGCCGAGCGCCGGCCGGGTGCTGCTCGACGACCGCGACCTGGCCCGGTTCTCCCCCGCCGCCTCCGCGCGACACATCGCGGCGCTGCCGCAGGAGCGCGGCGGGGACTTCGAGCTGACGGTCGCCCAGGTGGTGGCGCTCGGCCGGATCCCGTACCAGCGGGCCTTCGCCGCCGAGAGCGCCGAGGACCGCGCCGCCGTCGCCGCCGGCCTGGCCCGCACCGGGATGCTGGACCACGCCCACCGGCCGTTCTCGCAGCTCTCCGGCGGGGAGCGGCAGCGGGCCCTGCTGGCCAGGGCGCTGGCGCAGGAGCCGGACGTGCTGGTGCTGGACGAGCCGACCAACCACCTCGACGTCCGGCACCAGGTCGAACTGCTCGCGCTGCTGCGCGCCCAGGCCGTGACCACGCTGGTCGCGCTGCACGACCTGAACGCGGCGGCCTCGGTCTGCGACCGCCTGCACGTGCTCCACCAGGGGGCGCTGGTCGCCTCCGGGCCGCCGCGCGAGGTGCTGACCCCGGAGCTGCTCGCCGAGGTGTTCGGGGTCCGGGCCGCGGTGGTGGACCACCCGCTGACCGGCGACCCGCTGATCGCCTTCGACCACCGGGGTCCGGTCGGCGTGGGCGCCCCGGCGGGCGGTGGCGCTGTGGCCGCCGGGACCTGAGCGGCGGGCCGGCCGGGGGCGGGGGACCACGGACCCCCGCCCCCGCGCGGGCTACCCG
>NZ_JAIZ01000717.1:0-4269 GCF_000710465.2 Kitasatospora sp. MBT63 | reverse complement strand
CGCGGTGGACGAGGGTGCCGATCAGCTCCGCCTCCGCCCGGTGCATCAGCTCCCACCCGCCGTCCGCCCGGTGCAGGACCGCGGTGTGCCAGGGCGTGGCCCAGACGTCCCGGTGGTCGAGCAGCCGGATGCCGAACTTCCCTGCGCCGACCGGCTGCGGGTGGATGGACAGCCGGACCGACCGAGGGTGGTGCTCGGCGATCAGGGTGCCCCAGGCGCGGCTGCGCTGGATCACGCCGTACGCGCGTCGGCGGCACTCGCGCTGGAGGGCGGATCTGGTGCCGGTGAAGCCCGCGGTGTCGTCGACCAGGAAGCGGGTGATGCCCCGGTAGAGGGCGGCCGTCTCCTCGTCGGACCGCACCTCGGCCCGCAGCTCCTCCAGGGTCGGGGCGAACCGGGCGTGCACCAGCGCCCGCTTGTCGTCGTACGGCAGGTCGCCGAGGACGTCGCGCAGGTCGAAGGTGCCCAGACGGCCGAGGCCCTCCCTCGCGATCATCGCGGTCAACTCGTCGGAGTACGCGTCGATGTGCTCGTCGGGGACCCGGATCAGGTCGCCGAAGACATGGCCGTCCGAGCAGATCAGCACCCGGGCGCCCGGCGAGTACACCTCGGCGATCCGCCCGCACAGCCGGTCGAGGAAGCCGAGCGCCAGCCGTTCGCCCTCGTCCGGCAGGTGGCCGAGCACCTTGCGGGTGTTGGGTGACTTGCAGGGGAAGCCGGGCAGTGTGAAGGCGACCGGCTCACCGGCGGCCACGAAGGCAGCCAGCTGGCGCAGTTGGACCGGGAAGGCGCCCGGCGGCGCGGCGGTGTCCGGGTCGCCGGCCCGGCGGTGGGGCAGCAGCAGCTCCAGGATCTCGGTGCTGACGCGTTCGACGGCCGGATGGCCGGTGGGCAGCGGGGCGAGTGCGGCGGTTGACGGCATGCGGTCCTCCACGAGGACATGACGGGACGGCGCCTCGGCGCGGGAGCGCCGGGCGCGGCGACGGTGAACGGGCGGGGTGGGTACGGGCGGGGTGTCGGGGAGGTGCGGGGGTGCGGGGTGGTCAGCCGCGCCGGTCGTAGTGGACCGGCAGCCGGTCGACCCCCCGGGCGAGGACGGCGGGGATCCACCGCAGCTCGGACTCCCCGACCGCGAGCCGCAGCCCCGGCAGCCGGGCCAGCAGCGTGCCGAGGGCGATCTGCAACTCGGCCCGGGCGAGCGCGGCGCCGGGGCAGAAGTGGATGCCGTGGCCGAACGCCAGGTGGGCGTTGGGGGCGCGGTCGAAGACGAGCGTGTCTGGATCGGGGAACTGCTCGCCGTCCCGGTTGGCCGCGCAGAGCGAGACGATCACCGAGTCGCCGGCCGGGATCCGGGTGCCGTACAGCTCGCTGTCCACGGCGAAGAACCGCCAGGTGGTGAGCTCGAACGCGGCGTCGTGGCGCAGGAGTTCCTCGACCGCGCGGGGCAGCAGCGCGGGATCCTCACGTAGCCCGGCCAGCTGGTCCGGGTGGCGCAGCAGGGTGACCAGCATTGTGCTGATCTGGTTGGTGACCGGCTCCTGTCCGGCCACCAGCAACTGGAAGATCATGGAGTCCAGTTCCTCCTTGGCCAGCTGCCCGTCGTCCTGGGCGGCGACCAGCCGGCCGAGCAGGTCGTCCGACGGCTCGCCGCGCTTGTCCGCGACCACGTCGGCGATGTACGTCTGCAGTCCGCGCAGCCGCCCCTCGTAGGCCGGGCGGCCCGGGTCCTGCGGGCCGACCGGCTGCACCACTTTGCCCCAGTCGCGGTCGAAGCGCCGTGCCAAGTGCGCCGGCAGGCCGATGACTTCGGCGAGCACCCGGAACGGGAAGTGGGCCGCGAAGCCCTGCACCAGATCGGCGCCGCCCTCGGCGGGCAGCGCGTCCACCAGGTCGTCGGCGATCTGCTGCAGGCGCGGCCGCAGCGCCTCGATCCGGCGCGGCGCGAAGGCGTCCAGGACCAGCCGGCGCATCTCGGTGTGCTTGGGCGGGTCCTGGTGCAGCAGGTGCACCTGGAGCCGGGAGTGCTGGGGCTCCGGCATGATCGACGCCAGTCGGCGCCAATTCTCGTTGCCCAGGCGGTGGTTCTTGCCCAGGCGCGGATCGTTCAGGGTCCGGTGGGCGGCCTGGTAGCCGGTGACCAGCCAGGCCGCGATGCCGCTGGGGAACCGTACCCGGTGCACCGGGCCGGCCTGCCGCAGCCGGTCGTACAGCGGGTACGGGTCGCGCTTGTACTCCTCGCCGAACAGCGGCACGGGTTCGGCCGCGGTGGGGGTGCCATGGCCGAACGGGCAGCCGCCCGTCGGCTCGGTGGGGTCGGTCATGACTGGTGGGCTCCCGGTGGGGGACGGAAAGGGTCAGATCGCCAGGTGCGGATCGTGGTGGTCCAGCCAGAGCGCGAGGTCGACCACGCGCTCCAGGCGCAGCCGGTGGCCCCAGCTGAGCCGGTCCGGCGGGGTGTCCAGGGTGGTCTTGATCACGGACCCGTCGGCGATCTCGCGGACCCGGCCGCCGTGCGCGTCCAGAGCCTCGCGGGCCATCGCCTGCAGGCCGCTGTTGTAGTCGGGGTGGTGGGTGGCCGGGTAGTGGTTCTTCGGCCGGTGCAGCACCGAGTCGGGGGCGAGCCCGGCGGCGGCGGCGCGCAGCAGGCTCTTCTCCCGGCCGTCGAAGCTCTTCAGCGCGAACGGGGTGTTGAAGGCGTACTCGACCAGCCGGTGGTCGCAGTACGGGACCCGCACCTCCAGGCCCTGCGCCATGCTCAACCTGTCCTTCCGGTGCAGGAGTTGGCGCAGCCAGCGGGTCAGCGAGAGGTGCTGGAGCTCGCGTTGGCGGTGCTCGGTGGCGCTCTCGCCGTCCAGGTGCGGGACGGCGGCCAGGGCGTCCCGGTAGGTGTCGGCGCGGAACTCGGCGATCCGCAGGGTGGCCGCCAGGTCGGGCTCGAGCGGCATGGCGGCCTCGTCGCCGGTGACCAGCAGCCAGGGGAAGGTGTCCGCCCCGACCGCGGCCGGGGTGTGGAACCAGGGGTACCCGGCGAAGATCTCGTCGGCGGCCTCGCCGGACAGCGCCACCGTCGAGTGCTCACGGATCCGCCCGAACAGCAGGTAGAGCGAGGTGTCCATGTCGCCGACACCGATCGGGGAGTCCCGGCACTCGACCACGGCCCGCCGGTGCTCGGGGTCCAGCAGACTGCGCGGGTCGAGCACCACGGTGGAGTGGTCGGTGCCGATGAAGGCACCGGCCTCGGCGGCGAACGGGGTGTCGTGGCCGGTGCGCAGCACGTCGCCGGTGAACTGCTCGGCCTGGTCGCTGTAGTCCACCGCGTACGAGCGCAGCCGCGCCCCGGGGCCCTCGGAGAGCCGCAGTTCGTCGGCGACCAGAGCGGTGAGGACGGTGGAGTCGATGCCGCCGGAGAGCAGGCTGCAGAGCGGGACGTCGGCCTCCAGCTGGGCCCGGGCGGTCCGGTTGACCAGCGAGCCGATCCGCTCGACGGTGGTCTGCCGGTCGTCCTCGTGCGGCCGGGCGGTGAGCTGCCAGTACAGCTGTTCGCGCAGGCCCGAGCGGTCCAGGGTGAGCAGGCCGCCGGGCGGGATCTCGCGGACCCCCGCCCACAGCGTCGGACCGGTGTTGAACAGCAGGCTGTACGCCTCGCGCAGGCCGTCGGCGTCGACCCGCGGGGTGATCTCGGGATGGGCGAACAGCGCCTTGGGCTCGGAGCCGAACGCCAGCCCACCGTCCACCCGCGCCCAGTACAGCGGCTTGACCCCGAGCCGGTCGCGGACCAGCAGCAGCCGTTCGCGGCGGGCGTCCCAGATCGCGAACGCGTACATGCCCTCCAGCCGGTCGACCACCGCATCGCCCCACTGCAGGTAGCCGCGCAGCACCGTCTCGGTGTCGCTGCGGGTGCGGAACTCGTGGCCGAGGCGCCGGAGTTCGGCGCGCAGCTGGTGGTGGTTGTAGACCTCGCCGCTGTACGTCAGGACGGCGGCCGGCTGCTCCGGACGGTCGGCCATCGGCTGGACACCGCCGACCAGGTCGATCACGGAGAGCCGGCGGTGGCCGAGCGCGGCGTGCGGGCCGAGCCAGCAGCCGCCGGCGTCGGGGCCGCGGCGGGTCAGGGTGGCGGTCATCGCCTCGATGACCCGGGCGTGCGGGGTGAGGTCCTGGTGGAACGACACCCAGCCGGTGATTCCGCACATGCGGGGGTTCCCTTCTGCGGGGAGGGAGATGGACGGGACGGGGCACGGCGGGCGCCGCGGGGGGGGGGGGGGGCGG
>NZ_JAIZ01000716.1:2247-4875 GCF_000710465.2 Kitasatospora sp. MBT63 | reverse complement strand
TGGTGGGTGGCGGGTGGCGGGTGCCGGTCTCAGCCGGTCGGGTCGGGGGAGCCGGCGTCCTCGGCGGGCCGGCGCCACTCGTGGGCCAGCAGCGACCAGATCTCGTAGTCCTGGCGGACGCCGTTGTGCAGCGAGTACTCCCGCAGCACGCCCTCGAGTCGCATCCCCATCCGCTCGGCCACCGCCCGGCTGCGGGTGTTGCCGCTGGCGGCCCACCACTCGACCCGGTGCATGCCGCGCTCGACCAGCGCGTAGTCGATCAGGTGCCGGACGGCCGCGCCGATCAGGCCGCGGCCCTGGCCGGCCGGTTCGGCCCAGACCCCGATCTCGCAGTTGCCGGTGGTGGCGTCGAAGCGCGGGAACATCACGCCGCCGACCAGCGTCCCGGCCAGCCAGATGCCGTGGATCCGGCCGCTGTCGGAGGCCTGCCGGTCCGCGTAGGACTGGAGGGTGGCACGGGCCGAGTCGAGGTCGGTCGAACGGGAGGCCCAGGGGATCCAGGGGTCCACGATGACGCGGGCCCGGTCGATGTGGTCGAGGAACTCGGCGGCCTGCCAGGGCTCCAGCGGGCGGAGCTCGGCGTCCTCGGTGAGCGGTACGGCGTACACGGCGGCCTCCGGCCGGACAGGGGGATCGAGAGCGGTGCCAGCGTACATAACAAACGTTTGGTAGGTAGCATGTCCGGCATGACGCCAGCGCGTGGAGACCACGAAGCCCGCCGGGCCGACGTCTCGGAGGCGGTATGGCGGGTGCTGGCCGAGGGCGGCTTCGGCGCTCTGACCCTGCGGGCAGTGGCCGCCGAGATGGGGGCCTCGACCGGCCTGCTTACCCACTACTTCCCCAACAAGCGGGCCCTGGTGCGGCACGCGCTGGAGGTGCTGGACCGCCGCTCCGCCGAGCGGCCGCGGCCGGCCGCCGAACGGGCCGGCGCGGGACTGGCGATGCTGCGGGCCGTCCTGCTCGACATCCTCCCGCTCTCCGCGCAGAGTGCGGCGGACAACCGGATCTGGGTCGGCTCCTGGGACGTGGCGCTGTCCGACCCCGAGCTGGCGGCCGAGCACGCGGAGCGCTACCGGCGGGCCCGGCGGGTGATGGCGGAGCACGTCGCGGAGGCCCGGCGGCTCGGTGAACTGCCGCCGGGGCGGGCCCCGCAGGAGGTGGCGGCGGCCGCGCAGAGCTTCGTCCTGGGGCTGGTGGTGCAGGTGCTGTTCGCGCCGCAGGAGTACCCGGCGCAGCGGCAGATCGAGCTGGTGGACCTCTATCTGGACGGCCTCGCGGCGGCGCCGGCCCGGCCGGGTGCGACCCGCGCGGCCGACGGCCCGGCGGGCCCGGCCGGTGTGCGCGATAGCGGCGGCGTGCGATAGCGCCGGGCGATTCCGGCGGTTCCGTGCAGGCGAGGTGCCCCCAGCAGGATTCGAACCTGCGACCTACCGCTTAGAAGGCGGGTGCTCTATCCGCTGAGCTATGGGGGCCGGGCGGGGTGACGGGCCGGGAAAACCGGCCGTCGACTGCGCTGAGTGAGGGACCGAGGACGCATTGTGGCGGCCGCGAGCAGGTCTCTCGGGTGCCCGGCGGGCGGGCGTCACCCGACCCCTGGCCGGGGGCTGGATGTTCCGGGACAGGATACGGGTGTCGGGATCCTCCACCGGGCGTTCAGGTGTCGGGTCGGGTGTGTCGGCCTTGGTGGAGCCGTCCGATAATCGCAGGTAGCAGCCGGACGTGCAGCGCCCTGGGGGGCCCTGGAGCCGGACGTTGTGCAGTCGTTACGGGGCTGCCTCCCCACCCGTTATGGATTCGGTGCGGAGAATACCCGGCGGTCATGTCGGGTGGGGGCCGGATTTGGGTTACTTCGGTCGGATGACATGCCCTGGACGTCTGCCCGGCCACTCGTTCGGGTCCTGGCGGGATGTGCGGTTTGCGTGATTCGTTGTCATGTCCGCGTGGATCGAGAGTTCCCGAGTCAATTGAATTCAGGGGGGAATTCACTCGGTCGAGGTATTCGGGTTATCCACAGCCGGGAGTTTTCCACAGGAATTCGGATGCTCCTGGCGCAAGGTCGCCGCGGATTGCACTCTCATCCACGGCGGATTGTCCCGGGAATGCTCGCGGGGGATTCCGTACGGGCCCGGCCGTCCGGTGGATCCGCTCGGCCGCGGTGGGCGGGCGGTGTCCCGGGAGGCGTCCCGGGCCGACGGTCCGTGGGTTGCTGAATGGCCGTCAGCGGGTGGGGCTGCCATATGGAGGACGACCGGGCCGGCGGACGACCGGGCCGGAGAGCGGGAGGACGAGATCATGAACGAGACCCTGGTGACCATGGTCGGCAACGTTGCCTCGGTGGTCAGCTATGCGCAGACGGCCGCCGGTGTGCCCGTCGCCAACTTCCGGATGGCGGCCACCGAGCGCCGCTTCGACCGCGGCAGCGGCGACTGGGTGGACGGCGACACCAGCTGGGTGACGGTGGTCGCCTGGCGCTGGCTGGCCACCAACCTGGTCAGCTCGGTGAGCAAGGGCGATCCGGTCGTGGTGAGTGGCCGGCTGCGGGTCAGGGAGTGGGAGGACGAGGAGCGTCGGCGTGCCGTGGTCGAGATCGACGCCCGGGTGGTCGGCCACGACCTGTCCCGCGGCACC
>NZ_JAIZ01000716.1:0-2136 GCF_000710465.2 Kitasatospora sp. MBT63 | reverse complement strand
GGCGGGGCCGTCGGGCCTGCCGGCCCGCGGCGGACGGCCCGAACTCCCGCCCGCCGTGGCGTCGCTGGAGGAGGCGGTGCCCGGCTGGATCGTCGAGGCGGTGCGGGCGCGCGGAGGTGCCGATCCGGGCGATGTGTCCGCTACGGCCGAAGTGCCCCGTGTGGGCGATGTGGGCGGTTCGGTAGGGGAGTTGGCCGGGGGTGGAGGTGGCGGGTGAGGCCGGTGGTGGAGTTGTGTCGGCGAGGGGGGTACTTGTCGACTAAGGTTCAAAACTGATCGATATCCCGGCACTTCGGGGGGTGTCGAGTGCAGAGTTCGGCTACCCCCGGAATCGCCGTGACATTCTGTCGAAGCGTCAACAACTGCCGATGATCAGCTGTTTGATAACGATATAGCTACGGAACTGTCCTGGTTTGCTACACGGGTTTGAACGACCCGGCCGGTCAATAGGATGCGTCTGGTCCACACAGGTGCTGTGGCGTCACAGGGGGCGCCGCATTGCAGGGGCGACCGGCCAGCAGGGCGGTCAGGCCCGAAGGGATCAACACATGTTCCACAAGCAGGGGCGGGCTCTCTCCCGTATGGCGACTGTCATGCTCGCATCGAGCCTGGCCGTGGCCGGAAGCGCCTTCGCAGCAGGCGCGGCACCGGTTGCCGACGGAGAGTCGGGTTCGGGGATCACCGCAACGATCCAGCCGACCATGCTGAGCGGTCCCGTGCAGGTCGACGCCAACCACAAGATCGACGGTGGCCTCTTCACACTGCTCACGGCCGACGGCAAGAAGATCCAGACCTACTGCATCGACGTCGACCACGGTGTCGACATCAAGGGCAACATCAAGTACCAGGAGTCGGACTGGTCCTCCAGCTCGCTGGGCGCCCCGGGCAAGGCCGAGGCGGCGGGCAAGATCCGCTGGATCCTCGAGCACTCCTACCCGAAGCTCGACATCGACGCGATCAAGAAGGCCGCCGGCATCACCGGTGACCTCGAGAAGGAGGACGCCGCTGCCGGTACCCAGGCGGCGATCTGGCGCTTCTCCGACAACAAGACCTCGGCCACCCCGCTGGACCCGGAGGCCAAGCAGCTCACCGAGTACCTCGCGGGTTCCGCCAACACCGGCATGCCCGAGCCCAAGCCGTCGCTGGACCTCGACCCCGCGTCGGTGAACGGCAAGTCGGGCACCAAGCTCGGCCCGTTCACGCTGAACAGCAGCGCCGAGTCGGTCAAGCTCTCGCTCTCCGACGACGCCTCCGGCGGCAAGGTCAAGCTGCTCGACAAGGACGGCAAGGCCGTCACCACCCTCAACGGCCCGATCGCCAAGGACACCCAGCTCTTCCTGGACGTCCCGGCGGGCACCGCGGCCGGTTCCGCGAAGGTGAACGCCACCGCGACCACCGTCGTGCAGACCGGCCGGGTCTTCCTGAGCGTGGGCTACACCCCGGAGAAGCACAGCCAGAGCATGATCCTCGCGGGTTCCGAGGAGGTCACGGTGGCCAAGTCCGCCCAGGCCACCTGGACCCAGGCGAAGGGCCCGCAGCTGTCGGCCTCCGCGAAGATCGACTGCGCCAAGAACGGCGTCCAGGTCACCGTCACCAACGGCGGTGACGAGTCCGCCGACGTGACCGTCGCGCCCGGCAAGACCGTCAAGGTCGAGGCCGGCAAGACCGAGACCGTCCTGGTCCCGGTCGCCGAGGACGCGTCCTACAGCATCAAGGTGACCGGCCCGAACTTCACCAAGGAGTTCACCGGCGTCCTCGACTGCAAGGTCTCCAGCACCACCGGTGGCGGCACCGGCGGCCAGACCCCGTCGGCCTCGCCGTCCACCCCGGCCGGCAACGCCACCACCGGCGGCCCGAACCTGGCCTCCACCGGTGGCGGTAGCGGCACCGGGATCCTGGCCGGCGTGGCCGGCGCCCTGGTCGTCGCCGGCGCCGGTGCGGTGTTCGCCCTGCGCCGCCGCGGCCGCCACAGCCGCAACGCTGCCTGACCCCACCTCCGGGGCCCACGCCCCTGAGCACTGAGGTCCGAGCAACCAGGACGGTCCCGTCGCCCGCGCTGAGCGGGGGGCGGGACCGTCCGCCGTCCGCCGTCCGCCGTCCGCCGTTGGTCCCGCAGCCCGGCCGAACCGGTCCCGC
>NZ_JAIZ01000715.1 GCF_000710465.2 Kitasatospora sp. MBT63 | reverse complement strand
GCGAGCAGGAGGACGCCGGGCGCCGCCCACAGGTACCAGCCCGAGTACCACAGGAACATCAGCCCGAACACCGCACCGAACCCCAGCCCCCGCAGCACCCCCGCCCGGACCGAGAAGTCCCCACTGCGCCGCAGCTGCCGCAGGCACGCCGCCAGCAGCGGAACCAGCATGATCATCACAACATGGCTGTACGGCCGGATCGGATCCAGGAACACCACCGCCGACGGCACCGCGATCGCGAGCGCCCAGAACGGACGCAGCATCAACCGCCACGCCAGGTACGACATCGGCCCCACCAGCGCACTGCACACGATCTGCAGATCGTGCAACGCGTACCCCGCACCACCCACACCGCCGTACCGGATCTCCGACCACGC
>NZ_JAIZ01000714.1:19560-20650 GCF_000710465.2 Kitasatospora sp. MBT63 | reverse complement strand
CCGCCCACGGCAGTACCAAATCACGAGATTGCACCTTACGTAGACCGTATGCCGACTGGCACAATGCGCAGGTGCACAGCTCGACACCCTCGCCCCGCCGCTCCGCCCGCTCCCTCGGCCTCACCCTCGCGCTCGTCTCCGCCTTCGCCTTCGGCGGCTCCGGAACGGCCGCCAAACCCCTGATCGAGGCGGGCCTGTCACCGCTGCACGTGGTGTGGCTGCGGGTGGCCGGCGCGGCACTGGTCCTGCTGCCGCTGGCCTGGCGGCACCGCTCGGCGCTGCGGCAGCGGCCGGGGGTGCTGACCGGCTTCGGGCTGCTCGCCGTCGCCGGTGTGCAGGCCTGCTACTTCGCCTCGATCGCCCGGATACCGGTCGGCGTCGCGCTGCTCATCGAGTACCTCGGGCCGCCGCTGCTGCTCGGGTACGTGAAGTTCGTCCAGCGCCGGCCAGTCTCCCGGGGCGCCGCGGTCGGGGCCGCCGTCGCGGTGGGCGGTCTGGCCTGCGTGGTCGAGGTCTGGAACGGGCTGAGCTTCGACGCGCTCGGCGTGCTGTTCGCGCTGGGCGCCGCCTGCTGCCAGGTCGGCTACTTCGTGCTGGCCGACGCCGGGCGGCAGGGCGAGCGCCCGATCGACCCGATCGCCGTCAGCGCCTTCGGGCTGCTGATCGGCGCGGTGGTGCTGACCGTCCTCACCCGGCCCTGGGAGGCCGACTGGGGCCTGCTCACCGGGCAGGTCACGATGAACGGCCACCGGCTGCCCGCCCTGCTGCCGGCCGCCTGGATGGTGCTGGTCGCCACCGTGCTGGCGTACCTGACCGGCGTGGTGGCGGTGCAGCACCTGTCACCCCCGGTGGCCGGGGTGGTGGCCAACCTGGAGGCCGTGGTGGCCACCGTGCTGGCCTGGGTCCTGCTCGGCGAGCACCTCGGGCTGCCGCAGCTGGCGGGCGGCGCCCTGGTGCTCGCGGGCGCCTTCGCGGCCCAGACCAGCAAGCCCGCGGCGGACCCGGCGCCGGTGCCGGAGTCACCGGTGCCCGTTCCGGACCCGCCGGTGTCGCTCCCCGAGTCCCCGGCGGCGGCCGGTCCGCGGCCCGC
>NZ_JAIZ01000714.1:937-19492 GCF_000710465.2 Kitasatospora sp. MBT63 | reverse complement strand
GGGCCCGCCGGGGCCCCCGCCGGTACCGCCGCGGGCCCGGGCCGTGTCTGACAATTCCCGCCGGGCGCGCGACACCGAGCATCCTCCCCCAGCCTTCGGCCGGGAGGTGCCCCCGGCTGGACGCACCGGCGAATCGCCCGAGTACGACCCAGCGCGAGGGCGCTTCACCGGCACGCCCAGCCGGGCGCCCACCGCCGCGCGCTGATCCGACGCGAACTGTCAGACCCGGCCCAGGTCAGCGGCCGGTCCAGGTCAGCGGCCGGTCCAGCCGAACCAGTCGAGGTGAGGGAGCGGCCAGACCACGGCCGTGGCCGGGCCGACCACATCGGCCACCGGCACCGCGCCGCCCGAGGAGCTGTCCCGGTGGTAGCGGGAGTCGGCCGAGTCGCTGCGGTGGTCGCCCTCCACCCAGACGTGGCCCTGGGGGACGGTGACCGGCCCGAAGTCCAGGCCCGAGCAGGAGTCGTCACCGGCGTGCAGATAGGGCTCGTCGACCACCCGGCCGTTCACCGTGAGCGTCGTACCGCTGCACGCCACGGTCTGGCCGGCGGTCGCGATCACCCGCTTGACCAGGTAGTTGTCGTCCTTCGGCGGCAGCAGGCCGACGAACGAGGCGGCGGCGGCGACCGGATTGCCGTCCCCGCTCTGCGGCGGCAGCCAGCCGCCCGGGTCGCGGAAGACCACCGGCTCGCCGTCCTCGGGCTGCCAGCCGAACAGCGGGGCCAGCTTGTTGACCGCCACCCGGTCACCCACCTGCAGGGTGTTCTCCATCGAGCCGGACGGGATGGAGAAGACCTGGAAGAAGCAGGTCTTGATGAGCAGCGCGACCAGCAGGCCCACGGTGATCATGACGGGGATCTCCACCCACCACGGCCAGCGGCGCCGACCGGGCGCCGGGGACGGGGAAGCGGCTGCTGGTACGGGCCGGGTCACTGATCAGACCGCCTGCGGGAAGAGGGAGGGAACACAGCACGCTAACTCCGATCGCCACCCACCGCGAAATCCCGCTTTTATCCCGCCCCGACAGCAGCAGGTCGGAGCGGCGGCCGGCCGGAGCGGCGGCCGGTCAGTCGGCCAGCGGCTCGCTGGCGATCGCCTCGTGGTGGCGGATGACCTCGGCGATGATGAAGTTCAGGAACTTCTCCGCGAACACCGGGTCGAGGTGCGCGCCCGCCGCGAGCTCCCGCAGCCGGGTGATCTGCTCGCGCTCCCGGGCCGGATCGGCGGCCGGCAGCCGGTGCTCGGCCTTGAGCCGGCCGACCCGCTGGGTGGCCTTGAACCGCTCGGCGAGCATGTGCACCACGGCGGCGTCGACGTTGTCGATGCTCTGCCGCAGGCTGGTCAGCTCGGCCCAGACCGCCTCGTCGACCTTCTCAGGGGTGGCGGTCGGGGACTGCGTGGGCTGATCCGTCATCGGGTGGCTCCGGGTGTGGCGGCTGGTGCTGGCGTGCGGGACGGCCCCGGCGCGCCCTGGACGGCCGGGCCCGGGCCCCGGCCAATCTAACAGGGGCGGCCTGCCCGGCCCGCGGTTTTGCCGCCCGCCGTCCGGCATGTGGAACGCCCGGCGGACGGGTCGCGCGGCTCGCCCCGGAGCGGCCCCGGCTGCCGGGTCCCGCACCGTAGGCTGGTCCCCGCACCACCGGAACTGACGACCCGGCAGATCCCCAACAGGAGGTACCCGATCGTGGCAACCACCCGTACCGCGCACACCGAGTGGGAAGGCGACCTGCTCAAGGGCGCCGGCCTGGTGACGTTCGACTCCTCCGGCATCGGCGCGTACCCGGTCTCCTGGCCGGCCCGCGCCGAGGTGGCGAACGGGAAGACCAGCCCGGAGGAGCTGATCGCGGGCGCGCACTCGTCCTGCTTCTCGATGGCGCTGTCGCACGGCCTGGCCGGCGCGGGCACGCCGCCCGTCAAGCTGACCACCACCGCCGACGTGACCTTCCAGCCGGGTGAGGGCATCACCGGCATCCACCTCACCGTGGTCGGCGAGGTACCCGGCCTCGACCAGGCCGGCTTCGCCGCCGCCGAGGAGGACGCCAAGAAGAACTGCCCGGTGAGCCAGGCGCTGACCGGCACCACCATCACGCTGTCCGCCAAGCTGGCCTGACCCCTCGTCGGGTCCCGCCACCGCCCCCGGCGCGCGCCGAGCAGCGCGCGCCGGGGGCGGTGCCGTGTCCGCACTCCGGCCGGCTCCCCGATCGCCGCGAATCACCCTGGCGGCGGTCGCCCGTGGATCCGCGGGCGGCCTATGATCAGCGGCAGTGGCCCGTTCGCCGCCGAGTGTGCCCCGTCCAGCGGTCCGGTCCCCCGGGCCGGGGCGGCCCGCCCGCGGCCGACAAGCGGTCCGCCGCGGTACGGGCAGCCGACCGGATCAGTGTGAGCAGCGGACGGGAGCGTGCCGTGCCGGGCCGGAACGAGGGGGCCGACGCACAACACCTGGGCGTGCGGCACGACGGACGCAGCCGGGCCGAGGACGCGCACCCGGCCGTCGGCGTCCACCAGTCGCACGTTCTCCCGCCGTACCCGCAAGGGGAGTTCGGGCCGCCGCCGGCCACGGCCGCCGGGCTCACCGGCTGTCCCGCCTGCGGCGCGCCGGTCGGCGGCGGCACCCAGCGGCTGCTGGCCGCGCTGCGGGCCAGCGAGTCCCGGTTCCGGGCGGCGTTCGCGGACGCGGGGATCGGGATGGCGCTGATCGACGCCGACGACCACATCATCGAGGCCAACCCGGCGTTCGCCGCGATGATCGGCCGGGACTCCGCCGACCTGGCCCGGATGCACATCCACCGGATCATCGAGCCCGAGGACGCGCCCCGCCGGCTCTACCTGGAGCTGATGCGCGGCGAGCGCGACCGGCTGCGGGTGGAGAAGCAGCTCAAGCACCGCGACGGCCGCACCGTGCTGGGCAAGGTGACCATCTCGCTGATCCGGGACGACACCGGGCGGCCGCTGTACACCCTGGCGATGGTCGAGGACATCACCGAGCAGCGGCTGCTGGGCGACCGGCTGGCGTACCAGAGCCTGCACGACCCGCTCACCAGGCTGCCCAACCGGGCGCTGTTCTTCGAGCGGCTGGAGAGCGCCTTCGAGGCGGCCGGGGCCCGGCGGCCGCCCGCCCGGCTGGGCCTGTGCTACGTGGACCTGGACGGGTTCGCGGCGGTCAACGAGATGCTCGGGCACCACATCGGCGACCAGCTGCTGGTCGCGGTGGCCGAGCGGCTGGAGAACGGGTTCGCCCAGGGCGAGGACCGGCTGCTGGCCCGGCTCGGGGGCGACGAGTTCGCCTTGCTGGTCACCGGGAGCCGGGGCAGCGAGCAGCTGACCGAGCTGGCGGCGCAGCTGGTCGAGGCGCTGGAGCTGCCGTTCGAGGTGGCGGGCCACCAGCTGTCGGTGACGGCCTCGGTCGGCGTGGTGGAGCGGCCGGCGGACGGCACCACCCCGATCGACCTGCTGCGGGACGCGGACTCCACGCTGTACTGGTCCAAGGCCGACGGCCGGGCCCGCTGGACGCTCTACGACGCCGACCGCGGCGCCCACCAGCTCACCCGGCAGCGGCTGGCGACGGCGCTGCGGCCGGCGCTGGAGCGCGGCGAGTTCACGGTGGAGTACCAGCCGCTGGTGGGGCTCGCGGACGGCGCGGTGCGCGGGGCGGAGGCGCTGGTGCGCTGGCGGCACCCCCGGTACGGCACGCTGTCGCCGGACCGGTTCATCCCGCTCGCCGAGGAGTCCGGGGCGATCGTGCCGCTGGGCAAGTGGGTGCTGGAGGAGTCCTGCCGACAGGCCCGGCGGTGGCTGGCGGAGTTCCCCGACACCGAGACCTTCGTCAGCGTCAACCTGGCGGCCCGGCAGATCTGGGACTCGGACGTGGTCGCGGACGTCGCCCAGGTGCTGGCGGAGACCGGGCTGCCGGCCCGGCTGCTCCAGCTGGAGATCACCGAGAGCGCCGTGCTCGGCCCGGGCGGGCGTCCGCTGCAGGCGCTCCAGGCGCTGGCGGACATGGGGGTGCGGATCGCCATCGACGACTTCGGGACTGGCTACTCCAACCTCTCCTACCTGTCCCGGCTGCCGGTGCACGTGCTGAAGCTGGACGGCACCTTCATCGAGGGCTTCCGCGACCCGCAGCCGGAGCGGCGGCCGAGGGCCCGGCGGGAGGCGGCCGACGAGCAGATCGTCGGCGCCATGGTGCAGCTGGCCCACGCGCTGGGGCTGACGGTGACCGCCGAGGGCATCGAGAGCGCCGCCCAGGCCGAGCGGCTGCGGCTGACCGGCTGCGACACCGCGCAGGGCTGGTACTTCGCCCGGCCCGGGGAGGCCGAGCTGGTGGCGGCCATACTGCGCAAGGGCCGGCCGGGGCCGGCGCCGGTCTGACCGGCCCCGGCCGCCCGTCCCCGGGCCGTCGGCGGGTCAGCCGCCGGCCGTGAGCCCGTACGCCTGGGCGATCAGCTCGTAGGAGCGCAGCCGGCGCTCGTGCCCGTGGATGTGCGAGGTGACCATCAGTTCGTCGGCGCCGGTGCGCTTGCGCAGCCGCTCCAGGCCGTCGGCGACCTCGCCCGGCGCCCCGAGCACCACGTTGGCGAGCCAGCTGTCGAGGAAGTCCGCCTCGGCCGGGCCGTACGGGTGGGCGGCGGCCTCCTCCGGGGTGGGGATCAGGCCGGGCCGGCCCTGGCGGAGCCGGAGCATGGCCAGTCCGGCCGAGCGGGCCAGGAACCGGGCCTCCTGCTCGTCCCCGGCGGCCACCGCGCTCACCCCGATCAGCGCGTACGGCTCGGCCAGCACGGCGGAGGGCCGGAAGCTGGAGCGGTACAGGTCGAGGGCGGGCACCGTGTTGGCGGCGCTGAAGTGGTGCGCGAAGGCGAACGGCAGGCCGAGCCGGCCGGCCAGCCGGGCGCTGAACCCGGAGGAGCCGAGCAGCCAGATCGGCGGGCGCCCGGCGCTGCGGGGCACCGCGGCCAGCGCCGCGTACGGGTGGCCGTCGGGGAAGTCGCCGTCCAGGAAGTGGGTCAGCTCGGCGAGCCGGTCGGGGAAGTCCTCGGCGCCTTCGGTGTCGCCGCGGCGCAGGGCACGGGCGGTCGCCTGGTCGGTGCCGGGGGCCCGGCCGAGGCCGAGGTCAACCCGGCCCGGGTGGAGCGCCTCCAGCAGTCCGAACTGCTCGGCGATGGCGAGCGGCGCGTGGTTGGGCAGCATCACCCCGCCGGAGCCGAGCCGCAGCGTACGGGTGTGGGCGCCGAGGTGCGCGAGCAGCACGGCCGGCACCGAGCTGGCGACGCCCGGCATGCCGTGGTGCTCCGCCACCCAGAAGCGGTGGTAGCCCCACCGCTCGGCGCCGGTGGCGAGCTCGGTGGTGGTGCGCAGGGCCTCGGCGGGGGTGGTGCCGACGCCGACGGTCGCGAGGTCGAGGATCGAGAGCGGCGCGGGGGCCGTTCCCCGGGCGCGGCCGCGGACCGGGTCGCCTTCCACAGTGGTCATGCCGTCCGTCCTCCTGGTCGCCGGGTGCTGTTCCGCAGGGGGACAACCCGGGCGCGGGCCCGGGTGTTCCCGCCGGTGGGCGGCGCGGCCGACCGGGACTCCTGACCCTCCGACAGCAGGCGGGTACGGATGGCGACTTCACGCCAGCGCCGGAAGTCGCCAGGCCGCGGGGTCGCGGGCGGCGCGATCCTCGGGCAGTCTTGTTGATCAGCGCGGACCATTCACCGGTGCCGCGTCCATGTGCAAGACCGACGGGCTGGACCAGCGCCGTCCGGTCGAAGCGGGCCCCTGGGACGGCACCCCGTCCCAGGGGCCCGTGCCATGTCCGCCGTCTCGCCCCCCGCCCTGTCCCCGGCCCGGGCGGTGCGGTTGCAGCCGGGCGGTGTGAGTTGCGCCACCGGGGGTGCTTCATGGCATGAAAGGTCGACCCGATAGCGTTGCCCCCTGTAGCTGCTCTCCCCCGGGCGGTCTGGAGGGAGTACGACCTTGGACGCCGCCGCCTTCATCGGCTCTTCGTGGATCTGTGCGCTGGCACTGTTCGCCGTGCTGGGCGACGCCTTCCTGCCCTTCATCCCCAGTGGCAGCCTGGTCATCCTGGCCGTCCTGCGGACCTCCCACGTCGACGGGGCGCCGCTGCTGCTCGGGCTCGGGGTAGCCATCGCCTCCTTCCTCGGCGACCTGCTGCTGCTCAACCTGGCCCGGCGCGGCGCACCCGCCGTCCAGCGCCGGCTGGCGCACCGGCCGAAGCTGGCGGCGAGCGTGGAGCGGATGCAGCGCAGCTTCGCCGGGCGGTCGAGCCGGACCGCCGCGGCTATCGTGATCATCGCCCGGTTCGTACCGGCCGGCCGGACCGTACTGGACCTCGCGGTGGGCCACTCCCCCGAGCGGGGCGGCTTCCTGCGCTGGTCGGCGCTGGCGGCGCTGCTGTGGGCCGCGTACATCGTCAGCCTCGGCTGGCTGAACAGCCACTGGTTCGACACCGCCTGGCTGAGCCTGGCCGTGTCCTGCGCGGCGGCCACCGCCATCTCCACCGCCATCGCACGCTGGGCACGGCGGCGGCGGCACGCGGTCGCGGTCTGAGCCCGGCCCGTCCGCCCGTCCTTGGTCAGTCAGTTCGTTCGTCCCAGGATCGCAACAGCCGCGACCGGGCCGCATCCGGCCCGTCGCGGGCCGCGTATGAGTTTTCGACGGGAACCTGGAACCGGTAAGCCCAGGGGCTCGTGACATCCTTTGGATGGAATTACTGATCAAATGTCCAATTTTGCTATCACTTGACCTCCGGGAACCTGTGGGTTCGCCGGAGGTTCGCTGAGCAGCGGGACTCATCGCGGCAGGGGAGACCACATGGGCGGCATCTCGCGCAGGACAGTGCTGAGCGCCACGGCGGCGACTGCGGCGCTCGGGGCGGTCTCCGCCTGTTCGGGCACCGGCGGCTCCGGCGGCGGTGGGTCGACCCCGGGATCCGACAGCAAGGGCTCGTCCGTCCCCGGCACCGCCACCGCGAACCAGTCCCCGAAGGGCACCCCGATCGGCGACGGCTCCACCTCCGACACCGGCGCCCAGCCCAACCAGCCCAAGCCCGAGAAGCTGAAGCCCGGTGAGACGCCCCCGCAGTTCGTGGTCTTCTCCTGGGACGGCGCCGGCGCCACCGACGACGGCCAGTTCGCCCGTTTCCTCAAGGTGGCGGCGGACCACAAGGCCGCGATGACCTTCTTCCTGTCCGGCATCTACACCCTGCCGAAGGAGAAGTCGGGCCTCTACCAGCCGCCCAAGCACCCGGTCGGCGCGTCCGACATCCCGTTCCTGTCGGCCGGCGCCGTGAAGAACACGGTCAAGCTGATCAGCGAGGCCTGGCGGGCCGGCCACGAGATAGGCACCCACTTCAACGGCCACTTCTGCGCCAGCCGCCCGGACGGCAACGGCGTCGGCAAGTGGACGCCGGAGGACTGGGAGAGCGAGATCCAGCAGGCCGTGGCCTTCGTCACGCAGTGGCGGACCAACACCGGCTTCACCGACGTCGACCCGCTGCCCTTCGACTATCACAAGGAACTCATCGGCGGCCGCACCCCCTGTCTGGAGGGCCAGAAGACGCTGCTGCCGACCGCCGCGAAGCTCGGCTGGAAGTACGACGCCAGCTCGCCCGGCGGCCTGCAGATCTGGCCGCAGAAGGTGCAGGACGGCAAGATCTGGGACTTCCCGCTGCAGGGGGTGCCCTTCCCCGGGCACGCCTTCCAGGTGCTCTCGATGGACTACAACATCCTCGCCAACCAGTCCGGCGGCTCCACCAAGGGCGACCCCGCCAAGTACGACCAGTGGCGCACCCAGGCCCGCGACGCCTACCTGGCCGGGTTCGAGCGGGCCTACACCACCAACCGGGCGCCGCTGTTCATCGGCAACCACTTCGAGCAGTGGAACGGCGGCATCTACATGGACGCCGTCGAGGAGACCATCAAGACCATCGCCGGCAAGCCGGACGTGCGGCTGGTGTCGTTCCGGCAGCTGGTGGAGTGGCTGGAGGTGCAGGACCAGTCCACCGTGCGCAAGCTGCGCACCCTCGGGGTGGGCCAGGCACCCGCCGGCGGCTGGGCGTCCTTCCTCGGCACCGCGGGCTGACCCCCCGGGGCCGGAGCGGAGTGCGGGCCCCCGCACTCCGCTCCACCCGCTACTTGCCGAGGTCCGGGATCCGCCAGTCGATCGGGGTGCCGCCGAACTGCTCCAGCGCCCGGTCGATCTGCGAGAACGGGCGGCTGCCGAAGAACAGCTTGGCCGACAGCGGCGAGGGGTGCGCCCCCTGCACCACCACGTGCCGCTCGGTGTCGATCAGCGGCAGCTTCTTCTTGGCGTAGTTGCCCCAGAGCACGAAGACCACCGGCTCCTCACGGGCGCTGACCGCCTTGATCACCGCGTCGGTGAACTTCTCCCAGCCCTTGGCCTTGTGCGAGTTGGCCTCGTGCGCACGCACCGTGAGCACCGCGTTGAGCAGCAGCACGCCCTGCTCGGCCCACGGCATCAGGTAGCCGTTGTCCGGCGCCGGGACACCGAGGTCGGCGTCCAGCTCCTTGAACATGTTGCGCAGCGAGGGCGGGGTCTTCACCCCGGGCAGCACCGAGAAGCTCATGCCGTGCGCCTGGCCGTTGTCGTGGTACGGGTCCTGGCCGAGGATCAGCACCCGGACCTTGTCGTACGGGGTGGCCTCCAGCGCGGAGAACTCCTGGCCGGCCGGCGGGAACACCTCGTGCTCGGCCCGCTGCGCGGCCACGAACGCGGCCAGCTCGGCGAAGTACGGCTTGCCCAGCTCCTCGGCCAGCACCCCGTGCCAGGACTCCGGCACCTCGAGACCCGCACCCACGGCCACCTCGGCAACATCGGTCACGACATCAACCTCCCACCACCACCGGCGGCGGACCGGCACGGCCCGCCCCGGACGTACGACTCACTCCGGTCACCTTCGACACCGAACGCTACACAGCACCACCGACACTACGAAGTCGGCTGCTGCGCCCGCCGCACCCGCAGGTGCTCCCAGCCGTTCAGCCCCACCAGCACACCGGCCAGTACGGTCAGCGCCGCCAGCGCCGGCAGCCGGACCACCAGTGGCATCAGCAGCAGCACCAGCGCGGCGGCCGCCAGCCGGGTCGGCGAGACCACCCCGAACATCATCTTGCGGGTGTAGCCGAAACTCAGCAGGTACAGCGCACAGCCCCCGTACAGCAGCGCCAGCGGCCCGGCGCCCAGGGCGCGGCCCGGTTCGGCGACCGTCTCGCCGAAGCCGACGGCGACCGCGATCACCCCGGCGATCAGGGCGAGGTGCCCGTAGGAGAACACCCAGCGGATCAGGTCCCGCCGCCTGGGCGAGGTCTCCAGGGCGAACCGCATGGCGTCCGAGGCGTAGCCGAAGTAGAGCCACCACAGGCCGCAGGAGATGACGAACGCCACCGCCACCGAGACCAGTTGGGCCGGATGCAGGGGCGAGCCGGCGACCGGGCCGCCGATCCCGACGATCGACTCGCCGAGCGCCACCAGCAGGAACAGCCCGAACCGCTCCGGCAGGTGGGCCGGGTGGTAGTGCACCTTGGCCAGCCGGCGCCGGAACGCCAGCGGAGCGGCGAGGTCGCACAGCCCGGCCAGCGCCCACAGCGACGGCCGCAGCGGCCCGTCCAGCAGCCCGCCCGCCACCAGCAGCGGCCCGCTGACCAGCACCCCGACCCCGTACGGGCCCCGCCAGGCGCCGCGGATCCCGGACACCAGCGCGAACAGCACCAGCCGCGAGAGCCAGTACCCGGCGCCGAACAGCAGCCCGCGGCCGCCGTACGCGCCGGGCACCGCCAGGGCCATGAACAGGCCGCCCAGGCCCACCGCGAAGATGCCGAGCCGGGCCCGCGGGCGGTCCACGTCCTGGATGTTGGCCTGCACGGTGGTGCCGACCCAGCACCAGTACAGCGGGACGAACACCACCAGGGCCTGCCCGGCCCCGGCCCAGCCGTGGTGGTGGTGCAGCAGCCCCGACACCTGGGTGATCGCGAAGACGAGGACCAGGTCGAAGTAGAGCTCCGCCCAGGTGACCCGCTTCTCCCCGCCGCCGTCCCGCTCCCGCTCCCGCTCCTGCTCCTGCGCCCCGGCCGGCTGCCCGGCCGCCACCGTCTGCTCGCTCACGAAGAATCCCCCCTCGTACGGAACAGCCCCGCCGCCCGGGCTCTCCCGGGAACGGCGGGGCTGCGCACTCCGGCCGGCCGGCCGGACCTGCTCGGTCAGATCTGGTCGATCAGGTCGGCGATCGACTTGACCACCCTGGTCGGGCGGTACGGGAACCGCTCCACGTCGGTCTCGGCGGTCAGGCCGGTGAGCACCAGGATGGTCTCCATACCGGCCTCCATGCCGGCCACGATGTCGGTGTCCATCCGGTCGCCGATCATCACGGCGCTCTCCGAGTGCGCACCGGCGGTGTTCAGCGCCTCGCGCATCATCAGCGGGTTGGGCTTGCCGACGAAGTACGGGTCCACCCCGGTCGCCTTGGTGATCAGTGCCGCGACCGAACCGGTGGCCGGCAGCACGCCCTCGGTGGACGGACCGGTCTCGTCCGGGTTGGTGCAGATGAACCGGGCGCCCGCGTTGATCAGGCGGATCGCCTTGGTGAGCGCCTCGAAGCTGTAGGTGCGGGTCTCACCGAGCACCACGTAGTCGGGGTTGTTGTCGGTCAGGACGTAGCCGGCCTGGTAGAGCGCGGTGGTCAGGCCGGCCTCGCCGATCACGTACGCGGTGCCGCCCGGGCGCTGGCCCTTGAGGAACTTCGCGGTGGCCAGCGCCGAGGTCCAGATGCACTCCTCCGGCACCTCCAGGCCCATCCCGGCCAGCCGGGCGCTGAGGTCGCGCGGCGTGTAGATGGAGTTGTTGGTCAGCACCAGGAACGGCTTGCCCGACTCCCGCAGGCGGCGCAGGAACTCCTGCGCGCCGGGGATCGGGGTGCCCTCGTGGATGAGGACCCCGTCCATGTCGGTCAGCCAGGACTCGATGGGCTTGCGGTCTGCCACGTGCGTGTCTCCAGAGTTCGTGCGGTGGTGGTACGGAAACTGCACCCGCCGGCCCCGAGCGCGGTGGCCGGCCGGGGTCACTGCCGGCTGCCCCAACGGCACCAGCCTAATCCGCACACCAGCCCGACGGCAGTCCCGCCCGCCCACCGGACCGGGCGGGGGCCGCAGCGCCGTCCCTCAAGGGTGTCTTAAGCCGCCCCTAACGGCTCTGAGCAGCCGTCATTTCCCCCTGCCCGCCGGGCTAGCTTCGTTCCCGGGCACCCCACGGCCCGTCCGGACCACTCCCTGCACCCACCTCTCGTCCCCCTCCCCCGGGCCGCTCCCGCACCCGCCCGGCGAGGGGCCACCCGAAGGAGCACCGCCCATGTCAGTCCGCCTGCCGGTCCGCCGGCTCACGGTCACCGTCGCGGTCCTCGCCGGCCTCACCCTGTCCGGCACCCTCGGCTGCGGCACCGCCGAGGCGCACGGCTCGATGCAGAACCCGCCGAGCCGCGTCGAGGGCTGCTACCTGGAGGGCCCCGAACACCCGAAGTCGGCCGCCTGCCGGGCCGCGGTCGCGGCCGGCGGCACCCAGGCGCTGTACGACTGGAACGCGGTGCGGATCGGCGACGCGGCCGGCCGGCACCGCGAGCTGATCCCGGACGGCAAACTGTGCAGCGCGAACGCCCCGGAGTTCGCCGGGCTCGACCTGCCGCGCGCGGACTGGCCCGCCACCAACCTCACCTCCGGCGCCGACTTCACCTTCCGCTACCACGTCACCGCCCAGCACAAGGGCACCTTCCGGCTGTACCTCACCAACGCCGGCTACGACCCGGCGAAGCCGCTGCGCTGGGCCGATCTGGAGCAGACCCCGTTCCTGACCGTCACCGACCCGACCGTCTCCGACGGCTCGTACGTGCTGCCCGGCAAGGTGCCGGCCGGCCGGAAGGGCCGTCAGCTGATCTACGCGATCTGGCAGCGCTCGGACAGCCCCGAGGCCTTCTACTCCTGCTCGGACGTGGTCTTCGACGGCAGCGGCGCCCCGGCGGGCTCGGCCGGTACCCCGAGCCCGGGCAGCGGTGCGGCGCACTCCCACGAGGCGACGGAGCCGGGCACCCCCACGGCCGCGCCGCCCGCGCCGCCTGCGCCCTCCGGCGCCGCCGCCTCCACCGAGGCCGCCCGGCCGGTGACCGCCGCCGTGACCGGTACGCCGTCCGCCGCCCCCGACGCGACCGGCACCGGTACCGCCGCCGCGCGGCCCGCCGCCGACGGCCTCGCCCAGACCGGCACCGACCGCTCCACCGGCCTGGCCGCCGCGGTCGGCGGCGCCTTCCTGCTGGCCGGGGCCACGGTCGTGACGGTCAACCGGCGGCGACGCCGGCCAGGCTCGCACGCCCGCTGACCGGGCGTCACCGCCGGCGCGTGATTGAGTAGGGGCATGACCAGCTCGCCCCGCTCCCCGTTCCGCGTCGGCCTGATCGGCTACGGCCTGGCCGGCGCCGCCTTCCACGCACCGCTGATCGCCACCACCCCCGGACTGCGGCTGGACGCGGTGGTCACCGCCAACCCCGACCGCCGTGCCCAGCTGCACCGGGAGCACCCCGGCGCCCGGGCGGTGGACACTCCCGAGCAGCTGTTCGCCGCGGCCGGTGAGCTGGACCTGGTGGTCATCGCCTCCCCCAACCGCACCCACGTGCCGCTGGCCCGGGCCGCGCTCGCCGCGGGCCTCGCCACCGTGGTGGACAAGCCGCTCGCCGCCACCGCCGCCGAGGCGCGCGAGCTGTGCGAGCTCGCCCGGCGGGGCGGCACCCTGCTGTCGGTGTTCCAGAACCGCCGCTGGGACGGCGACTTCCTGACCGTCCGGCGACTGGTCGAGGAGGGCGCGCTCGGCCGGGTGCACCGCTTCGAGTCCCGGTTCGAGCGCTTCCGCCCGAAGCCGAAGGCCGGCTGGCGCGAGCTGGCCGACCCGGCCGAGGTCGGCGGCACCCTGTACGACCTGGGCAGCCACCTGGTCGACCAGGCGCTCACCCTGTTCGGCCCGGCCGAGACGGTGTACGCCGAGATCGACACCCGCCGCGACGGCGCGGTGGTCGACGACGACGCCTTCGTCGCCATCACCCACGCGAGCGGCGTCCGCTCGCACCTGTGGACCAGCGCCATCGCCCCGCTCGGCGGCCCCCGGCTGCGGGTGCTCGGCGACGCGGCCGGGTACGTGAAGTCCGGCATGGACCCGCAGGAGGGCGACCTGCGGGCCGGCCGCCGTCCCGGTGACGGCGGGGCCTGGGGCGCCGACGACCCGGCCTCGTACGGCACCCTCGGCACCGACGAGCACGCCGCCGCCGTCCCCACCGACCACGGTGACTACCCCGCCTACTACGCGGGGATCGCCGCCTCGCTCGCCACCGGCACCCCGCCCCCGGTCGACCCCTTCGACGCGGTGGCGACGCTCACCGTGCTGGAGGCGGCCCGGGCCTCCGCGATCACCGGCTCGGTCGCGCCGATCGGCTGAGCCGCACCGCGGTGGCGGACGGCAGCGGTGGACGGCAGCGCCGGATGAGCTCTGCACCACATGTCCGGAGGATCCCTGCCGTCCCCCGCCACCGCGGGCGTACCATCGCCGCAGAAGCCGTCCGCGCGCACACCCGGTGCGCGCCCGTACCCGAGGAGGCCGGTGGTGTCCGTGATCGCCCTGCTCCTCGGCGTGTTCCGGCTGCTGACCGGCGGCCTGCCCGGCGGTGAGCTGCCGACCGGCCCGACCGGGCTGACGGTGGCCGCGGCCACCGCCGCCGTGGTGCTGGTCTCCGGCGCCGTGGCCGGCACCCTGGCGGCCGCCCGGCTGCTCGGTGCCAGGGCCCCCGCGGCCGTCCGCAGCGGTGTGCTGCGCCGGCGGGCCTACCGCACGGCCTTCCTCCCCCAGCGTGATCCGGACGCCCGCGGCCGCCGCCGCCCCAGGGCCCCCGGTGCGGCCCCGGCGGCCGCGTAACCCTCGCCCCTCTTCCGGCCCGCGCGGCCGCCCTCCGCCGACCTCTCGTACCCCTTGAGACCCCGGAGGGCTCGCTCCCCATGTCCCTTTTCGCCGTACTCGACCCTGCCGTCCGCGTGGCCCACGACATCGTCTCGGCCCTCGCGCAGGTGGTCCCCACCGCTGCCGCCATCGTGCTGTTCACCGTCGCCGTCCGGCTGGCGCTGCACCCGCTCGCCCGG
Organism: Kitasatospora sp. MBT63; assembly: GCF_000710465.2. Lineage (GTDB taxonomy): Bacteria > Actinomycetota > Actinomycetes > Streptomycetales > Streptomycetaceae > Kitasatospora. Next base: position 5,315 of record NZ_JAIZ01000714.1, on the reverse strand, counting down.
GCCGCCGCCCGTGGCGAGAAGGTCCGGATGCGGCTCGCCCCGCAGGTGGCCGAGCTCAACCGCAAGCACAAGGGCAAGCCGGAGAAGCTCCAGGCCGCGATGGCCGAGCTGTACCGGACGGAGAAGTCCTCGCCGCTCGCGGGCTGCCTGCCGATGCTCGTGCAGATCCCGTTCTTCTCGGTGATGTACCGGCTGTTCACCAACGGCAACGACCTGCTGGACCACACCCTGTTCGGGGTCCCGCTCGGCCTGCACGTCGGCGCCGCGCACGGCCCGGCGCAGCTGGTGGTCTTCGGCGCGCTGTACGCGGCGCTCGCCGCGGTCGGCTACGCGTCCTTCCGGCGCGCGCGCCGGCTCTCGGCCGGCACGACGGCGCCCGGGGCGGCCTTCGCGCCGTACCTGTCCTTCCTCACCGTGCTGTTCGCGGCCCTGGTCCCGCTGGCCGCCGGGGTGTACCTGCTCACCACCACCGCGTGGACGGTGGCCGAGCGCGCCTGGCTGCACCGGGACGTCCCGGCGCCGGCCGTCGCCCTCGCCAAGGCGGCCTGAACCCGCGGCGGCCCCGGGGAGCGGCTGCTCCCCGGGGCCGCGGGCGGCTCAGCGCCAGGAGGCGAGGTGGGCGTCGATCTCCCCGGCCAGCCGGGCCTTGCCGGCCTGGTCGAGGAAGGACGCCTCGACGGCGTTCTTCGCCAGCGCGGCGACTCCGGCCTCGTCCAGGCCGAGCAGCCCGGCCGCGACCGCGTACTCGGTGTTGAGGTCGGTGCCGAACATCGGCGGGTCGTCGCTGTTGACGGTGACCAGCAGCCCGGCGTCGGCCATCTGCCGGATCGGGTGGTCCTCCATCCGCTCCACCGCGCGGGTGGCGATGTTGGAGGTCGGGCAGACCTCCAGGGCGATCCGGTGCTCGCCGAGGTGGTCGACCAGCGCCGGGTCCAGGACCGCCTGGGTGCCGTGGCCGATCCGCTCGGCACCCAGCACCCGGATCGCGTCCCACACCGTCTGCGGGCCGGTGGTCTCACCGGCGTGCGGGACGCTGCGCAGCCCGGCCGCCCTGGCCCGGTCGAAGTACGGCTTGAACTGCGGGCGCGGCACCCCGATCTCCGGGCCGCCGAGGCCGAACGAGACCAGGCCCTCCGGCGCCAGGTCGACGGCGAGCCGGGCGGTCTCCTCGGCCGCGGCCAGGCCGGCCTCACCGGGGATGTCGAAGCACCAGCGCAGTACCACCCCGAGGTCCTTCTCGGCGGACTTGCGGGCGTCCTCGATGGCCTCCATGAAGGCGACGTCCGGGATGCCCCGGCTGACAGAGGAGTACGGCGTGACGGTGAGCTCGGCGTACCGGATCTGCTGGCGGGCCATGTCCTCGGCGACGCCGTAGGTCAGCGACCGGACGTCCTCGGCGTCCCGGATCAGGTCGACCACGCTCAGGTACACCTCGATGAAGTGCGCGAAGTCGGTGAAGGTGAAGTACTCGGCGAGCGCCTCGGGGTCGGCCGGCACCCTGGTGTTGCCCTCGTGCCGGGCCGCGAGCTCGGCCACCACCCGCGGCGAGGCGGAGCCGACGTGGTGGACGTGCAGCTCGGCCTTGGGCATGTTGGCGATGAACGCCTCGATACCGCTCTTTTCCTCAGCCACCCTGGCGCTCCTTCATCACGTACCGGTCGGATTCGATCTCATCGTACGGACCCCGGCGGCACGGCCCGGTCAGCCGCCCAGGGCCACCGCGACGGTGTGGATCAGCAGCCCGGCCAGCGCGCCCACCACCGTGCCGTTGATCCGGATGAACTGCAGGTCGCGGCCGACGTTGGCCTCGATCTTGCGCGAGGCCTCGTCGGCGTCCCAGCCCGCCACCGTGTCGGAGATCAGCGAGGTGATCTCCTCGCGGTAGGTCGCCACCACGTACTCGGCGGCGTCCTGGAGCCAGCCGTCCGCCTTGGCCTGCAGCCGGGCGTCGGTGGCCAGCCGCTGCCCGAGCCGGCGCAGACTGTCGCGGATGCGTCGGCGCAGCTCGCTGTCCTCGTCCTCGGCGGCGGTCATCACCAGGGTGCGCACCGCCGTCCAGGTGGTGGCGATCAGGTCCTGCACCTCGGGGCGGGCCAGCAGCTCGGTCTTGGCGCGCTCCACCCGGGCGATGGTGTCCGGGTCGTGCTGGAGTTCGGTCGCGAAGTCCGCCAGGAAATTGTCGACGGCGCCGCGGGCGGCGTGCCCGGGGTCGTCGCGGATGTCGGTGACGAAGCGCAGCAGCTCCTTGTACACCCGCTCGCCGACCTGGTGGTCGACGAACCTCGGCGTCCAGCCCGGGGTCTTCGCGGTGACCCGCTGCACCACGTCCTCGTGGTGGTCGACCAGCCAGTCGTGCACCCGTACGGTGACCAGGTCGACCACCCCGTGGTGGCCCCCGTCGACGACCACCCGGCCCAGCAGCCGGCCGGCCGGCTCGGCGACCGAGGTGGCCGCGGCCCGCCGGCCGACCGCCTCGGCGACCACCGCCTGGACGTCCTCGTCGCGCAGCACCGCGAGCAGGCCGCGCAGCGCGGCGGCGGCCTCCCGGGTGACCCGTTCCGCGCTGCCGGGGGCGGCCAGCCACTCGCCGAGCCGCCGGGCGATCCCGATCGACCCCAGCCGGGCCCGGACCACCGGGGCGGACAGGAAGTTGTCGCCGACGAAGTCGCCGAGCGAGCGGCCGAAGGCGTCCTTCTTGGTCGGGATGATCGCGGTGTGCGGGATCGGCAGCCCGAACGGCCGGCGGAACAGCGCGGTCACCGCGAACCAGTCCGCCAGCGCACCGACCATCCCCGCCTCGGCGGCGGCCGCGACGTAGCCCGCCCAGGCCCCGGCGCCCGCCGCGTCGGCCCAGGTGGCCAGCGCGAACACCAGGGTGGCGAAGGCCAGCAGCCCGGTGGCGAACGCCTTCATCCGCCGCACACCGCGGCTCTTGAGCTCGTCCGCGGCGGTGAAGCGGACACCCGGGCCGGGCCGGGGCGGTTCCTCCCGGCTCACTCTCTGATCAAGGGTCACCCCGACAGTCTGCCCCGCCCGGGGCCGCCCCGGGTCTCAGACCCCGCCACCGCCCAGCACGATCCGCCGCACGCCCTCCCAGCGGGCCGGGTCGGTGATCCGCCGGCCGTCCAGCAGCACCCGCACCCCGGGGTGGTCCACCGCGCCGAGCTCCCGGTACTGCGGGTGGTCGGTCTGCACCACCAGCGCGCTGACCGGCTTGCCCTCGTCGGCCGGCAGCCCGAGCGCGGTGAGCTCCTCGACGCCGTACAGCGGGTCCGAGACGTACGGCTGGGCGCCGGCCGCCCGCAACGCCTCGACCAGGGCGAAGACCCCGGAGTAGGCGGTCTCCCTGACCCCGCCGCGGGAGGCGGCGCCGAGCACCCCGACCGCGACCCCGCCCAGCGGGCCGAGCGCCCCCTCCAGCAGCCCGACCGCGTACCCGGGCACCGCCTCGTTGGCCTCCCGGGCGGCCCTGACCACGCTGGCGTGCGGGTCGTTCCACAGGTACAGCCGCGGGTGGACCGGTACGCAGTCGCCGCCGACCGCGATCCCCGGGCGGTGCAGATGACTGTGCGGCTGCGAGTTGCAGGCCTCGATGACCTGGCCGAGGTCGACCCCGACCCGGTCGGCGTACCGGGCGAACTGGTTGACCAGCGCGATGTTGACGTCCCGGTAGGTGGTCTCGGCGAGCTTGGCGAACTCGGCCGCCTCGGCCGAGTCCAGCGCCCAGACGCCGTTGGCCCGCTCCAGGTCGGGGCGCGGGTCGAAGTCCAGCACGGACCGGTAGAACTCGGCGCCCTGCTCGGTGGAGGCCTCGTCGATCCCGCCGACCAGCTTGGGACTGCGCCGCAGGTCCGCCAGGACCCGGCCGGCCCGGACCCGCCCCGGGCTGAACACCAGCGCGAAGTCCCGGCCCGCCACCAGCCCGGAACCGGCCTCCAGCCGCCGGGCGAACCGGCCCCGGACCGTCCCGATCGGCAGCGTCGACTCGTAGCTGACCAGGGTGGTGCGGCGCAGGCCGCCGGCCACCGCGTCGGTGGCGGCGTCCAGCTGCCCGAAGTCCGGCTCGCCCTGCGCGTCGGTGAGCAGCGGCACCGTGATCACGACCGCCTCGGCGCCGGCCGCGGCCGCCGCCGTGTCGGTGGTGGCGCGCAGCCGGCCGTCCGCCACCACCTGCGCGAGCAGGTCGGCCGCCTCCGGCTCGGGCTCCGGGCCGGCCGGCGGGCGGCCGGACGCCACCGCGGCCACCACCTCCGGCGCCGGGTCCGCCCCGGTGACCAGGTGCCCCTTCGACGCGAACTGCACCGCCAGCGGCAGCCCGATCGCGCCCAGGCCCACCACGCAGATGTCCCTCATGTTCAGCTCCCTGCCGCCTTCGCCG
>NZ_JAIZ01000714.1:0-843 GCF_000710465.2 Kitasatospora sp. MBT63 | reverse complement strand
CAGGCCCGGCGCCACCTGCGTGCCTCACGCCTGACCTGGCGCGGCACCAGTCGGCGCCACCCCGGGGGCCGCACGGCCGGGCCCCCCGGAAGTTCGAAGAGCGCGTCGGGCAGGCCGAGCGCGGGGTCGCGGAACGCCGGGTAGCCCGCGTAGCTGCGCCCGCCGCGGCGGACCTCGGGCGGCGGGCCGTGCACCGCCTCGTGGGCGATCAGGCCGCGCAGCGCGGCGAGTTCGCCGCGCCGGGCGAGCGCGAGCCGCAGCCGGTCGGCGACCGGCAGCCGGACGAACAGGGCGGGCGAGCAGTACCGGTCGACCAGGCGGCCGGTCTCCGCCAGCACCGCCAGCTGCTCCGGGCCGTCCAGGGCCAGGAACGGCGGCTGGAGCAGCTGCGGCAGCTCCCAGCCGAAGTAGCGGCCGTGGATCGCGTCCCGTTCGGGGCCGGGCCCGGTGAGCCGTTCGACCACCTCCTGCACGGCCCGGACGCCGCGCAGCACCTCGCCCGGCTCCGCCCGGGGGACGGTCCGGTGCGCCGGGAGGAGGTAGCCGTAGTCGGTCGTCACGGAGATCCGGCGGGCGTGCAGCAGCGCGGCGACGGCGAACACCTGCTCGGCGTGGACCGGCAGGTCGGGGCGGCGGCGCAGCCCGTGTCCGGTGATCAGCTCGCGGCGGACCAGCATGGTCTCGGACAGCGCCCAGGGCAGCGCGGGGTCGGTGCGGGAGACCCGGTCGGCCGGGGCGGCGAAGATCCCGTGCCGGCGGGCCCGGCCGTCCGGGCCGACCGGCAGCGGCAGCACCACGTCGGAGCCCAGCCGGTCGGCGGTGGCGACCAGCCGCTCCAGCGCC
>NZ_JAIZ01000713.1 GCF_000710465.2 Kitasatospora sp. MBT63 | reverse complement strand
AGTGCAAATGAGATAGTGAGTTACATAAACAATATACTTTGTGCTTTTTTTACTGCGCTGGTACATTTTAATGAAAGCAACTAAAAGGGAATCCCAAAATTGCATTTAGGGGGTCAGGCCAGGGCAATCTGTTGGGATATTTAATGACACACCTGGGGAGACTTTACAATAACTCTTTTTAAATCCATCTCCATTTAACTGGCTCTTAAAAGTTTGTACCATGATAATTTACTATCCAGGCAACAGCACAGACTAGACGAGCGCGAACCCCTTAACAGGCTAAGTGCGAGCG
>NZ_JAIZ01000712.1 GCF_000710465.2 Kitasatospora sp. MBT63 | reverse complement strand
CACCACAACGAGGGTGTCCGTCACAGCGGTGCAAGCTCAGGCGACGTCTCGTTCGACCGGGCATCGGAGCCGGGCGCGGGACTCGCGCAGGGATTTCTCCTTCGGGTCAGCTCGGTGGTGGGCCGTCGCCGGACCGGGATGTCGACGTGTGGTCGGCTCTGGTGCAGGCGAGGTCTGTGAGCGCCCGGGATCTGTGTCGGCCGCAGCCCGTTGGCGGCCGGAGCTGCGACCGTCCCCCATGTCCGCCCTGTCCCTCACTCTGCGCCGCTTCGCCGGGATGAGGTCCGACGCTGCCAGCGCCCGCGCCCTCGCCGCCCTCAGATTCGGCCTGCTGATCGCGGGTATCGGGTTCCTGGCACGGCAGCTGAACCCAGTCGTTGGCTTGGGGGCGCTCATGACCTCGCTGCTTGTCCCCCGCGTCGGCATCGGGCTGGTCTCCGCCCCGCCTCGCCGGCATTGCCACCCGATGCCTCGAACCCACGCTGACCGGCGCGGCATCAGGGGTCATCAGCACCACCTCCGCCAGCTCGGCGGGGCGATCGGCAGCCCCGCCGCCGGAGGCCTCCTCCAGCCCACCCCGGAAGCATCTCCACCTCTACCACCGCCACGCAAGCCGTCCTGGCGTCCCAGGGGACATGCCCATGGTCGGCCTCGCCTGCTGTGTGACCGTCCGGCCGGTGGCCGGACCCAGCCGTCCTGAACGGGCCAGGCCCGCACTGGGGGGAAATTCCACCGATAATCCTGACACGGAGCATTGCTGACGTCATATCAGTTCAGCGCATGCCGTCTGTTCCTTAGTGGCTGTTGTCGTTCCGATCTTGAGGGGCACCGG
>NZ_JAIZ01000711.1 GCF_000710465.2 Kitasatospora sp. MBT63 | reverse complement strand
GGTCGGCGGGGAGGGTGTCGACGTGCTCGCCGAGCTGCTCCTCGACCAGCGTCAGCAGCCGGTCCCGGGCGGCCGGGCTCAGGGCGTCGAATCCGCCGCGCAGGGCCGGCAGTCGGTCCAGGAAGGCGGTGTCGGGCAGCGCGGCCACCCGCTCCAGCAGCGGGGCGAGGGCGCCGGGCGCGCTGTCGAGCAGGCCCTCGGCGGCGGTCAGCAGACCGGTGAGCGCGCGGACCAGGGTGTGCCGGCGGTCGGCGTCGGTGGCGCCGTCCACCCAGGAGGCGACCCGGCCGCCGAGTTCACCGGCGGGCCGCTCGCCCAGCAGCACCAGGACGGCCCCCGCGGCGCCCCGGACCAGCGGCGAACCCCGGTCGGCCAGCTCCCGCAGGGTGTGGCCGAGCCGCAGACCGCCCTCGCAGTGGGCGCGGCGGGCGAACTCCAGCAGCGCATGGGCGTCCGCCGGGTCGTCGGATCCGGCCAGACCGTCGAGCCGGGCGACCGCGGCCGTGGTGAGCAGCGCCGCGGTCGGCGCGGCGGCATCCGGGCGCGCCGGGCCGGTGGCCTCGGTCGGGAAGTGACCGGCCGCCAGCCGGTCCACCAGGGCCAGGCCGGCCAGCAGTTCGGGCAGGCTGCCGGTGGCGGGCAGCACCTCGGCCAGCTGGTCCAGCCGCACCGCGGTGAGCGCGGCCAGCCCGCAGCCCGCCGCGTCGGCGAGGCCGTCGATCACCTGACGGGCGGTCGGCCCGTCCGCTGCACGCTCCCGGCGCAGCCGCTCCCCGAGGGTGCCCTCGGCGGCCTGCGCGGCCGTCACCCCCCGGCTCCCGGCGACCGCCAGCATGGCCTGGACCGCCGGGGTCCAGCGCACCCGCCACCGGCTGCCGATCGCCTCGGTGCCGCCCGCGCCGCCGGTGGCCACGCGCTCCCCGTACGGGACGCCGCAGACCTCGAGGCGGCTCAGCAGCAGGGCGCGGCGGGCGTCCAGCGGGCTGCGCAGCGGGTCGAGCCGCAGATCGCGCGGGGCCGCGTCGGCGCTGTCCGCGGGCCCTGGCAGGCCGAGTTCGGCGAGCTGGGCCTCGACGGCCGGGCCGAGCCCGCCGCGCGGGGCGGCGGGGGTCGGACGGCCGGTGCGGGTGCCGACCAGGACCTGTTCCAGGGCGCGCGCCACCGCCCGGCCGCGGCCGAGCGGCTCGCCCTGGGCGAGCACCGTACGGACGGCT
>NZ_JAIZ01000710.1 GCF_000710465.2 Kitasatospora sp. MBT63 | reverse complement strand
GGCGGGAGGGGTCAGCCGGTGTAGGCGCCGAGGGCGCGGGTGAAGTCGAGCGGCTGCTGGGCGATGCTGCTGCAGGTGGCGTCGGCGTAGGCCTTGGCGCCGCCGGGGCAGGCCTTGTCCCGGGTGCCGGACCACATGGCGAGCCAGGCCAGGTGCTTGGACTTGGCGAAGTCGGCGAGCTGGGTGGCGTCGGCGACGGTGAAGACCTCGGTGGCGACGTCGTTGACGCCGATCATCGGGGTGACCGCGACCTTGCTCCAGGCTTCGGCGTCACCGAGCCCGAGCACGCTCTTGACCTGGGCCTGGGTGGCGGTGGCGGCGTCGATGGCGTACTTGCCCATCCGGCCCTGCGGGTTGGGGGCGACGCCGTCGCCGAAGTCCATCGCCATGATGTTCACGGCGCCGATCTTCACGCCGGCGCTCTTCGCCCCGGCGACCAGGTTGATGCCGTCCTGGGTGAGGCCGGTGGGCAGTGCGGCGAGGGTGAAGGAGACGTCCAGGGTCCTGCCCTTGGCGGCGGCGTTCTTCTGCAGCTGGACGATGGCCTGGGCGCGCCGGGTGTTGGCGGCGGCGTCGGCGATGGCGCCGCCCTCGATGTCGAAGTCGAGCTTGTCGAGGCCGTACGCGTCGACGGCCTTCTGGTAGGCGGCGGTCAGGTCGGCGGCCGAGGAGCAGGCCGCGGCCAGTTCGCTGCCGTTGGCGCCGCCGAAGGAGGCGCGGACGTCGCCCCCGATCGCGCGCAGGGCGCCGATCTGGCCCGCCACCGCGTCGGCGGACAGGTCGGAGACGCCGCCCCACTTCGGGGTGCAGCCGCCGCCGGAGACGATGAAGGCGAGGGTGAAGTTCTTCACCCCGCTGGCCTTGGCGGTGGCCACCAGGTCGTACGGCGGGTAGAGCGAGGTGTCGACGTACGGCGCGAACCGGGCGGTGCCGCCGGGGCCGGGGGTCGGGGTGGCGGTCGGGGTCGCGGTCGCGGTGGGCTTGGGCGAGCCGGTGGGGGTGGCGCTGGCGGTGGGCTTCGGCGCGGGGGTGGAGGCGCTCGGCGAGGGGCG
>NZ_JAIZ01000709.1:888-2198 GCF_000710465.2 Kitasatospora sp. MBT63 | reverse complement strand
CCTACAGGCGCGTCCGAGCTTTGTGTTAGCTCCTCTAAGACACTCATCGGCCCCGGTGTCGTCGAGCAGTCCGGCCAGCCGGTCCGCGTACGGCACCGCCGCCGGGCCCAGCGCCGCGAGCAGGTTCGCGGCCCGGAAGCGGACTCCCCCGTCCGGGGCGTCCAGCAGAGCACCCGCCACCGGCAGCACCGCGGGCGCCGCACCCCGCCACTCGGTGACCAGCTCCCACAGCACGTCCAGCGCCTCCCGGCACAGGGCGGTGTCCCCGGCCCGGCTCGCCCGCTCGGCCAGGCGGACCGCGAAGAACAGTTTCGTCTCCGGGGAGTGGTCCAGCCGCCGGACGATCCAGCGGAGCTCGTTCTCGCGGCTGCACGGCTCGTCCACGCCCGGCGCGAACCACACGCCCTCGAACCGCGGCTGCACCACGGAATCGGAGAACACTCCCACCAACCGGTCCAGTTGACGGACCGGCAGCTCAGGGTCCAGGTCGGCGCAGGCGTACACGGCCGCGACCCACAGCACCGGATCGTCACCCGCCAGCACGTCCGCCAGCACCGCTCGTACGGAGCCGGCCGCGCTCCTGCCCTCGCCGTCGTCCTGCGGCTCGGCCGCGGCCCCGCCGAGGGCGAGCACCAGCGCGAGCCGGACCGACCGGTCCGTCTCCACCCGCCACCGCTCCAGCAGCCGGGCGGACGGCCGCGCGAGCGGGAGTGCCGCGCGCCGCACCTCAGGGTCCGGGTCCGCGAGCAGGGCCCGCGCCGGCTCCCAGTCGCCTGCCGCCCGGCCCCGGGCTCCGATCGTGCCCAACAGGTCGACCAGGGCGAGGCGCGCACCCATGGCGGGGTCCGTGGCGAGGGCGACGAGGAACGGCAGGGCCACCGGCAGGGCGGACGGTGTCACGCACCCGTCCGCGGCGGCGAGGGAGTACAGCGGGTCGCAGTCCCGCTCCACGGCCAGTGCCCCGGCGACGGCGAGCCTGCGCAGCGCCCTCGGCACGTCCTCGACCGGGTCCGCCGGGTTCCCGGTCTCGAGCCCGTCCCAGACCACGGAGTCCAGCGCCGCCAGGAATTCCCTCGTCACCACGCCACGTCCACCGCTCCGCCGTCCCGCTGTCTGTCGGCGGCCATCCTCCACGGCGCGTGGCCGTCCTGTCGTGCGGATTCGGCCGCGGCGCTCAGGACAGCGCGAGGTCCCGGGCCGGGGCCGGTGCGGGGGCGAGGGCGGGGGCGGGCGTCAGCAGGGAGAAGGCGGAGTCCAGGCAGGCCTCGGTGCGGGACGGATCCGGGTCGGCCTTGCGCATGATCTGCAAC
>NZ_JAIZ01000709.1:0-878 GCF_000710465.2 Kitasatospora sp. MBT63 | reverse complement strand
GCGGCCTCGGCCGGGCTGATCGTGGGCGCGAGCTCGCCGCTCAGCCGGGCCCGGTCGAGCTGGGCCGCGAACGTCTCCTCGGCCTTGCGCAGGCTGCGCCGCGCGAGCTCGGCGACCTCCTGGTCGTTCGGCAGCAGCTCCGCGATGCTGTTGACGCTGAAGCATCCCGAGCCGCTGCAGAACGAGTCGGTCTGCAGCAGCCGCTCGAACAGCCGGCGCAGCTGCGGGAGGGCGGGGCTGCGGTCGTCGAAGGACGAGGCGAGGAGTTCGTCCTGGCGGCCGAGGTAGCGGCCGAGGGCCAGCAGGAACAGCCGGTGCTTGTCGCCGAACGCGGCATAGATCGATCCCCGGCCCAGCCCCAGCTCGTCCACCAGGTCGTTCATGGTGGTGGCCTCGTAGCCCTTGCGCCAGAACAGGAGCATCGCCCGGTCCAGGATCGCCTCTTCGTCGAACGTGCGCGGTCGTCCCATGGGACCAACGCTACCCAACGCGGCGGCCGGAAGCAGCAAGTATTTGACCTGACGTTCCAGAATCGCTAAGTTCTGGAACGTAAGGTCCAATACTCCCCGCCGTCGGGACCCGTCAGGAGCTGTGAGTCGTGAAGGTCGAGATCTACTCGGATGTCGTGTGCCCGTGGTGCTACATCGGCAAGCGCCGGTTCGAGAAGGCCCTGGCGGCGTTCCCCGGAGCGGCGGACGTCGAGGTGGTCTTCCGCCCGTTCCAGCTCAACCCCGACGCCTCCGCGGCCGGCGAGCCGTCCGCCCGGGTCTACGAGCGCAAGTTCGGCCGGCCGGCGCAGAGCATCTTCGCCCCGCTGACCGAGGCCGCGGCCGCCGAGGGCATCACCTTCCGGATGGACGACGCGGTGGCCACCAACA
>NZ_JAIZ01000708.1 GCF_000710465.2 Kitasatospora sp. MBT63 | reverse complement strand
AACCGGTCGCCCCGCCGCCGTACCAGGCGGGCCGGCCGCCGCAGAGCCAGCAGAACCAGCAGCAGCGCCAGCCGCAGGGCTACCAGGGGCACCCCGGGTACCAGGACCAGCAGCAGGCGTACCAGGGCCAGCAGGGCCGGCCGCAGCAGGCCTACCCGCCGCCCGCCGCCCCGCAGCGCCGCGCGGAGCCGTCGGCCCCGCAGCACCGCGAGCCCCAGCCGCCGCGCCGCCAGGAGCCCCAGCGGCCGCCGCAGCGCGAGCCGGAGCCCCCGCGTGAGCGGGAGCCGCGCCGCCGCAGCCGCAACAAGATGTACATCCCCGGCCTCGGCTGCCTGAAGGGCTGCCTGATGGTGCTGCTGATCCTCGCGCTGGCCGCGGTCGCGCTGTGGAACTTCACGCCGCTGCCGGAGTACTGGCAGAACGTGCAGGACTGGTTCGCCAGCGCCCGGGACTGGTTCAACAGCCTCGGCAAGTAGCCCGGGCCGGCCTCCGGGCACGGTTTTGGCGCCTTGTCGACAATTCGCAATATTTCTCGCCCGTCAGTACCCGGCAGGAGCCCTTCGACGGCCCTCGGAGGGCGCCGGGGCGCGTAGGTTGTTCGCTGAGCACCGACCTACCGAGCCCACGGAGCAGCATTGGCACGCAAGATCGGCAGCCGGTACACCGTCCACCAGGTGATCGGCCGGGGCTCCGCCGGGACCGTGTGGCTCGGCGAAGGCCCGGACGGACCGGTGGCGGTGAAGCTGCTGCGCGAGGACCTGGCATCCGACCAGGTGCTGGTCGGCCGCTTCGTCCAGGAGCGGTCCGCGCTGACCGGCCTCGACCACCCCCGGGTGGTCGGCGTCCACGACATGGTGGTGGACGGCGACGACCTCGCCCTGGTGATGGAGCTGGTCCAGGGCACCGACCTGCGCACCCGGCTGGAGCACGACGGCGTCCTCCCCCCGGCCGTCGCCGCCTCGGTGATCGCGGACGTCGCCGACGGGCTGGCCGCCGCGCACGCGGCGGGCATCGTGCACCGCGACGTCAAGCCCGAGAACGTGCTGCTCGACCTGGCCGCCCCGCCCGGCCCGGCCGGCGCCCCCCGGGCCAAGCTCACCGACTTCGGCATCGCCCGCCTGGTCGACGCCCCGCGCCGGACCAGGGCCACCCGGATCATCGGCACCCCCGACTACCTCGCCCCCGAGATCATCGAGGGCCTGGAGCCGCGCGCCGCGGTCGACATCTACGCCCTGGCCACCGTCTTCTACGAGCTGCTGGCCGGCACCACGCCCTTCGGCGGCGGACACACCGGCGCCGTGCTGCGCCGCCACGTCACCGAGAACGTGCCGCCGGTCCCCGGGATGCCGGACGGCCTGTGGCGGATCATCTCCGAGTGCCTGGCCAAGGCCCCGGCCTCCCGGCTGCGCGCCGCCGAGCTGGCCACCCGCCTGCGCGAGCAGCTGCCCGCGCTGACCGGCGTGCCGCCGCTGGCCGTCCCGGCCCAGGGCCGCCCGCCCGCCGAGGAGCTGCCCACCCCGGCCGAGGCGGTGTACGCGGAGAGCGACACCGGTGGTGGCGGCACCCACCGCCGCCGGCGCGGACCGGCCGTCCCGCTGGTGCCCGCGCCCTCCCCGGACTCCACCCGCGACACCCACACCAGCCTGCGCCGCCCCAGCCCCCAGGAGCTGGCCGCGTACGCCGCCGAGTCCCGGGCCCAGCGAGCCGCCCCCGCGGCCGGGCACCGCAAGGGCCGCCAGGCGCTGATCCGGCGGCGCCGGATGCTGGCCGTGGTGGTGGCCGTGGTCCTGCTGCTGGCGGGCGCCGCGGCCGCGTTCACGGCCTTCGCCGCCGAACCCGCGCACGGCCCGT
>NZ_JAIZ01000707.1 GCF_000710465.2 Kitasatospora sp. MBT63 | reverse complement strand
CGGTGTTGGTGGTGGTGTCGATCACCGACACCGTCCCGGCACCGTTGTTGGCGACATACACCCGGGTCCCGTCTTTGCTCGCGGCCGACCACAGCGGGGTACTGCCGACCTTGATCGGCTGCCCGACGACGGTGTTGGTGGCGGTGTCGATCACCGACACCGTCCCGGCGTTGGCACTGGTGACGTACGCACGACTCTCGTCGGGCAGCAGGGCCACCGAGTCCGGGTAGCCACCGACCGGGATCGGATCAGCTGCCAGGTCCTCGGTCAGGGCGTCAGCGGGCGCGGCCGGGCGTTGGATCTCCTGCGAGGCGGGCGGCTGAGGGTTCGTTCCGCCCGCAGGAACGATCTCCTTCGGTGGGGCTTCCGCGGTCGTCGTCACTGGATCGTCCTCCGCCGATGCGGAGGCGGGGAACGCGACCACGGCGAGCGGTGACGCGAACGCGATGGCCACCGCCAGCAGCCGGCGACGGGAACGGGAACGGGAACGGGGAAGACGATGCGTGGACACGGACGTGAACTCCTCAGCTGTGACATCGAACAAACGACACGCGATAGGCCAGAAGGCGTCCCGGCACGCCCATCCCCGCCGGACCTGGCAGGAGGAAACGTAGGACCGCCGGGCCGCACCGCACCACTACACCCCGAACCACCCCCCACCCACCTCCACCGAACAGCCCCGCCACCGGAGGAAGCACCCCCACCCACCAGACACCGATCGTGCCTGCATGCCGTGTCCCTGCCTCGCCGGCAAGGCCTGCGCCGGCTTCCCGGGGGATAAGTCGCCGAGGGCCTTCGACGTCGACGCCAACCCGAACATCGACCCGGCCGGCGATGGCGGCTGGTCGCCGAGACCGTGCTCACCGCCCTTGCGGCTGCCCCTGGTCGGTCCGTCCGGCACGGCGGCGGCGCACCGGATCGCGCAGGACACCGTCACTCTCGCCGGGACGCTCGCTGGCCAGCTCGGCCTTCTTCGGCAACTGCAGGGCGTTGACAGCGAAGACCACGGCGTCGGCGCGGCGAGTGTCGACCACCGGGAGGCTTTCGCAGAACCGCGCCGCGACCTTCGGGCTGACGTCCGCGAACAGGCGCAGCGGATCGAGGCCGACCTCGCTGTCATGGCCGATGCGGATGACCTGCGCGGTGCCGGGGCAGGCTTGGGCGAAGCGCACCCGCTCCTCGTCCTTGGTGCGGTCCACGATCACCGCCCGCCCGC
>NZ_JAIZ01000706.1:1204-2180 GCF_000710465.2 Kitasatospora sp. MBT63 | reverse complement strand
CCGGCGCCGCGCGCGGCCGCGGGGGCCCGCGTGCGTCCGCCGGGCGGCCTCGCCGGGTCGGTCCCCGGGCGCCACGGTCCGCCTGCTCATGCTGCCTGCCCTCGTCGGTCTGCGGGCGGCGCGGGAGCGCGCTCACCCGGCCGACAGCCAAACGGCACCGGCACACGATCAGGCCGACACCGCGCGAACACCGGGCGGACGGCGTCGAAACAAACAGGGTTGTCCGTACAGGTTTGACCCGGGCCCGGCGCCTGACCGACCTTCAACCGGGCCGGAAGGTAGCCGAATTCCTAGCCGGCCACCTCCGCGAGCAGCCGGGCGGCGTGCACCCGTCCGGCGTGCTCGACCAGGCTGATCAGCACGTTCTTGCCGGAGTCGCGGCGCCGGGCGTCGCAGAGCACCACCGGGGTGGCCGGGTCCAGGTCGAGGGCCGCGGAGACGTCCTCGACCCGGTGCACCCGGCTGCCCGCGAACTGGTTGACGGCGACCACGAACGGGATGCCGCGGTGCTCGAAGAAGTCGACGGCGGGGAAGCAGTCGGTCAGCCGCCGGGTGTCGGCGAGCACCACGGCACCGAGTGCCCCCTGGGCCAGTTCGTCCCAGAGGAACCAGAACCTGTCCTGTCCGGGGGTGCCGAACAGGTACACCGACAGGCCCTCGCGGATGGTGATCCGGCCGAAGTCCATCGCGACCGTGGTGGTGGTCTTCCGTTCCACCCCGCCGAGGTCGTCCACGCCCCGCCCGGCGGCGCTGAGTTGCTCCTCGGTACGCAGCGGGCGGATCTCGCTGACCGAGCCGACCAGGGTGGTCTTGCCCACCCCGAACCCGCCCGCGACCAGGATCTTCAGGGCCAGGTCCGGGGTGTCGGCGGGCCGTGGGTACGCGACCGGCGCGGGGGTCCCGGGCGATGCCGGGTCACAGTGCGCGGAGTCCATGGACGATCTCCTGGAGGATGTGTGCGTCGGGCAGCAGGGCC
>NZ_JAIZ01000706.1:0-974 GCF_000710465.2 Kitasatospora sp. MBT63 | reverse complement strand
GGGGGGGCCGCCCCCCGCCGGTACGTGCCCGGTGACCAGCGCGATCAGGTCGAACTCCGGGCCGCCGGCGCCGGTCCGGCCCCGGGTCACGGCGTACGGTCGGACCATCGGACCCGCGTCCTCGTCGTACCAGCGGTCGGGCGACGGCGCATCAGGCGGCGCGGGCGGCGGTACGGGTGGGGGCCCGGGCGGATGCGGTGGGGGCGGCGGCACGGGCGGTGGGCCTGGCGGGCGGCGCGGCGGGTACGGCACCCCGCTCAGTCCCCGGCCGGACTGCGCGGCGGCGTGGACAGGTGCTCGCCGACCCGGCGGACCAGCCGGGCCATCTCGTAGGCGATCAGGCCGAGATCGGCACCCGCCCCGGCGAAGACGGCCAGGCAGCTGCCCTCGCCGGCGGCCGCGACGAACAGGAACCCGTGTTCCAACTCGACCATGGTCTGCCGGACTTCGCCCGCCTCGAAGTGCCGCCCGGCACCCTTGGCCAGGCTGTGGAAGCCGGAGGCGACGGCGGCCAGGTGCTCACCGTCCTCGCGGCCGATCCCGGCCGAGGTGCCCATCGCCAGGCCGTCCGAGGACAGCATCACCGCGAACCGGGCGTCGGCCACCCGGGCCACCAACTCGTCCAGCAGCCAGTTCAGTTCGCCCACAGGGCGGGTGGTGCCGATCATCGGTGCTCTCCTTCCGGTCCGATCGGGCGGACCGAGGCGGTGGGGCCGGTGGGGGTGTCCGGGTCGGCGGCGGCCCGGTGCGGGGCCAGGCCGCGGACCCAGCCCTGCCGGTAGGCGGACATCGCGGCCCGGGCCTGCTCCGGGTCGCGGTCGAGCGGTGCGGGGCCGCCGCTGCGGGACCGCGGGCGGGCGGGGGTCCCGCGGAGCTGCGGCGCGAGGCCGGCCTGGCGGACCCGCTTCGGCAGTTCGGCGTCCCCGGCGTCCCCGGCCTCCGCGGGTGCTCCGGGCGGTTCGGCGGCGGGGCCC
>NZ_JAIZ01000705.1 GCF_000710465.2 Kitasatospora sp. MBT63 | reverse complement strand
TGGCCCGGGCGGGTCTGCGGGTGGGATCAGGAGGTCGGTGGGCGGGCTAGTCATGGCGGATCCTCGGGTCGAGCAGGCCGTACAGGACGTCGACGAGCAGGTTGGCGAGGCAGAAGACCAGCACCAGCACGGTGGTGACGCCGACCACGGTGGGCCCTTCGCGCAGTTGGATGGCCTGGAAGACCTGCTGGCCGATGCCGGGGAGGTTGAAGATGTACTCGGTGACGACGGCGCCCGCCATCAGCGAGCCGAGTTCGACGCCGAGGAAGGTCGCGACCGGGAGCAGCGAGTTGCGCAGGGTGTGCAGCACGATGATGCGGCGGCGGCTGAGTCCCTTGGCGCCGGCGGTGCGGACGTAGTCGGCGCGCAGGTTCTCCAGCAGCGAGGCGCGGGTGAGCCGGGCGACGTAGGCGACGCCGAAGGAGGCGAGGACGAGTCCGGGCAGCAGGTAGGCGGTCGGCCAGCCGCCGTCCTCGCCGGAGACCGGGAACCAGCCGAGCCGCACGCCGAGCAGCAGTTGGGCGAGGTAGCCGACCACGTAGACGGGGACCGCGATGACCAGGGTGGTGCCGGCCAGGACGGCGCTGTCCACCCAGCGGCCCTTGCGCAGGGCGGCCCAGACGCCGAAGCCGATGCCGAGGGCGGCCTCGAAGAACCAGGCGGTGAGGCCGAGCCGCAGGGTGACCTGCCAGCGGCCGGCGATCGTGTCGGCGACCGGCTGCCCGGTGAACGTGCGGCCGAGGTCGCCGGTGAGCAGGCCGCGCAGGTAGTGCAGGTACTGGGCGAACAGCGGCTCGTCGAGGTGGTAGCGGCTGCGCAGTTCGGCGAGGACGGCGGGTGGCACGGGCCGGTCGCCGGCCAGGCCCTGGATGGGGTCGCCGGGCAGCACGAACACCAGGGTGTGGATCAGGAAGGTGGTGGCCAGCAGTACCGGGACGGCGTACAGCAGGCGGCGGGCGAGGTATCGGCCCATCGGAACGGATGCCCCCTGGGGGTCGGTGCGGCGGCGGTCGGGGTCAGTGCCGGACGGTCACCCGGTCCAGGTGCAGCCCCCCGACGTAGGGGTCGAGGACCACGTTGCCGACGTTGGTGCTCCAGGCCGTCTGGTCCTGCCAGTTCCAGAGCGGGATGAGCGGCAGGTCGGTGAGGGCGAGGTCCTCGGCCCGGTGGTAGTAGGCGATGCTCTCCTGGTCGGTGGGGGCGGCGTTGCCGCGGGCGAGCAGGTCGTCGAAGGCGGGGTTGTGCCAGCCCATCCGGTTGCCGGGGCCGAACAGGCCGGCCAGGTAGTTCTGCACGCTCGGGTAGTCGATCACCCAGTTCTGCCGGTACGGGCCGGTCGCCTTGTGGCCGTTGAGGATCGGGCCGAGGTCGGCGCCGGACATCTTGCGGAAGACGACGCTGCGGATGCCGAGGTTCTGGCGCAGCTCGTTGGCCACCGCGGTCATCCACTGTTCGTAGGTGGGGTCGGAGTTGGCGAAGTACAGCTCGACCGATCCGGTGAACCCGCCTGCCCGGTCGAGGAGTTCTCGGGCCTCGGCGGGCCGGTAGGTGCAGGTCTCGCCGCAGGCGCCGGCCCGGTGGCCGGGGATCATCGCGGCGACCAGCGAGTCGGCCGGGGTGAACACCTCGTTGTAGATGGCCCGGGTGATGCCGGCCCGGTCGATCGCCATGGACAGCGCCCGGCGGACGTCCGGGTTGCGGTAGCGCGGGTCGGCCAGCGGCAGGCCGAGGTAGTCCATGGTGCCGCTGGGCCGTACCGAGTAGCGGCGGCCGAAGGTGCGTCTCGCCTCGTAGGCCCGGGCGGCCGGTACGTTGGTGACGAAGTCGACGTGGCCGGCGCGTAGTTCGGTGAAGGCGGTGTCCTTGCTGGTGAAGATGCGGAAGTGCACGGCGTCGGCCATCGGCGGGCGTGGGCCGGTGTAGCCGTCGGCGCGTCTGAGGTCGATCCGTTGGTTGTGCCGCCAGTCGCCGTCCATCGCGAACGGCCCGTTGCCGACCGGGTGGCGGTCGAAGCCGTCCGGGTCGGTGAAGGCGGTGGCGGGCAGCGGGGCGAATGCCGGGAAGGCCAGCAGCATCGGGAACTGGCTGAACGGCGCGGCGAGGGTGACCTGGAGGGTGGTGTCGTCGAGC
>NZ_JAIZ01000704.1 GCF_000710465.2 Kitasatospora sp. MBT63 | reverse complement strand
TCGGGGTCATCATGAAGAACCTGCGCACCGCGCAGCGGCGTACCGAGGCGCTGGAGCGCCGGGCGGAGGCCGGCGAGAGCGGGCTGGACTTCACCGGGGCGCTGACCGCCGAGCGCAAGGCCGCACTGGACGCGATCGACCCGGGATGGTGCCCGTCCTGGCCGGTGGAATGGCAGCGCAGCTTCACGCTGGCCTGGCGGCACGTGAAAGCCGGCGGCACGCTCGCCGGTGCCGAGCCGGGCAGCGTCGTTGTCCAGGGCGAGGACCTCGCCGGGTGGGCACGGGCGCAGCAGATCGGCTGGGACAAGCTCGGACCGGCCCAGCAGTGGGTGTGCGAACACGTCCTAGGGCTGGAACCCCTGGCCCCGGAGCAGCGGCCGGCCCCGAAGGTCAGCCACGCCGAGAAGGAACAGCGGAACCTCGCCGCCGCCGCCCAGTACCGGGCCCGCGAAGGACACCTGAACGTCCCCCGCAAGCACAAGGAGCAGCTCGCCCT
>NZ_JAIZ01000703.1 GCF_000710465.2 Kitasatospora sp. MBT63 | reverse complement strand
TGCCGCCGACGGAACAGCGCCGTCTCCCCCGGGCGCACGGCACCTGGGGGACGGACAGTCAGGAACGGCGCCACCAAGCGCTGGTGCGCTTCTCCTGTGCTGCTGCAGCTTCGGCGGCGGTGCTGGCGCTCGCCCTCCTGCCTGGCCCGCTCGGCGGCGGCCTGGCGGCAGTCGGCGCACAGCCCATCGTCGCCCCACGTGTCGGCCCGCTCATGCTCGGCCCACCGTTTGTCGGAGCACTTCTCGCAGCACCGGGTGCAGGCCGGGCGGCGGCTCTCCCGCTCCGCCCGCTGCCGCTCCGCTTCCCGGTCGTCGCTGGCCCGGCGGGCGGCCTCCTGCTACTGCTCCAACAACTGGTCGCCGTCCTCGTTGTGGCGCGCTCGCACACTCACCCCACGGCGGGGGTCGGCAGCTCCTCCCCAGGTCGGACAGGCAATACCCTCGTCCGTCCCGCGAAGCTGCGCCGACCCTTCGACGGCTCCGTCCGTCAGAAGCCGTTGTCGTACCGGTCTTGGTGGACGTGGGTTCGACTGGGCCAGCTTGGTCGGGTGATCTTGCCGCGTACCGGGCATGGAGACAGGG
>NZ_JAIZ01000702.1:26257-27024 GCF_000710465.2 Kitasatospora sp. MBT63 | reverse complement strand
TCCGGGGACGGCCTGCTGCACGGTGCCGCGCACCGGGCGGGCCAGGGGCAGTGGGCCGCGCAGGCCGCGGTCGGGCTGCTGCTGGTGCTGGTCGCCGCGCTGCTGCGGTGCGGGCGTCCGGTCCTCGCGGCGACGGCGCTGCCGGTGGCGGCGCTGGCCGCGCTGGTGCTCCCGGCGGTGCTGCCCGGTGTCGGGGCGGCCGGGGCCCGGCTGCTGGCCTGCGGCGGGGCGGCGGTGGTGCTGCTGCCGTACGCCTGGTCGGTGTTCGGCCGCCCCGGGGCGTACCGCGGGGGTGCCGGGGAACCCGGCGGTTGAGTGCCGGGCGGCGGTCGGCGGCGGTCGGGCCCGCCGCGGCCGTCGGCCCGGGCAGTTCGAGCAGTTCGTCACAGACCCGCCCCGGCGACCGTGTCCGGGGCCTCATGGAAGGACACCCCCGATGAGGGTGCTGCTGTTGGGCGCCGACGGTTTTATCGGCCGCCGCGTCGCCGAGCGTCTGCTGGCCGACCCGGGCATGCAGGTCACCGTGCTCGGCCGGCGGGACTCGGCCGACATCCGGTTCGACCTGACGGCGGGCAGCCCCGGTGCGCTGGCCCGGTTCCTGGACGCGGTCGCCCCCCAGGTGGTGGTCAACTGCGCCGGGGCGACCTACGGCACCTCGCGGCTGCTGATCCAGGCCAACACGCTGGCCGTCGCCACGGTCTGCGAGGCGATCCGGCGCAGCCGGGAGCCGGCCCGGCTGGTGCACATCGGCTCGGCGGCGGAGTACG
>NZ_JAIZ01000702.1:2810-26169 GCF_000710465.2 Kitasatospora sp. MBT63 | reverse complement strand
CAGGCGGGCGGGCCGATCCCGGAGAGCGCCGAGCCGCGGCCGATCGGCCCGTACGGGGTGTCCAAGCTGGCCGGGACGGAGCTGGTGCTGGCGTCGGGGCTGGACGCGCTGGTGCTGCGGATCTTCGACGTGGTGGGGCCGGGCTCGCCGACCGCCTCGCTGTTCGGCCGGCTGGCCGAGGGGCTGCGCCGGGCGCTGGTCCAGGACGAGCTGCAGGTCCGGATGCCGGACCTGTCGGGCTACCGGGACTTCGTGGACGTCCGGGACGTCGCGCGGGCGATCCAGGCGGCCGCCGTCTCGGCCGCCACCGGGGTGATCAACATCGGCAGCGGGCACGCCGTCCGCGCCCGGGAGGCGGCCCACCTGCTGGTCCGGGCGTCGGGCTTCGAGGGCTCGGTGACGGAGGACGCCCGGCAGGTGCTGCTGCCCGCTCAGGCCGGGCCCGGCCACGCCGAGGGCCCGTACCGTCCGGTGGAGGCGGCCCGGCCGGTGCTGGAGCCGGTGCCGTGGCGGCAGGCGGACGTCCGGACCGCCAGGGACCGTCTCGGCTGGCGGACGCACGTCCCGCTGGAGGAGTCGCTCGGGGACGTCTGGATGGAGACGGCCTGCCGGGTCTGACGGGGTCGGAGCGCCGTGGCGGCAAGGGTGTCGGGCCTGATCGCGGCCTCGGCCGGTGGTCCCACGATCCGGTGGGCGGTGTCTCGCCCATCGGACGCGCTGTCTCGGAATACCGGGGGCACGTGACACTGTTGGCGTAGGCAATACCGATCTGACGACCATCGGAGTTTCCGTGTCGCTGCCACCCCTGGTCGAGCCGGCCGCCGAGCTCACCGTCGACGAGGTCCGCAGGTACTCCCGCCACCTGATCATCCCCGACGTGGGCATGGACGGGCAGAAGCGGCTCAAGAACGCCAAGGTGCTGTGCGTCGGTGCCGGCGGCCTCGGTTCGCCCGCGCTGATGTACCTGGCCGCGGCCGGCGTCGGCACGCTCGGCATCGTCGAGTTCGACACGGTCGACGAGTCCAACCTGCAGCGCCAGATCATCCACGGCCAGTCCGACATCGGCCGCTCCAAGGCCGAGTCCGCCCGCGACTCGATCAAGGAGATCAACCCCTACGTCGAGGTGATCCTGCACGAGGACCGCCTGGACAACTCCAACGTGATGGAGATCTTCTCCGGCTACGACCTGATCGTGGACGGCACCGACAACTTCGCCACCCGGTACCTGGTGAACGACGCCGCGGTGCTGCTCGGCAAGCCGTACGTCTGGGGCTCGATCTACCGCTTCGACGGCCAGGCCAGCGTGTTCTGGGCCGAGCACGGCCCCTGCTACCGCTGCCTCTACCCGGAGGCCCCGCCGCCGGGCATGGTGCCGTCCTGCGCCGAGGGCGGCGTGCTGGGCGTGCTGTGCGCGTCCATCGGCTCGATCCAGGTCACCGAGGCGATCAAGCTGCTGGCCGGGGTCGGCGAGCCGCTGGTCGGCCGGCTGATGATCTACGACGCCCTGGAGATGAACTACCGCCAGGTCAAGGTCCGCAAGGACCCGAACTGCGCGCTCTGCGGCGACAACCCGACCGTCACCGAGCTGATCGACTACGAGGCCTTCTGCGGCGTCGTCTCGGAGGAGGCGCAGGCCGCGGCCCAGGGCGCGACCATCACCTCCAAGCAGCTCAAGGCGTGGCTGGACGAGGACGAGGACATCTTCCTGATCGACGTCCGCGAGCCCAACGAGTACGAGATCGTCTCGATCCCGGGCGCGACGCTGATCCCGAAGAACGAGTTCCTGATGGGCACCGCGCTGGAGAAGATGCCGCAGGACAAGAAGATCGTGCTGCACTGCAAGACGGGCGTGCGCTCGGCCGAGGTGCTGGCCGTGCTGAAGTCGGCCGGCTTCGGCGACGCCGTCCACCTCGGCGGCGGCGTGATCGGCTGGGTCAACCAGATCGAGCCGCACAAGCCGGTGTACTAGCCGCACCGCGGTGAAGCGCAGCAGGGCCCCCGCCACCGGCGGGGGCCCTGCTCGTGCGTCCGGTGGGCGGAGGTCAGAGGGCGCCCTTGCGCTGGAGCACGTTGTAGGAGATCCAGCCGGGCAGCACCGGCAGCCAGAAGGTCAGCAGGCGGTACAGGAAGACCGCCGGGGTGGCCGCGGAGGGCGGGACGTTGCCGACCGTCAGGGCGCCGATCAGGGCGATCTCGACCGGGCCGATGCCGCCCGGGGTGGGGATCGCCGAGCCCGCCGCGTTGGCGGTCAGGAAGACCACCGCGACCGCGGAGAAGGTCATCGACCCGCCGAAGGCCTGCACGGAGGCGTAGAGGCAGGAGGTGAAGCTGAGGGTCAGCAGCAGGATCCCGCCGAAGCCGCTGACCAGCTTGGAGGGGGTCTGCATCAGGTCCAGCATCCGCGGCACCACGCCGAAGAACAGCGACCGCACCCGGGTCACCACGAACCGCCGCAGCGGCGCCACGGCGGCCACCACCAGGGCCAGCACGGCCGCCGTCAGGACGCCGATGATCACGGCCCGGGAGGCGCCCAGGTCCCCGTTGGTCTGGGTGCCGGTGATCAGGCCGAAGCCGAACAGCAGCAGCAGGTGCCCGGCGAGGCCCGCCAGCTGGGAGGCGCCGACGCTGGCCACCGCCTGCCCGGGACGGATCCCGGACTTCTGCAGGTAGCGGGTGTTGAGCGCGATGCCGCCGATCGCCGCGGGGGCCACCAGCTTGACGAAGGAACCCGCCAGCTGGGCCGCCACGGTCCGCTTGAACGGCAGCCGCTCGGGCACGAAGCCGGTCAGGCTCATCGCCGCGGCGACGTAGCTGGCGGCCGCCGCGAGCAGCGCGACCGACGCCCACGCCCAGTCCATCTGGGAGAGCTTGAGCTGGCCCGGCTGGATGGTGGTGAGCGCCAGGTAGGCGGCGAAGGTCAGCGCGATGACCATGATCAGGGTCTTCGGCTTCAGCCGTTCCAGCTTGGCCGGGGCCATCGGCGCCTCGGGCGCGATCTGCAGGATCTGGCCGCGGATCCGGCTCAGCAGGTCCTCGCCGGCCACCGCGATGTCCTCCTCGGCCTGCTCCTGGGTGCGCTCGCCGGCGGCGACCTGCTCCAGGGCCAGCGCCTGCGCGGCGGCCTTGCGCTCCTTGGTCATCCGCTGCAGGTCGATCCGGGTGGAGCGGCTCAGCCCGACCGGCTGCAGCAGCGGCAGCGCGGCGGCCACCCGCTCGGGGCCGAGCACCGCGTTGGCGACCGAGACCGCCCGCTGCGGGCCGATCCGCAGCGCGAAGGTGGTGAGCAGCTGGGCGACGTCGATCCGCAGGGTCAGGTCGCCGGCCGCGATGTCGCCGCCGGAGAGGTTGACCAGGCAGCCGGTCTTCTCGTCCATCACCAGCAGGGACTCGCCGGTCAGCCGCCGGTGGGCGATCCGCCGCTCGTGCAGGGCGCCGACCGACTCCCAGAGCGAGGCCATCACGTCGTCGGTGATCTCCTCCTCGGTGAGCTCGTCCAGGGTCCGGCCGAAGACGTTCTGGTAGACCAGGATCGCCGCGTCCGGGCCCAGCTCCGAGGTGGCCACCAGCTGCGGCGCGCGGGCCCCGGAGGCGGCGGCCGCGTACGCGATCAGGGCCTCCTGCTCGAGCGCCTGGCGCAGCGACTGGGGGCTGCGGCGAACCGCCACCGAGCGCAGCCGCAG
The DNA here is from genome assembly GCF_000710465.2 of Kitasatospora sp. MBT63. Lineage (GTDB taxonomy): Bacteria > Actinomycetota > Actinomycetes > Streptomycetales > Streptomycetaceae > Kitasatospora. The sequence goes on along the minus strand of NZ_JAIZ01000702.1, from coordinate 22,489 downwards.
CCGGCGCCAGGCCCGGTAGAAGAAGCCGGAGGCCTGCTGCTCGCGGTCGATGATGTGGACGTCCAGCAGCGGCCCGTCCTGCTGGGTGACCAGGTAGCGGCGGGTGTCGCCCGGGGCGTCCGGGGCCCGGTGCGCGGTGGACGGGCTGAAGCCGACCTTGCGCAGTCCGATCAGCAGGGTCTTGCCGGTGGGCCGGATGTTGGGCGAGCCGATCGCGTACAGCGTCCCGTACGCCACCGACCAGCCGATCAGCACCGTCAGCAGCAGCGAGAGCGGGGTGGTGTAGCCGCTGATCAGCTCGGTGGTGCCGCTGAGCACGACCACTATCCACAGCGCCACCCGCCAGCGCGGGCGGCTCGACATGCCGACGGCCGTCATGTAGGCGATCACCGGTGCCAGGTAGCCGTGCACCGGATCGGTCAGGGTGCCCCCGGCGCCGTCCCGCAGCTGGGTCAGCGCGTCGCGGACCGCGTCGGGCGCGCCCGCGGCGACCCACCAGTCGATGCCCAGCGAGACCCCGTACGCCAGTACCGAGGCGAGCACGCCGTCGGCGACCCGCAGGCCGTCGCGTTTGATCAGCCGCTCCACCGCGAAGGCCAGCGGCACCGCCAGCACCGCGACGCTGGAGACCAGCGCGGCGATGGTGCTCAGCAGGCCGGGCACCTTGTCGGCGTTGATCTTGATGTCGTTCCCGATGCCGGTGGTGGTCGCGACCGCGACCTGGGCCAGCACGAAGACCGCGATGATGCCGAGCACCCCGGCGATGAAGCGCAGCAGGTCGGACGGACGGTGCGCACGCGGCGGCAGCAGCGGCTCGTCGACGGCCAGCGGATGGTCGCCGGTGGGCTCGGGGGAGGGCGGCAGGTCCTTCCTGCGGTGGCTCTCGAAACCGTTCTGGCGCGGCGTCTTGTGCAGCGACACCGCATCCGGATCGGGGTGTTCCGGTCCCGCGGCGTTGTCGGTGGCGGACTCGTCCGAGCCCTTGTCCACGTTCACGTCTGCCGTCCCGGTCATCTGGTCTTGTCCTTGTATCACCACGCGCTGCCCCGAAGATGCTGCCATGCCCGGGCGCCCGGTGCTGGACAGGGGGCGCATCGGGCGCGGCGGATCATCCGCCCGAGGCCCCGAAATCGACCGGATGCGGAAGAATGCGGCAGATGAGCGAGCCCACCGGCCGGGCGGCCGGCCCGGAAGCCCAGGACGACCAGCACGGCCTGCCCCCCTTCGCCGAGGCCGTTCTCGACCTCACCGAGCGGATCCCGCCCGGCCGCGTGATGACCTACGGCGACGTCGCCGAGTACCTCGGCCAGGGCGGCCCCCGCCAGGTCGGCCGGGTGATGGCACTCTACGGCGGCGCCGTGCCCTGGTGGCGGGTGATCCGCGCCGACGGACGGCCGCTGCCCGGCCACGAGCACCGGGCACTGCCCGAGTACCGCACCGAGGGCACCCCGCTGCGCACCGTCGCCGGCGAACCCCGGGTCGACCTCCGGCAGGCCCGCTGGGACGGCCGGTAGCGCGGGCCCCGCAGCCCGCCCCCGATCCGCCGGAACCGGGTGCGCGGAGGGGAATGACGGGGCAGGATCGTAGGCTCGATACGGGCGGGCCCCGCGCGGCCCGCCCCGACGCTGACCGGAACACCACCCCCGTACGACCTCATCGGACCGCATTGACCTCCCCTTTCCGCCTGGTGCGCAACCCCCTGGCGCAACCCGCCCCGCCTGTGCTGGACCAGTATCAGCAGGCGGTGGTCGAGCACGCCTCGGGCCCGCTGCTGGTGCTCGCCGGGCCCGGCACCGGCAAGACCACCACCCTGGTCGAGGCGGTCGCCCGGCGGATCGCCGACGGCACCGATCCGGAACGGATCCTGGTGCTGACCTTCAGCCGCAAGGCCGCGATGGAGCTCCGCGACCGGATGACCGCCCGGGTCGGCGGCGGCCTCGCACCGCAGGCCACCACCTTCCACTCCTTCTGCTACGCCCTGCTCCGCGCCCACCAAGGCCCCGAGGAGTACGCCGAGCCGCTGCGCCTGCTTTCCGGCCCGGAGCAGGACGTGATGGTCCGCGAACTGCTCGCCGGTGACGCCGAGGACGCCAGGCACGGGGTCGGTAGGATCGGCTGGCCGCTGGACCTGCGCGCCTGCCTGACCACCCGCGGTTTCGCCGACGAGGTCCGCGCGGTCCTCGCGCGCAGCCGCGAGCTCGGCCTAGGCGAGGCCGAACTGGCCCGCTTCGCCGACGGCGTGCAGCGCCCCGACTGGGCCGCCGCCGCCCACTTCCTCGCCGACTACCTCGACGTGCTCGACCTGCGCGGGGTGCTCGACTACGCCGAGCTGGTGCACCGCGCGGTGCTGCTCGCCGAGCGCCCCGAGGTCGGCGCCGAGCTGCGGCAGCGCTACGAGGTGGTCTTCGTCGACGAGTACCAGGACACCGACCCCTCGCAGGTGCGGCTGCTGCGGCAGCTGGCCGGCGAGGGCCGGGACCTGGTCGCGGTCGGCGACCCCGACCAGTCGATCTACGCCTTCCGCGGCGCCGACATCAACGGCATCCTCGACTTCCCGCAGACCTTCCGGCAGACCGGCGGGGCGCCCGCCGAGGTCAAGGTGCTCCGGGTGTCCCGGCGCTCGGGCGCCGTCCTGCTGGCCGCCTCCCGCGAGCTGGCCCGCCGGATGCCGATGGGCCGGCTGCCCGCCGACAAGCTCGCCCAGCACCGCTCGCTGCTGCCCGGCCGGGAGGGCGGCCGGGCCGAGGTGTACACCTACCCGACGCCCGGCGCCGAGCTGGACTCCATCGCCGACCTGCTGCGCCGCGCGCACCTGGAGGACGGGGTGCCCTGGGGCGAGATGGCGGTGCTGGTCCGGGCCGGCGCCCGCTCGATCCCGGGCGTCCGGCGGGCCCTGACCTCGGCCGGCGTTCCGTTGGAGATCGACGGCGACGACCTGCCGCTGCGCGAGGAACCCGCCGTCACCCCGCTGCTGCTGGCCCTGCGGGTCTGCGCCGAGCCCGCCGAGGCGCTCACCGCCGAACTCGCGCACACCCTGCTCACCGGCCCGCTCGGCGGACTGGACGGCTCCGACCTGCGCCGGCTCGGCCGGGCACTGCGCGAGGAGGAGCGGCTCGCCCTGCGGGCGGCGGACCGGCGGCCGGCGGCCGGGGCCGAGGCCGAGGGCGGGGACGGGGACGGGGACGGGGACGGGGAGTGGGACCTCACCGAGCCGGAGCCGGAGCCGGAGCTTGAGCCGGACGCTTGGGGTCCCGGGGAGTGGGACCGCGAGGAGTGGGAGTCCGCGGAGCCCGGCCCGCAGGAGCTCGCGGCCGGGCTGTGGGCCCCCGATGCGCACACCCCTGATGCGCACACCCCCGAGGAGATCTTGGTCGGGCTGCCCGCCGACGAGGCACGGACTGCCGGGCCGCGCGTCGGCGACGAGGCGTCCGACGAGGTGCGCGTCGGCGAAGAGCGTGCCGACCGCGAGTGGACGGTCGAGGTGCGCTCCGGCGAGGAGCAGGGCATCGAGGAGCACGCTGACGAGGAGCGGGCCGACGATCTGCGGGTGGCCGTGCCCGGGCAGCGTCGGGAGGGGCAGCGCGGGCCGGGCCGGCGGGCCCCGCGCTCCGCCGAGGAGCTGATCCGCGAGGCGCTCGCCGAGCCGGAGCGGCTGGTCGCGATGGAACCGCTGTACGCCCGCCGCGCCCGCGACCTCGGCATGCTGCTGCGCAAGGTCCGCGAACTGCTGGCCGGCGGCGGCAGCGCCGAGGAGGCGCTCTGGGAGCTGTGGGACGGCAGCCGCCGCTGGCGCGAGCGCCTGGAACGGGCCGCCCTGCGCGGCGGCGCGGGCGGCCGCAACGCCGACCGCGACCTGGACGCGATCTGCGCCCTGTTCGAGACCGCGGCCCGGGCCGAGGAGCAGGTCGCCGGGCATCGCGGCGCGGCCGAGCTGCTCGCCGAACTGGAGGCGCAGGACATCGCCGCCGACACCCTGACCGTCCGCGCGGTGCGCCCGGACGCCGTCCGGCTGATGACCGCGCACCGCTCCAAGGGCCTGGAGTGGCGGCTGGTCGTGGTGGCAGGCGTCCAGGAGGGGCTCTGGCCCGACCTGCGCCGCCGCGGTTCGCTGCTGGAGGCCGACCGGATCGGCCGCGACGGACTCGCCGAACCGCTCTCCCCGGCCGCGCTGCTCGGTGAGGAGCGCCGGCTGTTCTACGTGGCCGCGACCCGCGCCAAGGAGCGCCTGATCGTCACCGCCGTCAAGGCCCAGGCCGAGGACGGCGACGAGCCCTCCCGCTTCCTGCGCGAGCTGTACCGGGAGGAGCTCGACCCCAGGACCGGCCGGGTGCTGCGCCGCACCCCGCAGGTCACCGTCGAGGACGTCACCAGCCGCCCGCGCCGTCCGCTGTCGGTGGCCGCGCTGGTCGCCGAGCTGCGCGCGGTGACCGTGGACGGCGCCGCGCCGCCCGGTCTGCGGCAGGCCGCCGCCGAACGGCTCGCGCTGCTGGCGGCCGCCGCCGACGAGGACGGCGCCCCGCTGGTCCCGGCCGCCCACCCCGACCGCTGGTGGGGCCTGGTGGACCAGAGCGCCGCCCCCGAGCCGCTGCGCGAGGCCGGGCTGCCGGTCCGGCTCTCCGGCAGCGGCCTGGAACAGCTCGACAGCTGCGCCCTCCAGTGGTTCCTGGACAAGGACGTCAAGGCGGCCACCAGCACCACCGCCGCCCAGGGCTTCGGCAACGTGGTGCACGCCCTGGCCGACGAGGTCGGCTCCGGCCGCACCCCCGCCGACCTCGCCGTGCTGATGGAACGCCTGGACACGGTCTGGGACGCGCTCGCCTTCGACGCCCCCTGGAAGTCCCAGCAGGAGAAGACCGAGGCCCGCGCCGCCCTGGAACGCTTCCTGCACTGGCACGTCCTGGAGCGCGAGCGCACCACCGTCGCCACCGAGCACGGCTTCGACCTGACGCTGACGGTCGGCGGGGTCGCGGTCCGCATCCGCGGGTCGATGGACCGGGTCGAGCAGGACGCCCTCGGCCGGGCCTACGTGGTCGACTTCAAGACCGGCAAGAAGATCCCCACCGACAAGTCGCTGCCCGAACACCGGCAGCTCGCCGTCTACCAGCTGGCGGTACGCAACGGCGCGCTCGACGGCCTGCCCGGCTTCCCCGACGGCGCCGCCGTGGGCGGCGCCGAGCTGGTCCACCTGCGCGAGCCCGCCCGACGGGACACGGACGGCCCCAAGGTCCAGCACCAGGGCCCGCCGGAGGGCGAGCCGTGGATCGAGAACCTGCTCGCCGACGCGGCCGGCCGGGTGCTGGCCGAGCGGTTCGTGCCGACCGCCGGGGAGAACTGCGCCCGCTGTTCCTTCAAGGCCAGCTGCTCCGCCCAGCGCGACGGCCGCCAGCTGCTCGACTGATCCGCGCCGCCCTGTTGATCCGCGCGCCCGCTCCACCGGTCCGCGCCGCCCGCTCGACCCGCGTTGTCGGCGGCACCGGTTAGCGTTGTCGGCGTGCAAGCCGTGCTCACCCACCCCGACCAGCTGAAGGAGATCCTCGGCGTCCCCTTCAACCGGGAGCAGATGCTTGCCATCGGTGCCCCGCTGGAGCCCGCCGTGATCGTCGCGGGCGCGGGGTCGGGCAAGACCACGGTGATGGCCGCCCGGGTGGTCTGGCTGGTCGGGTCCGGCGCGGTCCGTCCCGAGCAGGTGCTCGGCCTCACCTTCACCAACAAGGCGGCCGGCGAGCTGTCCGAGCGGGTCCGCAAGGCCCTGGTCCGGGCCCGGGTGCTGGAGCCGGACGAGGACGCCCTCGGCGAGCCGGAGATCTCCACCTACCACGCCTTCGCGGGCCGGCTGCTCAAGGAGCACGGACTGCGCCTGGGCATCGAGCCGGACGTCCGGCTGCTCGCCGACGCCACCCGTTTCCAGCTCGCCGCCAAGGTGCTGCGCGCCGCCCGCGGCCCGTTCCCCGCGCTCACCGGCACCTTCTCCACCCTGGTCGCCGACCTGATCGCGCTCGACGGCGAACTCGCCGAGCACCTCACCGAGCCGCACACCCTGCGCGCGTACGACGAGCAGCTGCTCGACGCCCTCGCGACGGTCAGGCTGACCAACGACGACCTGCGGTCCGTGCCCGCCGCCGCCCGGGCCCGGCAGGAGCTGCTGCACCTGGTCGAGGACTACCGCAGCCGCAAGGCCGCGGCCGGGCTGATGGACTTCGGCGACCAGATCGCCGCCGGTGCCCGGCTCGCCCAGCAGCGCCCCGAGGTCGGCCGGCTGCTGCGCGAGCAGTTCCGGGTGGTGCTGCTGGACGAGTACCAGGACACCTCGGTCGCCCAGCGGCTGATGCTGGCCGGGCTGTTCGGCGGCGAGGGCGGCGCCGGTCACCCGGTCACCGCCGTCGGCGACCCCTGCCAGGCCATCTACGGCTGGCGCGGCGCCTCCGTCGCCAACCTGGACGACTTCCCGCTGCACTTCCCGCGCCGCGACCGCACCCCGGCCGCCCGGTACGCGCTCAGCGAGAACCGCCGCAGCGGCGGCCGGCTGCTCGACTTCGCCAACCGGCTGGCCGCCCCGCTGCGCGCGATGCACGAAGGCGTCGAGGCGCTGCGCCCGGCACCCGGGGTCGAGCAGGACGGCTCCGTGCGCTGCGCGCTGCTGCCGACCCACACCGAGGAGATCGGCTGGCTGGCCGACTCGATCGCGCACCTGGTCCGCACCGGCACCGCGCCCGGCCGGATCGCGGTGCTGTGCCGGGGCGGCGCGGCGTTCCCCGACATCCACGCCGCGCTGGTGGCCCGCGAGGTCCCGGTCGAGGTGGTCGGGCTCGGCGGCCTGCTGCAACTGCCCGAGGTGGCCGACCTGGTGGCGGTCTGCGAGGTGCTCCAGGACCCGACCGCCAACGCCTCGCTGGTGCGGCTGCTGATCGGCCCGCGCTGGCGGATCGGGCCGCGCGACCTGGCCCTGCTCGGCCGCCGCGCCGCCGACCTGGTCCGGACCGAACGGCTGCCGGGCGCCGACCCGCTGGCCGCCGCCGTCGCGGAGACCGACCCGACCGAGGTGGTCTCGCTCGCCGACGCGCTGGAGACCTTCCTGGAGCCCCAGCCGCCGGACGAGCTGCCGTTCTCCCCGCAGGCCAAGGTCCGCTTCGCCCGGCTCGCCCGCGAACTGCGCGAGCTGCGCCGGGCCCTGGCCGAGCCGCTGATGGACGTGCTGCACCGGGTGCTGTCCGTGACCGGCCTGGAGGTGGAGCTGTCGGCGTCCCCGCTCGCCCTGGCCGCCCGCCGCCGGGAGACCCTGCACTCCTTCCTGGACATCGCGGCCGGCTTCGCGGACCTGGACGGCGACCCGGGCCTGTCCGCCTTCCTGGCCTTCCTGCGGGCCGCCCAGGAGTACGAGCGCGGCCTGGACACCAGCCTGCCCGGCGGCGAGGACACCGTGAAGGTGCTCACCGTGCACAAGTCCAAGGGCCTGGAGTGGGACGTGGTCGCCGTCCCTGGCCTGGTCAAGGACGTCTTCCCGAGCGGCAAGGGCCGCGAGCGCTGGACCAGCACCAAGAAGGTGCTGCCGCACGCGCTGCGCGGGGACGCGGCCACCCTGCCCGCCGATCCGCAGTGGACCGCCAAGGGCATCGGCCTGTTCAAGAAGGAGATGGCCGCGCACGCGGCCACCGAGGAGCTGCGGCTCGGCTACGTCGCCTTCACCCGGCCGCGTTCGCTGCTGCTGGCCGGCGGCCACTGGTGGGGGCCGAGCCAGAAGCGCCGCCGCGGCCCGTCCGACTTCCTGCACCAGGTGCGGGAGTTCTGCGAGCGGACGGGCGGCGGCGAGGTCGAGCACTGGGCCGAGGAGCCGCTGCCCGACGCGCAGAACCCGGTGCTCGCGGGCTCGGTGGAGACCCCGTGGCCGCTGCCGCTGGACCCCGCGGCGCAGGCCGCCCGGCGCCGGGTGGCCGAGGTGGTGCAGGCCCGGCTGGCCGGGGCGCCCGGACCGCAGCCGCCGGAGCTCACCCCGGAGGGCCGCCGCACGGTGGCCTCCTGGGACCGTGACCTGTCCGCGCTGCTCGGCGAGCTGGAGAAGTCCCGGCGCACCGTCAGGGAGGTGCCGCTGCCCGCCTCGTTGTCCGCGTCCCAGCTGATGCGGCTGGCGGCCGACCCGGACGGCTTCGCCCGCGAGCTGGCCCGGCCGATGCCGCGCCCGCCGCAGCCGGCCGCCCGCCGCGGTACCCGCTTCCACGCCTGGGTGCAGTCCAGGATCGAACCGCTGATGCTGATCGAGCCCGGTGCGCTGCCCGGGGCGGACGAGGACGGCATCGAGGACGAGCGCGACCTCGAGCGGCTCAAGGAGGCGTTCCTGCGCAGCCCGTACGCCGCGCGGCGGCCGCTGCGGGTCGAGGCGCCCTTCCAGCTGATGCTGGCGGGGCGAGTGGTGCGCGGCCGGATCGATGCGGTCTACCGGGAGAGTGACGGTGGCTCAGCGTCACCGGGCTCGTCACGCTACGAGGTCGTGGACTGGAAGACGCACCGCGAGGAGACGGCCGACCCGCTGCAACTGGCCATCTACCGGGTGGCCTGGGCGGAGCAGGCGGGGGTTCCGGTCGAGCAGGTCACGGCTTCGTTCCTGTATGTCCGCAGCGGCCGGGTGGAAAGACCATCAGGACTTCCCGACCGAAAAGAGTTGACCAGGCTTCTGATCGGGAATAGTGAAGAATGAGTCACTCAGAGCATCCAAGTCGTCACGGGATCATGCGAAACCTGTGCGGTGTGCACGTTTCGCGCCTATTGTGGGGTCGGTAACCGGTCACCTCTGTACTCCGACCCACCGGCAGGGACGCAGTCCCTGACTTTCCGTCATCACTGCAGGTGTCCCCTGGCACCGGCCACCTTCGCTGGAGAGACCGACGTTGAGCGCGACCGGATGGATCAGAGAACGGATCGCCGGGCCGGCCCCCGGGCCGCTGCCCGGAACGGCGACAGGAACCTGGCCGAGGCTCTCCCATGCACTGCCGCTCATCGGCATGCTGCTGGTGGCCTCACTGGACTGGTTCAGCAACAACCGGGTGACCCTGGAACCCGCCCTCACCGCGGTCCCCGCCCTCGCGGCCGTGGTCAGCCGACGCACCTGGTACCCGCTGTTCATCGGCGTGGTGGCCGAAGCGGTGGCCTTCCTGATGGCCGCCTACAACCGCGTCCTCGGCGAGTCCGTCCACACCGCCACGGTGCTGGCCATCGCCCTGGTCGCCGGCATCGGCTGGATCAGCGCCACCCTGCGGCTGCGCCAGGAACGGGCGCTGGCCGAGGCGCAGCTGGTCGCCGAGATCGCCCGCCGGGTGCTGCTGCGCTCCGTCCCCGACCGGGTCGGCAGCGTCCGCGCCGCCGTCCACTACGCGGCCGCCGCCGCGCACGCCTCGATCGGCGGTGACCTGTACGAGGTCGTCAACACCCGGCACGGCGTCCGGGCGGTGGTCGGCGACGTCCGCGGCAAGGGGCTCAATGCGGTGGAGACCGCCGCCGCCGTGCTCGGCGCCTTCCGCGAGGCCGCCCACCAGGAGCCGTCGCTGCAGCGGGTGGCCGGCTGGCTGGCCGACAGCCTGGACCGGGCCCTGCACGAGAACGACCACCCGGGCGTCGAGGAGGAGTTCGTCACCCTGGTCCTGATCGGCGTCTGCCCGGACGGCACCGCCGAGATCGTCAACTGCGGCCACCCGGGCCCGATGCTGATCCGCGGCGGCGGCGGCGAGCTCGAACTGCTCGAACCCGCCGAGCCGGTCCCGCCGCTCGGCGTGCTCGACCCGGCGGACGTACGGCCGCCGGTCCAGCAGGTCTCGTTCCGGCCCGGCGACCGGGTCCTGCTCTACACCGACGGCGTGATCGAGGCCCGCGACGACGACGGCCGCTTCTACCCCCTCGCCGACCGGCTGCCGGACCTCGCGGTCGGCGGTCCGGTGGAGGTGCTGCGGCGGTTGCACGAGGACGTGGTGCGGCACGTCGGGCACAAGCTCGGCGACGACGCGGCCATGCTGCTGCTCCAGTACGAGCCCCTCGGCTGCCAGCTCCCCCACCAGACCACCCAACGGGCCGCCACCGTCACCCCCTGAGGTAGCGGTACCCCCGGGGCACCTTCAGGGGCGCGAGGAACTGCGCGGAGCGGAAGGGTACTGCGCAAGGACGGACTCGGAGGTGCTCCACGCCCTCGGACGCCGTCCTCGCCACGCGCTCTTCCGCTTCGCGCAGTTCCGCCCCCAGCCTTCGGCCGGGGGTACCCCAGTGCCCCTATGGGTGCCCCCGGGGTGGGCGTCAGAGGGTGACGTCGACGACCAGGGGGCGGTGGTCGGAGACCGCTGTGCGTGGGGCCTCGGCCGGGCCGACGGCGCGGCGGGGGACGCCGACCGCGAGGACGTGGTCGAACTGGACGGTCGGGCGGTGCGACGGGTAGGTGGGGGTGCGGGCCAGGTCGTACCAGCCCTGGAGCCGCGGCCGCGGCTCACGGACCCGCCTGCGGCGCGGCCCCGGCTGGGCGGCCCGGGCCCGGCGCGCGGCCCGCGCCTCCCTGATCCGCTGCTGCGAGGTGGAGCGCTCCAGCGCGCTGGCGCTGCCGAGCACCGTCCGCGGCACCGCCCCGACCAGGTTGAAGTCGCCGAGCACCAGGTACGGCTTGGGCAGGTCGGAGATCCACCGGCGGATCCCGGCGAGCTGGGCGACGTTCCACCCGGGCACGAAGGACAGGTGGGTGGCGACCACGGTGAACGGTCCGTGGACGCCTTCCAGGACGGCGGCCAGTGCCGCCCGCGGCTCGTCCGGCACGGGGGTCAGGCCGCGGCGTCCGGCCACCCGCAGCGGCAGTCCGAACGGCGCGGGCGCGAACCGGCGGGCCCGCCAGTGGTGCACCGGCAGCCGGGTGAGCAGGGCGGTGCCGTAGGCGGGCCGGTCGGTCCGGCTCTCGACCTCGGCGGGGCCGTAGACCTGGAGGCCGCTGACGGCCGGGTCGGCCACCCAGCCGGCCACCGGCGCGGGCCGGCCGTGCACCGCGGCGGCGAACCGCCAGTCGGCGGCGCCCATCGCCTTGGCGGCGACGGCGCTCTGGTCGACCAGTCCGGAGCGCTCCTGGTGGCGGTCGACCTCCTGAAGGGCGAGCACGTCCGCGTCCAGCGCCGCGACGGCCTCGCCGAGCGGACCGCCCGGGTCGCCGCCGGTGTCCGGGAAGGGCAGCGGGCTGCCGTCCGGGGCCAGGGGCTGACCGTGCAGCAGGTTGAAGGTGGCGATGCGCAGCTGGCTCACACCGTACGACGGTACCGGGTGCCGGGCTTGAGCAGTTCGCACATACCGGGTATACATACGTGGTATGTCCATCCGACACGGTCTCCTCGCCCTCCTCGACCAGGGCCCGCGCTACGGCTACCAGCTCCGCACCGAGTTCGAGGCCCGGACCGGCGCCACCTGGCCGCTCAACGTCGGCCAGGTGTACACCACGCTCGGCCGGCTGGAGCGGGACGGGCTGGTCGCCCCGGCGGGTGAGGACGAGGAGGGGCACCTGTTCTACGCCGTCACCGACGAGGGACGCGCGGAACTGCGTCGCTGGTTCGACACCCCGGTGCCCCGGACCAACCCGCCCCGGGACGAGCTGGCGATCAAGCTCGCGATGGCGGTGACCGTGCCGGGCGTCGACGTCCCGGCCGTGGTCCAGAGCCAGCGGCGGCACAGCATGAAGGCGCTGCAGGACTACACCCGGCTCAAGGGCCAGGCCCTGGCCGGCGACACCGGGGGCGAGGCCGATCTGGCGTGGCTGCTGGTGCTGGAGCAGCTGATCTTCCAGACCGAGGCGGAGATCCGCTGGCTGGACCACTGCGAGACCCGGCTGACCAGGCGGCAGGAGGAGCGCGGACAGACCGCCGCGGCGTCCGCCTCGGCGCCCGCGCCGTCCAAGCGGCTGCGCAGCCGCCTCTAGGCCGAGCCCAGGCCGCGCCGACCACGGGGTCCGCCGTCCGCCCGGCCCCACGCCGGGCACCGAGTACCGATGAACCATTAAGCGCAGGGGGAAGTTGACCATGTCTCAAACCGAAGCGCCGGTGCTGCACCTGGAGCAGGTCAGCCGCGTCCACGGCCAGGGCGCCGCCCAGGTGCACGCCCTGCGGAGCGTCGACCTGCGGGTCCACCCGGGTGAACTGGTCGCCGTGATGGGCCCGTCCGGGTCCGGCAAGTCCACCCTCCTGACGCTCGCCGGCGGACTCGATTCGCCCACCGACGGCCGGGTGCTGGTCGAGGGCATCGCCCTCGGCGGGCTGACCCGCAAGAAGCAGGCGGAGGTCCGCCGCCGGGCGGTCGGCTACGTCTTCCAGGACTACAACCTGATACCCGCGCTGACCGCTGCCGAGAACATCGCCCTGCCCCGCGAGCTGGACGGCGTCTCCGCCCGGGCCGCCCGCCGCGAGGCGCTGGCCGCGCTGGAGGAGCTCGGCATCGACGAGCTGGCGGACCGCTTCCCGGACGACATGTCCGGCGGTCAACAGCAGCGGGTGGCCATCGCCCGGGCGCTGATCGGCGACCGCCGGCTGGTGCTCGCCGACGAGCCGACCGGCGCGCTGGACTCGACCACCGGCGAGACCGTGCTCGCCGTGCTGCGGGCCCGCTGCGACGCCGGCGCGGCGGCCATGATGGTCACCCACGAGGCCCGGCACGCGGCCTGGGCGGACCGGGTGGTCTTCCTGCGCGACGGCCGGCTGGTCGACGAGACCGCGCAGCAGGACGCCGCCACCCTGCTGGTCACCGCCGCCACCAACAGCGTCAAGGGCGGTGACGGGCGGTGAGGCTCGCCGCCTGGCGGGCGACCCTGCGGATCGCCCGGCGCGACGCGCTGCGGGCCAAGGGCCGCAGCGCCCTGGTGCTCGCCATGATCGCCCTCCCGGTGCTCGGCGTGGCCGGCGCCGACGTGGTCTTCCGCAGCTCCCAGCTGACCCCCGCCGAGCACGCCGACCGGCTGATGGGGCGCGCGGACGCCCTGCTGATCATGGACGTGCCCGGGAGCATCGTGCTCCAGGAACCGGACGCCGGCGACGGCCGGGGGGCCGCCGAGATGAAGAAGGGGCAGGCGCCCACCCCCGAGCAGACCCGTAGCCTGGCCGCGACCGACCCGGCCGCCCTGGCCAGGGAACTGCTGCCGGCCGGTACCGTGCTGGTCCCGGTGGTCCACGGCAGCGGCGCCTCGGCCACCAGCCGTGACGGCCGGCTCCGGGTCGGGACGGCGGAGGCCGACCTCACCGACCCGCTCTGGCAGGGGTCGATCACCATCAGGGCGGGCCGCGCCCCGAGCGCGCCGCAGGAACTGGCGGCCACCCAGGCCTTCCTCGACCAGGCCGGGCTCCGGATCGGCGACACCACCGCCCTGCGCGGGCTCGAGGGCAAGCCGTTCACCATCACGGCGGCCGTCGAGTACCCGCAGACCCTGAGCGCCGTCGAGCTGATCGGCCGGCCCGGCGCCCTGATCGAGCCGCTCAAGGCAGCCCAGCCGCAGTACCAGGACCGCTACTCGGCGGGCCTGCAGTGGCTGGTCGACCTCCCGCCCGGGGCCACCATGGACTGGTCGAAGGTGCTGGAGCTCAACAAGTACGGCCTGGCGGCGACCTCGCGCGCCGTGCTGGCCGACCTGCCGGCCCGCGCGGACGTGCCGTACTACGTGGAGATGGACGGCCGCGCCGGATCAGGGGACGGCTCCAACACCGCGCTGATCGTCCTGGGCACCGTGGTCGGCATGGCGCTGCTGGAGATCGTCCTGCTGGCCGGGCCCGCCTTCGCGGTCGGCGCCCGCCGCTCCCGCCGCCAGCTCGGCCTGCTGGCCGCCGGCGGTGGCGACCGCGCGCACGTGCGGGCCGTGGTGCTCGGCGGCGGGGTGGTGCTGGGCCTGACCGGAGCCGTCGTCGGCGTGGTGCTGGCGGTCGCCCTGGTCGTGGCCGCCCGGCCCTGGCTCGAGGTGCAGGGCGGTACCCGGTTCGGCCACCTGAACCTGCAACCGCTGGACATGCTCGCGGTGGCGGCGATCGGTCTGGTCACCGGGCTGCTCGCGGCCGTCGTACCGGCCGTCCAGGCCTCCCGCCAGGACGTCGTGGAGGCGCTCACCGGGCGCGGCTCGGTCAAGCCCCCCAACCGCAAGCTGGCCGTGCTCGGCCTGGTGATGGTCGGCGGTGGCGCCGCGCTGGCGCTGATCGGCGGCGGCACCGGGGTCGGCGGCCGCTCCACCTCGGTGCTCGGCGGCTCCGCCATCGCCGAACTGGGCATGGTGGCACTCACCCCGATGCTGGTCGGCCTGTTCGGCCGGCTCGGCCGGCAACTGCCGCTCGCCCCGCGGCTGGCCCTGCGCGACGCCGTCCGCCACCGCGGCCGGACCGCGCCCGCGGTCGCCGCCGTGATGGCGGCGGTGGCCGGATCGGTCGCGGTCGGCATCTACACCACCAGCACCGACGAGCAGGAACGCCAAGACTACCGGGCGAGCCTGCCGGCCGGGGCGGTCTCGCTGTCGATCGGGTACGGCCCGGACGCCGACCCGGCCAAGCTGCCTGCCCTGCGGGCTGCGGTCGCCGCGTCGATGCCCGACCTCGGCGCGCGCGGTGACCTGTCGACCGCCCACTACCAGGGCGATTGCCGCACCGCCGACAACTGCGGCAGCATCGAGGTGTCCATCCCCAAGGAGCGCCGCTGCCCGGTCACCGACGCCGACCTCGAACAGCCGCCCGCCTACGACGACCCGGAGTTCAAGCGGGTGATGCGGGAGGACCCGCGCTGCCGGCACGATTTCGCGTACGGCGGCGCTGAGTTCGGCCCGATTCCGGTCGGCGACGCCACCGCGCTGCACAACCTGTTCGGGGTGGACGACCCGGCCGCGGCCCGGGCGCTCGCCCAGGGCAAGGCCGTGGTCTTCGACGAGCTGTACGTCAAGGACGGGAAGATCACCCTCGACCTGACGGCCCGCTCCGAGCGGCCGGGTCCCAACCACGGGCGGTCCGGAGTCGATGCCGCGGACCGGCCGAAGGTCGAGCACGTCAGCCTGGACGCGGTGGTGGTGGCGTCCGGTACGCCGGGCGGCGGGGCGTTCATCACCCCCGACACCGCCCAGCGGCTGCACCTCGACACCACGGCCGTCGGGTCGGTCTGGCTGCCCGACGCCGCCCCGGCCGACAGTGCGGAGCAGAAGGCCTCGGCCGCCGTCGCCAAGATCGGCGACAGCGCCCAGCTCTCCGTCGAGCGGGGGTTCGAGCCGCAGCGGACCCTGATCGCCCTCGGCCTGACCGGGTTCGCGGCCCTGGTCGCCCTCGGTGCGGCCGGGATCGCCACCGGGCTGGCGGCGGCCGACTCCCAGCAGGACCTGGCGACCCTCTCGGCGGTCGGGGCGACCGGGGGCATCCGGCGCCGGCTGGCGGGGTTCCAGTGCGGGACGATCGCGGCGATGGGCGCGGTCCTCGGCACCCTGGCCGGGGTGGTTCCGGCCGTGGCGCTGCGCAAGCTGGAGGCGGCCACGGCGCCCTCGTACGGGCCGGTGTCGCTCGCCGCCACCGCCAAGCCGGTGATCGCCTTCCCCTGGGCGGATATGGCGATCACCCTGATCGGGCTGCCGCTGGTGGCCACCGTGCTGGCGATGCTGCTGACCCGCTCCCGGTTGAGCCTGGTCCGCCGCCGCGCCTGAGTCCGCGGGCGGTGTGGGCCGCCGCGCGGACGCCCCGGCCCCGTGGCCACCGTCGAGTGACGGAGGTTACGGGGCCGGACGCCGGAGGGCGCGGGCGCGCGCCCACCCGGGCGAACTAAAGTCGTCCGTATGACGAAAACCCCGGACAGCGCCGTCCGCTCCTACATCGACCAGCACGAGGCCGGCTTCCTGCAGGACCTGGCCGACTGGCTGCGCATCCCCTCCGTCTCCGCCGACCCCGGCCTGGCCGGAGAGGTCCGCAGGTCCGCCGAGTGGCTGGCCGCCAAGCTGCGGGAGACGGGATTCCCGGTCGCCGAGGTGTGGGAGAGCGACGGCCTTCCGGCGGTCTTCGCCGAGTGGCCGTCCGGCGACCCGGACGCGCCCACGGTGCTGGTCTACGGGCACCACGACGTGCAGCCCGCCGCCAAGGAGGACGGCTGGGCGACGGAGCCGTTCGAGCCGACCGTGATCGGCCGTCAGCTGTTCGCCCGCGGCGCCGCCGACGACAAGGGCCAGGTCTTCTTCCACACCCTGGGCCTGCGCGCCCACCTGGCCGCGACCGGCCGCACCGCCCCGGCCGTCAACCTGAAGCTGCTGGTGGAGGGCGAGGAGGAGTCCGGTTCGCCGAACTTCGCCGCGCTGGTGCGCCGCGAGGCCGAGCGGCTGGCCGCCGACGTGGTGATCATCTCGGACACCGGGATGTGGGCCGAGGACACCCCGACCGTCTGCACCGGCATGCGCGGCCTGGCCGACTGCCAGATCGACCTCCGGGGTCCGGACAGCGACATCCACTCCGGTTCGTTCGGCGGCGCCGTGCCGAACCCGGCCGCCGTCGCCGCCGAGCTGGCGGCCGCCCTCCACGACGAAGACCGCAAGGTGGCGGTCCCCGGCTTCTACGACGGTGTGGTCGAGCTGACCGAGGAGGAGCGCGCGCTCTTCGCCGAGCTGCCGTTCGACGAGGCCCAGTGGCTGCGGGTGGCCAAGTCGTACGGCACCCGCGGCGAGCGCGGCTACACCACCCTGGAGCGGGTCTGGGCCCGGCCGACCGCCGAGGTCAACGGCATCTGGGGCGGCTACACCGGCCCCGGCGGCAAGACCATCGTCCCGGCCGAGGCGCACCTCAAGCTGTCCTTCCGCCTGGTGGCCGGCCAGGAGGTGGAGAAGGTCCGCGAGGCCGTCCGCGACTGGGTGGTCGCACGGGTCCCGGAGGGCATCCGGCACGAGATCGTCTTCCCCGGAGCGACCCGGCCCTGCCTGACCCCGCTGGACCACCCGGCGCTGCAGTCCACCGTCCGGGCGATGGGCCGGGCCTTCGAGCAGAAGATCCTGTTCACCCGTGAGGGCGGTTCCGGACCGGCCGCGGACCTCCAGGACGTGCTGGGCGCGCCGGTGCTGTTCCTCGGCATCTCGGTGCCCTCGGACGGCTGGCACTCCGTCAACGAGAAGGTGGAGCTCGACCTGCTGCGCAAGGGCGTCGAGGCCGCCGCGTACCTGTGGGGCGACCTCGCCGAGACCTGGCCGCAGGCGTGAGCGGCTCCCCGGCCGGGACCGCCGTCGAGGCCGGTCCCGGGCCGCAGCCCTGCTCCCGGCCGGCCGCGCCCGGCCGCGCAGACAGACCGAAGATGACCGCTCCTGATGATCCGAACGGGAAGAGCCGACTTGAGCAGCGTGCCTGACGTGCCCGACACCAAGCACCTGGCGCTGGCCCGCGCCGGGGTCGACCGGGCCGCGCACCACCGCTTCGACGAGCCGTGGCTGGCCGCCGCGTGGAGCCACCCCAGCACCCAGGTGCTGCCGATCTCCGCCGGCGAGGCCTTCGTGGTCGACACCGAGGACGGCTGCGAACTGGTCCTGCTGCCCTCCTTCGAGGCGCCGCAGACCGGGGACCGCTACTTCCTCGGCACCGACGACGCCGGGGTGTCCTACTTCGCGCTGGCCGTCGACAGCCTGCCCGGCCGGCTGGACGGCGACGCCCGGCCGGCCGGACTGCGCGAGGTCGGCGCGAGCCTGACCGACCGGGACGCCGGTCTGCTGGTGCACGCGGTGGCGCTGGAGCACTGGCACCGGCTGCACAGCTTCTGCTCCCGCTGCGGGCACCCGACCGAGAAGGCCGGGGCCGGGCACGTCCGCCGCTGCACCTCCTGCGCGGCGGAGCACTACCCGCGGACCGACCCCGCCGTGATCATGCTGATCACCGACGGCGAGGACCGCTGCCTGCTGGGCCGCCAGGCGCTCTGGCCGGAGGGCCGCTGGTCCACCCTGGCCGGCTTCGTCGAGCCGGGCGAGTCGCTGGAGCAGGCGGTCGCCCGGGAGGTGCTGGAGGAGGCCGGGGTCAAGGTCGGCGAGGTCCGGTACGTGGCCAGCCAGCCCTGGCCGTTCCCGTCCAGCCTGATGCTCGGGTTCATGGGCACCGCCGACCCGTCCGGCACCGGGATCACGGTGGACGGCGAGGAGCTGGCGGAGGCCCGCTGGTTCTCCCGCGAGGAGCTCCGGGCCGGGATGGCGGCGGGCGAGATCCTGCCGCCGTCCGGGATCTCCATCGCCCGGCACCTGGTCGAGCTCTGGTACGGCGAACCGCTGCCCTCCGCGGCCCGCTGGTAGCAGCCGGCAGCGGCCCCGGAACGGCAGCGGGTGTGGCCCCGGAGCGGCAGTGGGTGTGGCCCCGGAGCGGCAGCGGCCCCGGAACGTATCGAAAACGGGGTCGAATGGGGTTCGAAACATTTCGGCAGGCATTCGGCCACGGGCCGAGGTCCGGCCGTGAATGCGGCGGGCGGCCGTGAATGGTTGCGAAAAGGGGCGCGCGGATTTCTCCGCGCGCCCCTTGCGTTCGGCGCGCAATCACTTTCCGGCCGTCGCCGAGAGGCCCGGTCCGAGTGTGCCCGAACCGTCCGGTCCTACCGGTCCAGCCAGCAGCTGACGGTCTTTCCGGTCAGCCGCGTGGTCACCAGCCAGCGCGCGCTGATCGCCGTGACGATGCTCAGGCCACGGCCGGTGGGCTCGTCGTCACCGGCCCGGCGGACCCGGGGCAGGCCGCGCCCGAAGTCGGCGACCGAGATCTGCAGCGCGCCGTCGGTCAGCACCAGCGTGAGGGAGACCGCCCCGCGCCCGTACCGCACCGAGTTGGTGACCAGCTCGGAGACGACCAGTTCGGCGCTGTCCGCCAGCTCGGGAACGCCCCAGGCGGCCAACGCGGTACGGGTCAGCCGGCGGGCCAGCGCGACGTTCCGCGGCTGCGGGGGGAAGCTGGCCGTCGCCGACCAGGCGCCGCGCTCGGCCGCGGACAACGCGCGGCCGGGCCGTCCGGCCGCGCCGGAGGAGTCGGTCGGGTGCTGCTCGAGGTGGCGGGCGTTCCGCCGCTGCGGGGTACTGCTGACGGGCATGGTCCGCCCCCGGGGTGCGCGTGATGGGAAGAATTCGACTGCGATCGATCCGGCCGGGATCGGCCTCGGAATCCCCGGGCCTGGCCAATATTGGCGGGTTTCGCTGAAATGGCGCAAGCCGAATGGCTACATTCACTCGGGTGACAATCCCTCGCGGCGGCGTGCCGTCTCCCAAGTACCAGCGTCTCGCGGCCGACCTGCGCCGCCGGATCGAGGCGGGCGAATGGCAGGGCGGCGCCCAGCTCCCGGTCGAGAGCGAGCTGGAGCACCACTACGGCGTGGCCAGGAACACCGTCCGGCTGGCGGTCGACCTGCTGGTCAACGAGGGGCGGCTGGTCAGGCTCCAGGGCAAGGGCACCTACCTGAAGCAGCAGCCCCTGCTGGACCACCGCGCGTACGCGCCCGCGCGCGTCCCCGGCCAGCGGGACTCGCTGGCGGCCCCCTCGGAGGTCTACGCGAAGGAGGCCCGGGAGACCGGGCGCCGGCTGACCGTCGACTTCGAGATGCTCATCGTCCGGGCCCGGGCGGACATCGCCGGCTGGCTCGGGCTGGTCCCCGGCGAGGCGGTGGTGGTGCGCCGTCAGCTGCGGATGACGGACCGCGAGCCGTTCTCCATCGAGGAGAGCCACTACCGCGCCGGGCTCGCCGCCGGC
>NZ_JAIZ01000702.1:0-2715 GCF_000710465.2 Kitasatospora sp. MBT63 | reverse complement strand
GGGGGCCGGAGCCGGTGCCCGGCGGGGACGAGACGGCGCTCGCCGCCATCGACCGCACCGAGACCGGCGGGGTGGACCACCTGGTGGCCCGGATGCCCGGGCCCGCCGAGGCGGCCTGGTTCGAGATCGGCCCAGGGGTGCCGCTGCTGGTGCAGACCCGGGTCAGTTCGGACCGGCGCGGCCCGGTCCGGGTGATCGAGACCCGCTACGCGGCGGACCGCTGCCGCCTGCTGTACGGCCTCGGCGAGGCGGCCGGCCGGCCGCCGGTTCCGCGCTGACCCGCCGACGCCCCGCACCCGCCGACGCCCCGGGTCCGCCGACGCCCCGCACCCGCCGACGCCTGAACCCGCCGCCGGGCTGGCCGTCGAGCCGCCGCGGCCCCGCACCCCGCCGACGGCGGGCCGGTGCGGGGCCGCGGGATCCCGCCCGGGATGCCGGGATTGCCGGCCGCCGGGCGGCGCGGTGGGGCTCAGCCGGCCAGCGCGGCCTGGACCTGACGCAGGCTCGGGTTGGTCATCACGACCTGGTCGCCACCGCCGGCCGGCACCACCAGCACGGTCGGGACCACCTGGTTGCCGCCGTTCACCGACTCGACGAAGGTCGCCGAGTCCGGGTCCTCCTCGATGTTGATGACGGTGTAGCCGATGCCCTCGCGGTCCAGCTGGCTCTTGAGGCGGTTGCAGTAGCCGCACCAGGTCGTGCTGTACATCGTGACGCTGCCGGACATGGCTGGAGCTCCCTCGGGTCGGGTGGGCGTACGGTCGCCGGATTGAACGCGCGGCGCGCTCCGGCCATTCCACGGCCGCCCCGGCGTGTGATTCCGCGCACGCGCCGGGGGCCGTGGTGATGGTCTGACCATTGCGGTCGAGCTGTGGACAATCCCGGGCAGACTGTCGGCAGAGCCTGTCAGGATGTCGGGACCCGTCGGCCGGGCCCGCCGGGCTGAGAGGATGGACCGCATGCAGGAAGAGCTCTTGGGTGACCTCGGCCGGTACGACGCCTACGGCCCCGGCGGCGCGACGCCGCCCGGCGCCGACGCCGTGCTGGCCGGTCTCGACCCCGAGCAGCGCGCGGTCGCCACCGCCCTGCACGGGCCCGTCTGCGTGCTCGCCGGCGCCGGGACCGGCAAGACCAGGGCCATCACCCACCGGATCGCCTACGGCGTGCGCAGCGGCATCTACCAGCCCCAGCAGGTGCTCGCGGTGACCTTCACCGCGCGCGCGGCCGGCGAGATGCGCGGCCGGCTCCGTCAGCTCGGTGCCGAGGGCGTCCAGGCCCGCACCTTCCACTCGGCCGCCCTGCGCCAGCTCCAGTACTTCTGGCCGCGCGCGGTCGGCGGCGAGGTGCCCCGGCTGCTGGAGCGCAAGGTCCAGCTGGTCGCCGAGGCGGCCGGCCGCAGCGGCCTGCGGGTCCAGCGCACCGAGCTGCGCGACCTCACCGCCGAGATCGAGTGGGCCAAGGTCACCCAGATCGTGCCGGACGACTACCCGGCCGCCGTGCTCAAGACCGGGCGCGACGCCCCGCGCGACCCGGCCGAGATCGCCCGGGTCTACGCAACCTACGAGCAGACCAAGCGCGACCGCGGCGTGATCGACTTCGAGGACGTGCTGCTGCTCACCGCCGCGATCCTGGAGGACCGGCCGGAGATCGGCGAGCGGGTCCGCGCCCAGTACCGGCACTTCACCGTCGACGAGTACCAGGACGTCTCGCCGCTCCAGCAGCGGCTGCTCGACCAGTGGACCGGCGGCGGCGCCAGCCTGTGCGTGGTCGGCGACGCCAGCCAGACCATCTACTCCTTCACCGGCGCGACCCCCGACTTCCTGCTGAACTTCCGCCACCGCCACCCCGAGGCGACCGTGGTCAAGCTGGTCCGGGACTACCGCTCCACCCCGCAGGTGGTCCACCTCGCCAACGGGCTGCTCTCGCAGGCCCGCGGCCAGGCCGCCCAGCACCGGCTGGAGCTGGTCTCCCAGCGCGAGGCCGGCCCCGAGCCGGTCTACGCCGAGTACGCCGACGAGCCGACCGAGGCCGAGACCACCGCGCAGCGGGTCAGGGAGCTGATGGCGCAGGGCGTGCGGGCCAGCGAGATCGCGGTGCTGTTCCGGACCAACGGCCAGTCCGAGGTCTACGAGCAGGCCCTCGCCGATCTGGGCATCTCGTACCAGCTCAAGGGCGCCGAGCGGTTCTTCGAGCGGCCCGAGGTGCGGGAGGCCGGGGTGCTGCTCAAGGGCGCCGCCCGGGCCGCCGACGACCCGCTCACGGCGGACGCCCCCGACCTCGCCGCGCAGGTGCGCGCGGTGCTCGCCACCCGGGGCTTCGGCGCCAACCCGCCGGCCGGCTCCGGCGCGGTGCGCGAGCGCTGGGAGTCGCTGGCCGCGCTGGTGCGGCTGGCCGAGGAGTTCGAGGCGGGCCGCCGGGCGTCCGGTGAGCGGGCCGACCTGGCGGCGTACGTGGCGGAGCTGGACGCCCGCGCGGCCGCCCAGCACGCCCCCGCCGTCGAGGGCGTCACGCTGGCCTCGCTGCACGCCGCCAAGGGTCTGGAGTGGGACGCGGTGTTCCTGGTCGGCCTGACCGAGGGCACCCTGCCGATCATCTACGCCAAGACCGACGAGCAGGTCGAGGAGGAGCGCCGGCTGCTGTACGTCGGCGTCACCCGCGCCCGCGCCCACCTGTCGCTCTCCTGGGCGCTCTCGCGCTCCCCCGGGGGGCGCGCGA
>NZ_JAIZ01000701.1 GCF_000710465.2 Kitasatospora sp. MBT63 | reverse complement strand
ACCCGCTGCTGGAAGGCGGAGGAGCGCTGCTCGACCGAGGTGCCGCTGCTGGCGGTGCCGCAGGTGCTCAGCGGCCCGGCCGCGCACGAGTCGGCCTGCCACTTCGCCGAGGTCCGCGAGGCCGCCGCGACCACGGCCTGACAGCCCGTCCGAAGGGCCCGGGGTGCACTACCGCACCCCGGGCCCTTCGGCGTCTCCTGACGGCCCATGAGCACGCACCCATCCGGCGGTACTACGGTCGCGCCGCCGCCGGGCCGCGCTTCTCATGGGGTGTGATGCGTTCCACACCCCTAGGAGGAAGCTCCATGCCCGCAGCCACCCGAGTGCGCCGGGCCGTCATCGCTGCGACATCCGTGGCCCTGGTGGCCACCGGCTGTGGCAGCAGTGGCGGCGGAGGCAGCAGCAGCGGTTCCTCGGACACCGGCAAGACGTTCAGCTACCAGAGCAGCGAACCGCAGAACCCGCTGCAGCCGGCCAACGCCAACGAGGTCGGCGGTGGACGCATCCTGCAGAACCTCTTCAAGGGCCTGGCCGACTACGACCCGAGCAACGCCACGCTGCGGATGCAGGTCGCGGACTCCATCGACACCAGCGACTCGCAGACCTTCAACGTCACCATGAAGTCCGGCTGGACCTTCCACGACGGCACCCCGGTCAAGGCCGCCAACTTCGTGAACGCCTGGAACTGGGCGGCGACCACCGCCAACAACCAGATCAACAGCTCCTGGTTCTCCGACATCGAGGGCTACCAGGACGTCCACCCGGCGGGCGGCGCCCCCGCCACCAAGACCACCATGTCCGGGCTGACGGTGGTGGACGACACCCACTTCACCATCAAGCTGAGCAGCAAGGTCTCGTACTTCCCCTACAAGCTCGGCTACATCGCCTTCTCCCCGCTGCCCGACGCCTTCTTCAACGACCCGGCGGGGTACGGCCAGAAGCCGGTCGGCGACGGTCCGTACCAGTTCGTCAGCTGGGACCACAACTCCCAGGTGGTGACCAAGACCTACCCGGGCTACATGGGCGTCGACAAGCCGAAGAACGGCGGCGTCGTCTTCAAGATGTACACCACCGCCGAGGCCGCCTACGCGGACCTGCAGTCGGACAACCTGGACGTGATGGACCAGGTGCCGCCGTCCGCGCTGTCCAGCTACAAGAGCGACCTCGGCAACCGGGCGATCGACGAGCCCCAGGGCTCGATCCAGAACATCGGCTTCACGCTGTACCAGCCCGAGTGGCAGGGCGCCAACACCGCCAAGGTCCGCCAGGGGCTGTCGATGGCGATCGACCGCGACACCATCACCAAGACGGTGCTGCAGGGCTCCCGGGCGCCGGCCTCCTCCTGGGTCGCCCAGGGCGTCGAAGGCTACAAGGCCGGTACCTGCGGCGACTTCTGCAACTTCGACCCGGCCAAGGCCAAGCAGCTGATCGCCGAGGGCGGCGGCGTGCCCGGCGGCCGGCTGACCATCACCTACAACGCCGACGGCGGCCACAAGGAGTGGGTGGACGCGGTCTGCAACTCGATCCGGCAGAACACCGGGGTGGACTGCGCCGGCGACCC
The DNA here is from genome assembly GCF_000710465.2 of Kitasatospora sp. MBT63. Classification (GTDB taxonomy): domain Bacteria; phylum Actinomycetota; class Actinomycetes; order Streptomycetales; family Streptomycetaceae; genus Kitasatospora. The sequence goes on along the minus strand of NZ_JAIZ01000701.1, from coordinate 4,011 downwards.
CAAGACCGACTTCAAGACCGCCCGGGCGGCGATCACCGGCCACCAGATCAGCGGCGCGTTCCGCACCGGCTGGCAGCAGGACTACCCGCTGAACGCCAACTTCCTGTCCGACGTGTACCGCACCGGCGCGGCCGCCAACGACTTCGGCTACTCCAGCCCGCAGTTCGACCAGCTCGCCGCCCAGGCCGACGCGGCGCCCACCATCCAGGACTCGGCGACCGGCTACCAGCAGGCCGAGGCCGTCCTGCCGCAGGACATGCCCGCCATCCCGCTCTGGTACTACCGGACCAACTCGGGCTACTCCAACAACGTCCAGAACGTCACGTTCGACTCCTTCGGCAACCCGGCCTGGACCCAGGTCGAGGTCAAGGGCTGATCCCGCCCGTACCGGCCCCGTCCTCCCCGCACGGAGGGCGGGGCCCCCGGCTCTAGGGCCCGTCCCCCGCTCCCGGGCGCGCCCCAGGTCACCTCCCGGAAGGAGGCACGATGGGCAGCTACATTATCCGGCGCGTGCTGCAGATGATCCCGGTGTTCCTCGGCGCGACGTTCCTGATCTTCGTGATGGTCTACGCCCTCCCGGGCGACCCGATCGCGGCGATGTTCGGCGACAAGGCGGCCGACCCCGCGCAGGTGGCCAGCCTGCGGCACAAGTACTACCTCGACCAGCCGCTGTGGAAGCAGTACCTGCACTACATGAACAACCTCTTCCACCTCGACTTCGGCACCAGCTTCACCGGCCGCTCGGTCGCCGACATCATGGCGGACGCCTTCCCGGTCACCATCCGGCTGGCCCTGGTCGCCTTCTTCTTCGAGATCGTGGTCGGCCTGCCGCTCGGCGTGCTCTCCGGCCTCAAGCGCGGCACCATCTGGGACACCCTGGTCCTGATCATCACCCTGCTGGTGATCTCGATCCCGGTCTTCGTGCTCGGCTACATCGCCCAGACGGTGTTCGCCACCGACCTGGGCTGGGTCACCCCGACCGTGCAGGACTCCGAGGACATCACCCAGCTGATCCTGCCCGGCGCCGTGCTGGCCGCCCTCTCGCTCGCGTACGTCGCCCGGCTCACCCGGACCTCGATCGGCGAGAACCTGCGGGCCGACTACATCCGCACCGCCACCGCCAAGGGCCTGCCGCGCCGCACCATCGTCACCCGCCACCTGCTGCGCAACTCGCTGATCCCGGTGGTCACCTTCCTCGGTACCGACCTGGGCGCGCTGATGGGCGGCGCGATCGTCACCGAAGGCATCTTCAACATCAAGGGCGTCGGCAACATCCTCTACCGGGCGATCGGCCAGAAGGAGGGCCCGACGGTGGTCGGCATCGTCACCGTGCTGGTCGTGGTCTACCTGGTCGCCAGCCTGCTCGTCGACCTGCTCTACGCCGTTCTGGACCCGAGGATCCGCTATGCCTGACGTGCACGACGAGAACGACCCCAAGCCGCTCCCCCCGCCCGGCAGCGGCCACCTCGACTACGTCGGCAACCAGGGGCTGCTGGTCGAGCAGGACACCCTGATCGAACCCGACCCGGCCAAGCGCGAGGAGGCCCGCAGCCTCTGGGGCGACGCCTGGCGGGACCTGCGCCGTCAGCCGATCTTCATCCTCTCGGCGCTGCTGATCGTGCTGCTGGTGATCATCGCGATCTTCCCCGGCCTGTTCACCAACGCCAACCCGCGCCAGGCCAACCTGGCCAAGGACTTCCTGCGGCCGCCCGACTGGACGGACTTCTTCGGCGCCGGCTGGTGGGGCTACGACGGCCAGGGCCGCTCCGTCTACGCCCGGGTGCTGTACGGGGCCCGGGCGTCGATCACGGTGGGCATCTGCGTCACCCTGGCGGTCACCGTCCTCGGAGGGCTGGCCGGGATGGCCGCCGGCTTCTTCGGCGGCTGGGTGGACAGCGTGCTCTCCCGGGTGATCGACATCTTCTTCGGCATCCCGCTGCTGCTCGGCTGCCTGGTGCTGCTGAACGCCTTCACCACCCGCACGGTCTGGACCGTGGTGCTGGCGCTGGCCGTGCTCGGCTGGACCCAGATCGCCCGCGTGATGCGCGGTGCGGTCATCACGGTCAAGCAGGCCGACTACGTGGTGGCCGGGAAGGCGCTCGGCGCCGGCACCAACCGGCTGATGTTCCGGCACATCCTGCCGAACGCGCTGGCCCCCGTGATCGTGGTCGCCACCATCGCGCTCGGCGGCTACATCACCGCCGAGGCGACACTGAGCTTCCTCGGCATCGGCCTGCAGGACCCGACCATCTCCTGGGGCGTGGACATCTCCTCGGCCCAGAAGGTGATCCGGCAGGCGCCGTACGTGCTGTTCTTCCCGGCCGCGGCGCTCTCCGTCACCGTGCTGGCCTTCATCATGATGGGCGACGCGGTGCGCGACGCCCTCGACCCGAAGCTGCGCTGAGCGAGGGGACGCCCCGTGACTACCGCTGTCGAGTTCGGCCGCTCCGAGCGGCAGGAGCCGTACCCCGGCCCGCTGCTCGAAGTCCGCGACCTGCACGTCGAGTTCAAGACCCGGGACGGGGTCGCCAAGGCCGTCAACGGCGTCAACTACACCGTCAGCGCCGGGGAGACGCTCGCCGTGCTCGGCGAGTCCGGGTCCGGCAAGTCCGTCACCGCCCAGGCCATCATGGGCATCCTGGACATGCCGCCGGCCCGGATCCCGCAGGGCGAGATCCTCTACCGCGGCCAGGACCTGCTGAAGATGGGCCGCGAGGAGCGCCGCAGGATCCGCGGCCAGCGGATCGCGATGATCTTCCAGGACGCGCTCTCCTCCCTCAACCCGGTGCTCAGCGTCGGCCACCAGCTCGGCGAGATGTTCCGCGCACACCGCGGCGCCTCGCGGGCCGAGGCCAAGGCCAGGTCGATCGAGCTGATGGACCGGGTGCGGATCCCGGCCGCCAAGGACCGGGTGTCGGACTACCCGCACCAGTTCTCCGGCGGTATGCGCCAGCGGATCATGATCGCGATGGCGCTGGCCCTGGAACCGGACCTGATCATCGCGGACGAGCCGACCACGGCGCTGGACGTGACGGTGCAGGCGCAGGTGATGGACCTGCTGGCGGAGCTGCAGGCCGAGTACCACATGGGTCTGATCCTGATCACCCACGACCTCGGTGTGGTCGCCGACGTCGCGGACAAGATCGCGGTGATGTACGCCGGCCGGATCGTGGAGACCGCCCCCGTGCACGAGCTGTACGCCAGCCCCGCGCACCCCTACACCCGCGGCCTGCTCGACTCGATCCCGCGCCTGGACCAGAAGGGCCAGGAGCTCTACGCGATCAAGGGCCTGCCGCCCAACCTGCTGCGGATCCCCCCGGGCTGCGCCTTCAACCCGCGCTGCCCCCGGGCGCAGGAGATCTGCCGCCAGGAGGTGCCCAGGCTCTTCGACGTCACCGCGGCCGACGGCACGCCCGCCCCCGGCCGGGGCAGCGCCTGCTTCTTCTGGAAGGAGACCCTCGATGACGCCTAGTGGGGCCAGTCCGATCAGCGCGGCCGCACCGGAGGAGATCGCGTTCCGGCACCGGGTGCCCAAGGGCGAGCCGATCCTGGAGGTCCGCGACCTGGTCAAGCACTTCCCGCTGACCAAGGGGGCGGTGTTCAAGAAGCAGGTCGGCGCGGTCAAGGCGGTCGACGGGGTCAGCTTCGACCTGATGCAGGGCGAGACGCTGGGCATCGTCGGCGAGTCGGGCTGCGGCAAGTCGACGCTGGCCAAGGTCCTGATGAACCTGGAGCCCGCCACCGCCGGCTCGGTGCGCTACAAGGGGGAGGAGATCTCCCGGCTGTCGGGCGCCGCGCTGAAGGCGGTGCGCCGCAACATCCAGATGGTGTTCCAGGACCCGTACACCTCGCTGAACCCCCGGATGACGGTGGGTGACATCATCGGCGAGCCGTACGAGATCCACCCGGAGGTGGCGCCGAAGGGCGACCGCCGCAAGGCCGTCCAGGACCTGCTGGACGTGGTCGGTCTCAACCCGGAGTACATCAACCGGTACCCGCACCAGTTCTCCG
>NZ_JAIZ01000700.1:12842-34715 GCF_000710465.2 Kitasatospora sp. MBT63 | reverse complement strand
CGGGTCGGGCGCCGGTCCGGCCGCCGGGCCGCCTCCCGCCGCAGCCGCGCGGCCAGGGCGGTCCGCAGGGCGCGCACCGCCAGGAGCATCGCGACGGCCGCCAGTTCGGCCGGCTCGGCGACACCGCCGTCCCGGGCGGCCGTCTGGCAGGGGCCGCACCACACGGCACTGGCCCGGCCGCCCCCGGACCGGACCAGGTCGGCCGGCGTCAGATAGCGGGCGCCGCAGTGCTGGCAGACGAACAGCAGCCGCATCACTGGATCACCGTCGCACCGTGGCACAGACTGCACGCCGACCAGTGCCGGTCCTGCCGGTGCACCTGGTCGCCCTCGGCATCCAGCTCGACGGTGTGCGTGACCTTCTCGGTGCCTCCCGCGCCGTGGCACGCGGTACAGAGCTGCGATTCTGACAAACTGCCACCTCCTGTGCACCGACCGTAGCGTGCGACCCACCATGATCGGCGGCAGTTCACCGACTCGCGTCCTGGAGACGAAGGCTTCGGTCGCAGGCGGTGGGTGCGCGGCAGTGCAGCACCGACGGGTCAGCGCACGACCGGGCTGCCTGCACGCCAGTCCGTGAGCCGCTTCCGGATGCTGTCCACCATCGGCAGGCCGTCGGTCTCCTCCGGCGTGAACCAGGCGACCTCGGTGGACTCGTCGGACACCGCGATCGTCCCGCCGACCGGGCGGCCGAGCAGGCAGATCGAGAACTCCTGACGGACCTCGCCGTCGTCGTAGGCGAAGACGTGTCCGGGGTTGGTGCAGGTGCCGACGATGCCCGTGATCTCGATCCGGATGCCGGTCTCCTCCAGGGTCTCCCGGATCCCGCACCCGGCCAGGGACTCGCCCAGCTCCATCTTTCCGCCGGGCAGGGCCCACATGCCGTTGTCGGTGCGGCGCTGGAGCAGCACCCTGCCGTCGTCGCCGACCACCACGACGGATGCGGCCGGTACGAGACTGTTGGCCTCCGGTGCGCCCGGATCGTCCTCGTAGTCACGCCTCGGCATGCTGCGCCTCCATCGTCCGGACGTCACGGCCCGTGCCCCACAGATCCTCCACGTGCCCGGCGAATCTGTCGAACATCCCGTCGTCCTGGGCCCGCCGCAGGTGCATCATCGGGGCGCCGGTGGGGGATCCGGAGCCCGCGGGGCCGTTGGATCCCGACCCGTCCGGCGGGCGGCCGCACCTGTTCGTGTCGAGGGCCGGCGCGGGGCGTACCGGCGGAAGCTGTGGAAGACCGGAGCCGGGTCGGCCCGGGCGCCCGTACGGCGTCCGGCGACCCGGCTCCGGCTCAAGGTGTCCCGGTGTCCTGCTGTGTCAGGCCTTCGGCTGCTGCTGGGTGATGCAGTGGATGCCGCCGCCGTTGGCGAAGATCTCGCGGGCGTCGACCAGTTCGATGACGCGGCCCGGGTAGGCCTTGCCGAGGATGGCGGCGGCCTCCTGGTCGCGGGGGTCGTCGAAGGCGCACAGGACGACCACGCCGTTGCCGACGTAGTGGTTGATGTACGAGTAGTCGACCGGCTCGCCGTCCTCGTCGGTCAGGACGGTGGGGGCGGGGAGTTCGATGACCTCCAGGGGGCGGCCGTGGGCGTCGGTGGCGGCGCGCAGGCCGGCCACGATCTCGCGGCAGACCTCGTGGTCCGGGTGGGCGGGGTCCGGCTGGACGTGGGCGACCACGACGCCGGGGCGGACGAAGGAGGCGACGATGTCGATGTGGCCGCGGGTGCCGAACTCGTCGTAGTCGCGGGTGAGTCCGCGCGGGACCCAGACGGCCTTGGTGGTGCCGAGGTGGGCGTGCAGCTCGGCCTCGACCTCCTCGCGGGTCCAGTCGGAGTTGCGGCCCTCGCCGAGCTGGACGGTGTCGGTGACGAGTACGGTGCCCTCGCCGTCGACGTGGATGCCGCCGCCCTCGTTGATCAGGCGGGAGGCGAACCGCTGGACGCCGGTCAGTTCGGTGATGTGCTCGGCGATGTGCTGGTCCTTGTCCCAGCTGGCCCAGGACTGGGCGCCCCAGCCGTTGAAGATCCAGTCGGCGGCGGCGACCGAGCCCTTGCCGTCGATCAGGAAGGTCGGGCCGATGTCGCGCATCCAGGCGTCGTCCAGCGGCTTCTCGACGATCTCGACCTCGGGTGCGACGTACTCCCGGGCCGCCGCGGTCTCACCGGTGTTGACGATCAGGGTGACCGGCTCGTACCGGACGATGGTGTTGGCGACCTGTGCCCAGGCCTGCCGGGCGGCGTGCAGGTGGTCGGGGGTGTCGAAGGTCTGGTTGTCGGTGGGGAACGCCATCCAGGTGCGGTCGTGCGGGTGCCATTCGGCGGGCATCCGGTAGCCGAGCGAGGCGGGAGTGGTCATGGAGGCAGGTCCTAAGCGGTGAGCGGTGAGCGGTGGGGGAGGGAGGAGGAGGGTACGGAGGTGGCGTCAGAGGAAGTACAGGCGGCTGAGCGAGACGCTCTCGGCGGGTTCGGAGCGCAGCGGGGCGCCGTCCAGCGAGACCAGGCCGGTGTCGGCCTCGACCTGGACCTGGCCGGTCCGGGCGTTGCGGACCATGTTGCGCGGTCCGATGCCGCGGGTGTTGCGTACGCCCACCCGCCGTCTGCGGGTGGGGAGTTGGTCGGCGGCGACGTCCAGGTACGAGCCGTCGGCGGCGGCCTGGGCGACGAAGGCGACGGAGAGGTCGGCGGCGGTGGCGCCGTGGGCGCCGAACTGCGGTCCGAGGACCAGGGGTTCGCACCGGTCGGTGGAGGCGTTTGGATCGCCGGTCACGCCGTACGCGGGGAAGCCGGCCTTGAGCACGAGCTGCGGCTTGGCGCCGAAGTGGTCGGCCCGCCAGAGCACGAGGTCGGCGAGCTTGCCGACCTCGATGGAGCCGACCTCGTGGGAGAGGCCGTGGGCGATGGCGGGGTTGATGGTGAGTTTGGCGATGTAGCGCAGGACGCGCTCGTTGTCGTCGCCGCCGTTGCTGGTCCCGTAGCCACCGTCGAGCGGGCCGAGTTCGGTCTTCATCTTGCCGGCCATGGCGAAGGTGCGGCGGACGGTCTCGCCGGCCCGGCCCATGCCCTGGGCGTCGGAGGAGGTGATGCCGATGACGCCGAGGTCGTGCAGGACGTCCTCGGCGCCCATGGTGCCGGCCCGGATGCGGTCGCGGGCCATGGCGGCGTCGCCGGGGAGGTCGACCTTGAGGTCGTGGGCGGAGACGATCATGCCGAAGTGCTCGCCGAGGGCGTCGCGGCCGAACGGCAGGGTGGGGTTGGTGGAGGAGCCGATGACGTTCTCGACGCCGGCCATCTTCAGCACGTTGGGGACGTGTCCGCCGCCGCAGCCCTCGATGTGGAAGGCGTGGATGGTGCGGCCGTCCAGCACGGCGAGGGTGTCCTCCACCGAGAGGCACTCGTTGAGGCCGTCGGTGTGCAGGGCGACCTGGACGTCGTACTCCTCGGCGACCCGCAGCGCGGTGTCCAGGGCGCGGGTGTGGGCGCCCATGTCCTCGTGCACCTTGAAGCCGGACGCGCCGCCCTCGGCCAGCGCCTCGACCAGGGGGGCCGGGTCGGAGGAGGAGCCGCGGCCCAGGAAGCCGATGTTGACCGGCCAGGCGTCGAAGGCGTTGAAGGCGTGGCGCAGTGCCCAGGGGGAGTTGACGCCGACGCCCCAGACCGGGCCGAACTCCTGGCCGATGATGGTGGTGACGCCGGAGGCGAGCGAGGCCTCCATGATCCGCGGGGAGAGCAGGTGGACGTGGGTGTCGATGGCGCCCGCGGTGGCGATCATGCCCTCGCCGGAGACGATCGTGGTGCCGGTGGAGACCACGACGTCGACGCCGTCCATGGTGTCCGGGTTGCCGGCCCGGCCGATCGAGACGATCCGGCCGTCGCGGATGCCGATCGAGGTCTTGCGGATGCCCAGCACCGCGTCGATCACGACCACGTTGCTGATCACGACGTCGCAGGTCTCGCGGACGGCGGTGGCCTTGAGGTGCAGGCCGTCGCGGGCGGTCTTGCCGAAGCCCGCCAGGAACTCGTTGCCGGGTTCCTGCGAGTCGGACTCCACCCGGATGATCAGCCCGGAGTCGCCGAGCCGGATCCGGTCGCCGGTGCGGGCGCCGTGCACCGCGATGTAGTCGTGGGGGGTGATGGCACTCATGCTCCGGCCTCCGGGGTGTGGGACGCGGGGGTGACGGGGGCGGGACGGCCGGTCACGACTCCACCTCCGACTCGTCGAAGGTGGTGAGGTAGCCGGTCGCGCGGGCCTTCGCCAGGGCGGCCTGCCGGGCGCCGGGGGCGTCCAGCGGGCCGTCGACCAGGCCGGCGAAGCCGATCGCGACCCGGGCGCCGCCGATCGGGACCAGGCCGACCTCCACGGTGGCGCCCGGGTCGAAGCGGACCGAGGAGCCGGCCGGGACGGCCAGGTGGGTGCCGTACGCGGCCTCGCGGTCGAAGGCCAGCCGCGGGTTGGCCTCGAAGAAGTGGAAGTGCGAGGTGACCGAGATCGGGACGGCGGAGGTGTTGTGCACGGGGAGCACCACGGTCTCCTCGACCGGGTCGTAGCCCGCGCCGGAGCCGGCCAGGGCCGCTCCGGGGGCGTCGTCGCCGAGTGAGCCGCGGCCGCAGAAGGGGTCGTTGACCACGGCGAGCCGGGTGCCGTCGTCGAAGACGGCCTCGACCTGGATCACGGTGACCACGTCCGGTACGCCCGGCAGCACGTCCTCGGCGCCCAGGACGGTGCGTCCGGCCTCGATCGCCTCGGCGAGGCGCCGCCCGTCGCGGGCGGCCTCGCAGACGGTGTCGGCGATCAGTGCGGTGGCCTCGGGCACGTTCAGTTTCACGCCGCGGGCACGGCGGGCGCGGGCCAGTTCGGCCGCCGTGAAGATCAGCAGCCGGTCCCGTTCGGTGGGGGTCAGTCGCACGGTTCCTCGCTCACGGGTGCCGGTGGATGATCTGGTTAGAACGGCGTTCAAACATCTGCGGCCCATTGAACCCGGGCCCGGCCGTCATGTCCAGCGTTCCTCCTTCCGGGCCGGTCCGCGTGCCGGGCGCGCCGCCGGGCCGCCATCTCGCCCCGATGGCCCGTCGGTGCGGGCCCCCGCGGCCTCCCGCTGATCTCCAGGGTCAGGGTTATGACAGAACTCTGATACAAATAAGAGCACACCCTTTCGGGTAGGTCTGCCTCGGTGTGGGGTGGACGGGGAGATCGAACTGAGGGGGAGCAGCCGTGCGCGCTGTCCGCTACACCCGTACCGGTGGCCCGGAGGTCCTGGAGACGGTCGAGATCGAGGCCCCCGAGCCGGGGCCCGGCGAGGTGCTCATCGACGTCACCCACAGCGGTGTCCACTTCGCCGACGTGATGTTCCGGCGCGGGCGGTTCCCGCTCGGGCTGCCCGCCGTGCCCGGCATCGAGGCCGCCGGCACCGTCGCCGCCCTGGGTGACGGCGTGACCGGACTTCGAGGTCGGCACCCCGGTCGCGGCCGTGCTCACCGGCTTCGGCGGCCACGCCGAGCAGGCGGTCGCGAGCGCCGCGACCACCATCGCGCTGGAGGGCGCGCTGGCCGGCCTGAGTCCGCTCCTGGCGGCCGCCACCGCCTGCAACGGCGCCACCGCCGTCGGTACGCTCCGGGGCGCCGCCCGGCTCGCCGAGGGGGAGCGCGTCCTGGTGCTCGGCGCCGCCGGGGCACTCGGCGCCCTGCTCGGCGACCTCGCCCGGTCCTACGGTGCGGGTCTGGTGGTCGGCGCCGCGGGCACCCCGCAGCGGGCCGCCCTCGCGGCCGGACGCGGCTACCACCGGGCGCTCACCTACGGAGAACTCGAGTCGCAGGCCATGGAGTTGACGGACGGCCGGGGGTTCGACGTGGTGGTCGACCCGATCGGCGGCCCGCTCCGGGAGCGGATCCGCCCGCTGCTCGCGGTGCTCGGGCGGCACGTGGTGATCGGGGACGCGGCCGACCGGGACACCTCGATGGCGGCCAACCAGGTCTGGTACGACAGCTACTCGCTGGCCGGCTACAACCTGGGGGCGCTGATCGGCCGCCGCCCCGACCTCTTCCGGGCCCAGTTCGCCGAGGCGCTGCGGCTGGTCGCCGACGGCACGCTGCGTCCGGAGGTCGAGCAGATCGGCTGGGACGCCGTGGCCGAGGCGCACCGGCGGCTGGAGGGCCGCTCGGCCGAGGTCAAGTACGTGCTGCGGACCGCCTGACGCGGGAGACGGTCGCACCCTGGGGCTGATGGGTCGTCAATGGGCTTGCGGGGGACTGGCGTACGCCTGGGCGCTCCCGGTCCGAACTGGTCATCGGACACCGCAAACCTCGACGGCCCCACCAGATGGATCACTCGCCCGCCCCCGAGCCCCGCTTCACCCCAGGTGGACGCGGATGCACTGTTGCCATCCCCCGAGAGTGGGCAGGAGGATGGTCGGCAAGCGGACGTCGCCGCTGGGGGACTCGGCGCGGCCGTCAGGAGAAGGGCGGGGGCGTACGTAATGGATGGACAGGCAAGGTTTCCGCGACAGCGCTCGGCCTCGGGCAGTGGCCCGGTCACCCCCGGCGGCAGGCTTCCCCGTGGCGGCGCGTCCTCCGCCGACGGCCCCGCCCGGATCCCGGCCCCGGCACCCGGCCCGCGCCACGGCCCCGGGCCCGGCCGGGCCGGACTGCCCGACGGGCCCGGGCTGCCGGACCAGCCCGAGCAGCACGACCACGGCCACCAGGACCGATACGACCACGACCACGACCGCGGCCACGCACATGACGACGAGAGCACGCCCGACGAGGGCTCGCCCCACGACGACGGCACACCCGACCGCGAGGGCGCACCCGCGTACGAGCCGGGCTGCGTGCTGCACCACCGGCTGCACGCGGCCTTCGCCCCGGCGGACCTGGTCGCGGTCGGGGCGATCCGGCACCGGCTCCGGGCCGCGCTCGGCCACTGGGGCGTGCCCGAGCTCGCGGACACCGCCGAGCTGCTCACCTCGGAGCTGGTGACCAACGCCCTGCTGCACACCACCAAGGGGGCCGTGCTGGAGGCGGTGCTCACGGCCGGGCAGCGGCTGCGGATCGAGGTGCAGGACTGCACCACCCGGCTGCCCGGCCGCCGGGTCCCCGAGGAGTGGGCCACCTCCGGTCGCGGGCTGATGCTGGTGGACTCGCTGGCCGACGCCTGGGGCGTCCAGCTGCGGGGCGAGGGGAAGGTCACCTGGTTCGAGCTCGGCCCGGCCGGGGCCGACGCGGCCTGAGCCGGCCCGGCCCGGTCCCGGACCGTGGCCGGGAGCCGATGGCGGCCCCGGAGGCGGCCCGCCGCGCCGCGAGGTCACTCGGATCGTCCACGATTGTCCCCCGGATGGTTCGTCGGCATTGCCGCCTTGCCGAACATACGAGAGGCTAGTGAGAATGTGTGTCCGGGACGGCGGGGAGAAAAGCGCCTCGACCGGTCACCGTGACACAGCAGGCACACCAGCCAGACCAATCCCACGGCTAACGCAGTCCGTCCGACCCGACCGGACCGCATGCCCCGGCAGCGGCAGGAGAAGCATGGCCACAGAGCCCGAGCCGCCCGGGTCCGCCCGGCGCGTCCCCCCGGCCCAGGCCACCAGGAGCATTGCCGCGGTCAACCCGCTGCGCAGCGCTTCCGGCATGCCGATGAGCCGGATCGGCCCGGCGGTCTCCCGCGGCCTGCCCACCCGCACCGGCGACTCCACGCCGGACTGGCTCGAACCGGCGATGGCCGCCAACGGCATCGGCTCCTTCGACTGGGACATCCGGCACGACGTGCTGGAGGCGGACCCGCGGGCCTGCGCCATCCTCGGCCTGGACGCCGACCGCTTCGACCGCAGCGCCGCCGCCTTCCTGGCCATGCTGCACCCGGAGGACGCACCGGTGGTGCGCCGCCGGGTCGAGCGGGCCGTCGCCGAGCTCGGCCAGTGCGGCGCCTACTACCGGACCCTGTTCCCCAGCGGTGAGCTGCACGCGGTCCGCTTCCGCGGCCGGGTGCTGGCGGACGCCTTCGGGCGGCCCTCCCGGATGGTCGGCTTCGTCTGGGACGCCACCGTCGAACTGCACAAGCGCGAGCGGGCCGGCGAGCTGGCCGCGCTGCGCGAGGAGCGTTCGCGCTTCATCAAGGAGGCCGCCCGGGCGCTGGCCGAAGCCGTCACCGTCCGTGACGTGGCCCGGGTCTTCACCGAGCTGCCGCTGCCCGGCCTGCCGCCGGACGGCCTGGTGCTGGCCGCGATGGAGGCCGGCCGGCTGGCCATCCTGGGTGCCAGCGGCTACCGGGAGGAGGACGTCGCCCTGTACGACCGCTCCCCGCTGGCCCCCGCGCACCCGCTCGCCGAGGCGGTCCGCACCCGCGCGCCGATCTTCATCGCCAGCGGCACCGAGTACCGGGAGCGCTACCCCGACGCCTGGGACTGGGCCAGCGGCACCGGCCGCAGCGCCTGGGCCTTCCTGCCGCTGGTGGCCAGCGGCCGGGCGATCGGCGTCTGCGTGGTCAGCTTCGACGACGACCGCGAGCTGGACACCGACGAGCGGACCCTGCTGTCCACCCTGGGCGGCCTGGTCGCCCAGTCGCTGGCCCGGGCCCGGCTGCACGACGCCGAGCACGAGCTCGCCGCGGGCCTCCAGCGGGTGATGCTGCCGCGAACCGTCCCCGCCGTCCCCGGGGTGACCACCGCCGTCCGCTACCTGGCGGCCGGCTCGGGCCTGCAGATCGGCGGCGACTGGTACGACGTCGTCCCGCTGCCCGGCGGCCACGTCGGCCTGGTGATCGGCGACGTCCAGGGCCACGACGTGCACGCCGCCGGCATCATGGGCCAGCTGCGGATCGCGCTGCGCGCGTACGCCGCCGAGGGCCACCCGCCGGCCGCCGTGATGGCACGGGCCTCCCGGTTCCTCGCCGACCTGGACACCGACCACTTCGCCACCTGCACCTACGCCGAGGTCAACGTCGACTACGGCGTGGTCTACGCCGTACGGGCGGGCCACCTCGACCCGGTGGTCCGCCGGGCGGACGGCTCCGCCCACCTCGTCCCGGTCGCCGGCGGGCTGCCGCTCGGCATCTCCCCCGACGAGGAGTACCGGGTCACCCGGTTCAGCCTCGACCCGGGCGAGACCGTGGTGCTCTGCACCGACGGCCTGGTCGAGGCCCGAGGGATGGACCTGGACACCGGCTTCGACCGGCTCTGCCGGGCGATCTCCGGCCGGCTCCCCGGCATCGACGAGGCCGCCCGCGAACCGCTGGAGGACCTCGCCGACCGGATCGCCTCCCAGGCCGCCGACTCCAGCGAACGCGAGGACGACATAGCGCTCCTGCTGCTGCGCTGGGACGGCCCCGCCGGCGGCCTGGCCGCCCAGCAGCTGCGCCGCCGGATCGGCCAGGCCGACCTGGCCCGGATCGCCGAGCTGCGCGGCGAGCTGCGGGACGCGCTGCGCCGCTGGGGCGTGCCCGACCTGATCGACACCGCCGAGCTGCTCTCCTCCGAGCTGGTCACCAACGCGATCCGGCACACCGACCGGGACGCGATGTTCACCGCGCGGCTCTACCGGGAGCCCGGCAGCGGCGCCCGGCTGCGGGTCGAGGTGGAGGACGAGTCCGACCTCTGGCCGACCCGCCGCACCCCGGGCGAACAGGCCTCCTCGGGCCGCGGCCTGATGCTGGTCGAGGCGCTCGCGGACGGCTGGGGCGTCGAGCCGCGCGGCTCCGGCAAGCGGATGTGGTTCGAACTCTCGGCGGACGCCGGGCCGGCCACCGGACCCGAGGGCTGACGGCCCGCACCCGGCGCCGCCGTACGCGGGGCGGTACGCGGTCGGGCGGTACGCGGTCGGGCGGGTCACCGGAGGACCGCTCCGGGGACCCGCCCGACCCAGTCCGGGGAGCCCGTCCCCGGAGAGCCCGTCCCCGGGGAGCCGGGGACAGGCCTCAGCCGAACTGCTGCTCCAGGTCCTTCAACTTCTGCTCCAGCGAGTCCAGCCGGGGGATGGCCAGGGTGTCCTCCTCCGGCGTCAGGTCGACGCTGCTGCGGTCCGTGCCGCGGGCCGGCCGGGCCGGCAGCCCGGGCTGGGTGGCCCGCCCCTCGACCGCCGGGGCGGCGAGGACCTGGTCCTGCTCGGTGACGTCGGCTATGGCAGGCTCCGATCCGGCCTCCAACTGGTGCTCCAGATGGTGCTCCAGCTGACGCGGCGCCGCCCGCTGCCGCCAGACCCCGCCGTTGGTCCGGCCGATCGCCCGGATCTCGGCCCGCTCACGGCGCTGCGCCATCCGGCGCTGCTCGCGGTTGACCGAGGCCTGGCGCTTGTCGTCGCGTACCTCCTCGACCGCCTCGTCCAGCGTCCGCACGCCCTCGAGCAGCATCAACGACCAGGCGGCGTACGTCTCCAGCGGTGCGCGCAGCCAGCGCACGATCCGGATCTGCGGCAGCGGACGGGGCACCAGGCCCTGCTCGCGCAGCGCCGCCACCCGGGTCTGCTTCAGCGCCCGGTCGAAGAGCACGGCGGCCGACAGCGACATCCCGGCGAAGAACTGCGGCGCCCCGGCATGGCCGAACCCCCTTGGCGCGTGAACCCAGTTGAACCAGGCCGAGGCGCCGGCGAACAGCCAGACCAGCAGCCGGGACCCCAGCGCCGCGTCCCCGTGGCTGGCCTCGCGCACGGCGAGCACCGAGCAGAACATCGCCGCGCCGTCCAGACCGAACGGCACCAGGTACTCCCAGCCGCCGGAGAGGTTGAGGTTCTGCACGCCGAAGCCGACCAGGCCGTGGAAGGACAGCGCCGCCGCGACGGCCGCGCAGCAGAACAGCAGGACGTACGAGGCGCCGCCGTACATCGATTCCTTGCGCCGTCGGCGCTCCTCGCTGCGCTCCCAGGAATCCGAGCTGCTCGCCGCTGCCGCGGCGGCCCGGGTCCGGGCGACGGCCACCAGGATGGCGGTGACCACCAGGGTGGCCACCCCTGCGACGGCCCAGCCCAGCGGTATGTCCGACAGTCTCATGACCTGAACCAGCCTCGCTTTCCTGCCTAGTGATGGGCGGGGACCATCATGGCGGAGAAATGCGGAGGGAATGACTGGTTTGCCGTCAATACACCGGGGAGAGGGAATTCCGAACGCGGGATCGAAATATCGTCAGAATGTATCCCGGCGAAGGTGTTCGAAACGGAATTTGGCCCGCCGGGGCCCCGGGCGGGCCGGGCGGCGGGCCTCCCGGTCCCGGGCGCCGACGCCCCCGGGACCGGATCCCGGCCGGCTCAGCCGATCCCGTCGGGCACCGGCCGGTCGATGCGCCCGTCGGCGGAAGCGCCCGGCGCGGGCAGCGCACGCAACCGGCGCGCGAGCCACACCGGTACCCCGCCGAGTGCCTGGACCAGCCGGGCCGCCTCGGCGCGCAGCCGGGCCGCCTCGGTCCCGTCCGAGGCGTCGGCCAGCGCGGCCAGGACCGGCGCCACCCCGACCGTGAAGCCGAGTTCCTCGCGCAGCCGCAGCGAGGCCCGGAAACCCTCCCGGGCCCGTTCGCGGTCCCCGCCGGCCAGCGCCAGCGACGCCAGGTGCTGCCAGGTGTACGAGTGCAGCAGCCGGTCCCCGTGCTCGGCGGCGCCGTCGTGCGCCCTCCGGTACGCGATCCAGGCCGCCCCCGGGTCGCGCAGCAGGTTCTCGGCGACCAGTCCGCGCCGGAAGTCCAGCAGCGGGCGGCGCGGCGAGGCGGGCGGCAGCATCGCCGAGGCCCGGCCGAGCGCGGCCTGCGCCTCGTCCAGCCGGTCGCGCGGACCCAGCACACTGGCCACGTAGGCGAGGAAGCCACGGGCGCAGGATGCGGCGGCGCGCTGCTCGGTACCGGCCACCCGGGCCTCCGCCAGCCGCAGCGCGTCCTCGGCCGGCTCCCAGTGGTCAGCGGTGAACAGGCTCTGTTCGATGAGGAGTTCGGCGCGGTGCAGGGCCGCGGCCGGGTCGTGGGCGGCGCCCGGTCTGAGCAGTTCGGCGGCCTCCTGCCAGCAGCCGCGCGACCGCAGCCGCCACACCGCGCCCGCCGTCCCCCCCGGGGCCGTTCCGTGCTCCGACAACGCCACCTCCTTGTGTGCGCCATCCGGCAAGCGGGATTCTCGGCAAGCGGGCCCGCTGTGGCCGCAATTCAACACGGGGGTGAGCTTGTGCACCAGATCACGAGCGCGACGGGATCCGGAACCCGGCGGTCCGTCAACTGCCCGCGCCGGCCGCCGGCGGACGGCCCGGAGCCCGGGACCGGCCCGAGGCGTGCAGGTCAGGAGGTCCAGCCGGTCTCCATCAGCGCCTCGGCCGCGCCGTTCGCCGCCTGCGGGATCCCGGCCGCGTCCAGGGTGAACAGGGCGACCAGCAACTGCTCACCGCGCACCATCGCCTGCCGCGAGTAGCCCGCGGTGGTGAACATCGCGGCCGCCACCTGCTCCGCGTGCAGCGTCTCGAGCCACAGGCACTCCACCGCCTTCACATCGGCCGGCTCCGCCCAGGTGTCCACCCTGGCGACCATGTGACCGCCCAACAGCGTGACCGCGTCGCGGTCCTGACTTTCCGTCAGTTCGAGATCGTCGAAACCAAGCCACTGCAGGTAGCGTGCGGCCGTCAGCACCGCGTCCTGCGAGGTGTGCACCGGCTGCGGCCGGAACGGCGGGCGCATCAGCCGCTGCCCGTGCCCGCTCGGCGGCCCGGTCGGCTCGACCGGGTCCGAGGGCACCGCCGTGGTGTACGGCCGGGCGGCCGCGGGCCGGCTGCCCTGCGGGCCGGCCGCGGCCGGTGCACCGGGCAGCCCGGTGCTCTGCAGCCGGGGCGCCCGGTCGACCGGCAGCCGGACCGTGGCACCGCAGTTGCAGGTGAACTCGGGCTGCGGCCACTGGTCGCTGCGGCCGCAGTGCGGGCAGCGCATGCTCAGCCAGGAGTCCTCCCAGGACCGGAACCGGACCTGCACCGGCACCCCGCCGCGCAGCAGCGGGACCCGCAGCTGGGCCCCGCACGGGCAGGGCAGGCTCGGCGGCTCGTACAGGTGCTCCCGGCGGCAGGCGGGGCAGCGGATGGCGCTCGCGCCCGAGGGCGGGTTGGACCCGAACCGGGCCGGCTCGCTGAAGTCGTCGGGCAGCGGCACTGCGGCCATGGCTGGCACCCCGTTCCGTCGGCTGGGCGGCTATTCCTCCCATCCTCGCCCATTCGCGCAGGTTAGGACGCGGAATGCGGCAATCCTCCGGGACAGTTCGGGGGCGAGGTCCCGCCGTGGGAGGAGGGCCCCGCGCCGTCGTACAACCGCCACCGCCGGGCCGCGGGACGGCTGACGGTCAGTCGGCCCGGCCCGTCCAGCGGGCCAGGTCCGCCGGGGTGTCGAGGTCCTCCGGGGTCGCGACGTCACCGCACTCGACCAGCAGCAGCTCCCCGGGGTGCGCCGCGAGCAGCGCCCGCGCGCCCGCGTCGCCGACCGCACCGGCACTCGCCTCGGCGAAGTGAGGCGCCCCGATCAGTACCGGGTGCCCGCGTACGCCCGCGTACCCGGCGGCGGCCAGCTGCGCCCCGGCGGCGTGCGCCGCCAGCAGCCGGGCCACCGCGGCCGGGGTGACCCCGGGGGTGTCCACCAGCAGCACCAGCGCGGCCGGTGCGCCGGGCGGCAGGGCGGCCAGGCCGGTCCGCAGCGAGGAACCCATGCCGGTGGCCCAGTCGGGATTGTCGACGGCCCGGCAGCCGCCGAGCTCGGCCGCGGCCCGGACCTCGGCGGCCGCCGCGCCGAGCACCACCACCGCCGGACCGCAGCCGCCGGCCCGGGCCACCGCCAGGGCGTGCTCGACCAGCGGCCGGCCGCGGTAGCGGATCAGCGCCTTGGGACGGCCGCCGAGCCGCCGGCCGCCGCCGGCCGCCAGGATCAGCGCGGGGACGGGGACGGAGGGTGCCCCATGGGCGGGGGGAGCTGCCATGTCCACAGTCTGTCCTCCCAGGTCAACGCCGGACAGTTGGACGATCACACGACGGGCGGGGGCGGGGCGGCGGCCCGGCCCGGCGCTTCAGCCGCTGGATCTGCGGCCCCGCGCCCCCTGTACTGGGTCGATGGCACCACGTACAGCGCACGGGCACGGCGCACCCTCCCCCCTGGTCGACCGCTTCGGGCGGATCCACACCGACCTGCGGGTCTCCCTCACGGACCGGTGCAACCTGCGCTGCACCTACTGCATGCCCGCCGAGGGCCTGAACTGGCTGCCCAAGGCCGAGGTGCTCACCGACGACGAGATCGCCCGGCTGGTCGGGATCGCCGTGGACCGCCTCGGCATCCGCACCATCCGCCTCACCGGCGGCGAACCACTGCTGCGCCGGGGCCTGCCCGGCCTGGTCGCCCGGCTGACCGCGCTCGGCGCCGAGCTCTCGCTCACCACGAACGGCATCGGCCTGGCCCGCACCGCCGCCGAACTCGCCGCGGCCGGCCTCGGCCGGGTCAACGTCAGCCTGGACACCCTGCGGCCCGAACGGTACGCGGCGATCACCCGCCGCGACCGGATCGCCGACGTGTTCGCCGGGCTGGCCGCCGCCCGGGCCGCCGGACTGGACCCGGTGAAGATCAACGCGGTGCCGGTGCGCGGGACCAACGACGACGAGATCCTCGACCTGGTCGAGTTCGCCGCCGGGCACGGCTACCGGATGCGGTTCATCGAGTCGATGCCGCTGGACGCCCAGGGCGCCTGGGACCGCGCCACCATGGTCACCGCCGACGAGATCCTGGAGGTCCTCGGCCGCCGCTGGTCCCTGGTGCCGGTCGGCCGGCACGGCAACGCCCCCGCGGAGGAGTGGCGGATCGCCGGGACCGACACCGTGATCGGCGTGATCGCCTCCGTCACCCGGCCGTTCTGCGGCGGCTGCGACCGGGTCCGGCTCACCGCCGACGGCCAGCTGCGCAACTGCCTGTTCGCCACCGAGGAGTCCGACCTGCGGGCGCTGCTGCGCGGCGGCGCCGACGACGCGGCCGTCGAGTCGGCCTGGCGGAACACCATCGCCCGCAAGGGCCCCGGGCACGCCATCGGCTCCGCCGACTTCGTCCGGCCCGAGCGGCCGATGTCGGCGATCGGCGGCTGAGCGCCCCGGGCCCGCCCGGCGGCGGCCCGGCGGCGGCCCGTACGCCCGGTGTGAGCTTCGACCCGCTCCCGGCGAGCCCCGCAGCGCCGACTTGACCCGGCGAGAGCGGCCCTGGTCTCCTGGTGCGCCGTCAGCCTCACTCCAACGGGGGAGAACCCGTGCGCGCCCGCCGCCCCGCCCTGTCCGCCGCCACCGTCCTCCTGCTCCCCGCCCTCGCCCTGGCCGGCTGCACCGGCGGGCCCGCCACCTCCTCCTCCGACGCCGCGTCCGCCCGGGCCCGCGGCACCAACCCGCTGCAGAACCCGGACGGCACCAGGCCCGGCCTCGCCGCGATCACATCCGACCAGGACCGCAAGGCCGCCCGCGACCTGATCGCCCAGGTGAAGACCGCCGAGCCCGGCCCGAAGACCGGCTACGACCGCGACCAGTTCGGCCCGGCCTGGACGGACAACGTGGACGGCGTCCCGCTCGGTCACAACAGCTGCTCCACCCGCGACGACCTGCTCGGCCGCGACGGCACCAAGGTCGAGCACAAGGACGGCTCCGCCTGCGTGGTCACCGGGATGACCATCTACGACCCCTACACCGGCAAGCTGGTGACGTTCACCAAGCAGCAGGCGTCGAAGATCCAGATCGACCACGTGATGCCGCTGTCCTACGACTGGCAGCAGGGCGCCGCCAAGTGGGACAAGGGCAAGCGGGTCCAGATCGCCAACGACCCGCTCAACCTGATCCCGGCGGACGGCTCGCAGAACGCCTCGAAGGGCGACTCCGGCCCGGCCGCCTGGCTGCCCGCCAACACCGAGATCCGCTGCTCGTACGTGGTGCGGTTCGCCCAGGTCTCGCTCAAGTACCAGCTGCCGGTGACGCCCGCCGACAAGAAGGCCATGTTGGCGCAGTGCGGCGGCTGACCGCCCGCGGCCGTCGCCCCCGGCCCTGAGCCGGTCGGGCTGACCCGGTCGGGCTGACCCGGGCCGCTTCCCGGCGCGGGAGCCGCCCGCCCCGGCCGGACGCCGGTATGCAGGACTGATGTCCTACCAGCACCCGGTCCGGCCGGGCCGCGGCCACCGACCCGGACGCAGCGACCGATCCGGACACGGCGACACATCCGGCCGTGGCGACCGACCTGCGACGCGACGGCGCGCCACCGCGAACCAGGGGCCGGGCCCGTACGCCGGGCGGGCCCTGCGGCACCTGTCCGACTACGCCTGGCGGCTGCTGGTGGTCGCCGCGGCCGGATACCTGATCCTGATGGTGCTCGGGAAGTTCCACCTGGTCACGCTGGCCTTCTTCCTGGCGCTGGTGATCACCTCGGTGCTGCGCCCGTTGGTCGACCTGCTCGCCCGGCGGATGCCCAGGTCGGCGGCGGTACTGCTCGGGCTGGTCGGGGCGGTGCTGGTGATCGCCGGGCTGCTGGCCCTGATCGGGGAGACCGTGGCGATGGAGGCGTCCAGCCTCGGCGAGGAGTTCACCGGAGGCGTGGACCGGCTCGAACGCTTCCTGGCGGGCAACCCGTTCCACGTCGACCCCAAGGTCTTCGACGACCTGCGCGGCAAGGTCACCACCTACGTCTCGGAGCACCGGTCCACCCTGATCAGCAGCGCCCTGAGCGGCGCCGGGCGGGTGGCCGAGGTCGCGACCGGGGCCGCGCTCGCGCTGTTCACCACCGTGTTCATGCTCCACTCCGGCGACCGGATGTGGCTGTGGACCAGCGGTCAGCTCCCGGAGGGCGCCCGCGACCCGTACCACCGGGCCGGGCGCACCGCCTGGCGGACGTTCGCCGGGTACACCCGCGGCATCGTCATCGTGGCCGGGACCAACGCGATCCTGGTCGGCATCGCGCTCTTCCTGCTCCGCGTCCCGCTCGCGCTGCCGCTGACCCTGCTGGAGTTCTTCGCCTCCTTCATCCCGCTGGTCGGCTCGCCGATCGCGATGGCCGTCGCGTCGATCGTCGCGCTCGCCTCCCGGGGGCCGGTGATCGCGCTGGTGGTGCTGGCGCTGATCGTGGTGATCGGCCAGATCGAGGGGCACCTGCTGCACCCGCTCGTGATGAGCTGGGCGGTCAACCTGCACCCGGTGGTGGTGGCCGCCTCGGTCCTGTGCGGCAGCATCGCCGCCGGGGTGATCGGCGCGGTGGTCGCCGTCCCGGCGGTCTCCGTGGTCTGGGCGGTCACCAGGGAACTGCGGAGCGGCGAGGAGCCGACCGGTGCCGCGGACCGGGGCGCCGGACAGTCCTCGTGACGGCGCGCAGCCTGATGGATGGCGTTCGTTCCCGAGCTCCCTCGGCGCGGGGGAGCAAGTGGGAAGGGAGCGGGTGGTACGGGGCTGGAGAGCATGCCTTCGGTGGAGTGGCGGATCTGCGACGCGAGGGCATGGTTGCGGGGGTGGGGAGTTGGAGCTGCGCGGGCATGGGGACAGACCTCCGGCAGGAGTCGGGAGAAGAGGAGAGGCGATTGAGGGGCGACCCGGGTGATCGGCGCACGTGGGCACGGTGCGCGTGACGGCGGGCGCGGATGGTGGGCCGGGGACGTCTGGCCTGGTCAGCGGTGGTGTTCACCAGCGGTGCGTGAAGGTAGCATCGCTTCAAGCGCGCATTCAAGTGCATCCCTCCTCATCTATTTCGGTGGGCGGTGGGGATGCGAGTACTGTGGCCCTGGTTTCCGTTTTGGACGGGCCGGGTTTCGGTGGTAGAGGCGCAGAGAAGGCGGGGTGACCTGCGGTGACGGTGGGGCGGCGGGGGCGTAGGCCGGCGGGCGGCACGGTGTTGCTGACGTTCGAGGTCATCGCCGACGCCTTGCGGGAACGGATCCGCTCCGGCGGGTTGAAGCCGGGAGACGCGCTGCCGACGCAGGCCGTGTTGATGGCGGAGTACGGGGCCTCCAGCCTGTCCGTGCAGAAGGCCATGGCCCTGCTGAAGCAGGATGGCTACGCGATCTCCCGCCCCGGCAAGGGAGCCTTCGTCGCTCGCCCCGACGACGCCGATGACCTCGACGGCCTGGACGTCGGGACCGCGCGCGTCGGCGGGACGGTGGCTCGCGTCGAGGCGCTGGAGCGGGCGCTGGCCGAGGCCGTCGAGCGGATCGCCGACCTGCGTGCTCGCGTCGAGGCTTTGGAAGCGGTCGGCGCGCGGAAGGGTTGAGCTGCGGTATTCCGGCCCGCAGCCGCTGGATCGGGTGACTTCTCCGGCTTCTCGACGCGTCGGATGTCAGGGCAGGGTTAGGGTCGGCCAGGTCCGGGATCCCGGGCGTGGCGGTGGTGTGTCGACGCCTGGGGTGCCGGGGAGGCAGACTGGGTCGAGTAGTAGGAGAGGCAGGGAGCTGGGATGTCGGTGCAGCCGATCGAGGACGCCAGGGATTCGGTGCCGCGCAACGCGGAGGGGATCGCGGCGGCGCTGTCCGGGGCGCGGCGGATGGAGTTTTACCGGGAGTTGCTGGCGGCCGCGCCGCAGGACGCGGAGGCGGTGCTGCGGCGCTGGTGGTGCGAGGCGGTCCTCGATGTCGAGCAGGCCCGCGGCGACCAGTTGACCGCCGCCGCCCTGGCAGGCACGCTGCCCCTCCGCAGCGTTGCCTCCGTGATCGAGCACCGTCGCGCGGCGGGGCTGCCCGTTGAGTGACGCCGACCAGCCGTACGACGAGGACGGCGAGGGTGGCGAGGACGAGGGCTGGCCCTGCTACCTCTCTCCGGAGGTCGAGGCCCTGTTCCAGGACCCGGCAGCGACCGGGGCGGTCTTCAGCGCCATCGTCTCCGCCACCGTGCGGATCAACGCCACACGCGGCCTCGTGCCTGGCAGCACTGCCTCCGAGCGCTGGCCCCAGCAACGGCGTATCGCACTCGGCCCCGGAGGCTCCCTCGGGGTCGCCGAGTACGTCATCGTCGCCGACGCCCCCGAACCCCACTGCGTCATCACCCGCGTCCAGCTCTACTGACCAGCCACCCCACGCGGGCGCGAGCCGCCGGGACGCCGGTCGAGGCGGTGCGTCCAGATTTTCTCTACGAGATTCAAGGCGGTGCCCCGCCGTCTGAGCTGGCCGAACGCCGCCGACCGACCCGTTGTCGGGCGTTCAGCCGCTGCCCGCGTGGAGCGCCGGTGGAGCCAGCAAGCCGACGTCCGGAACACTGCCCGGCCGGGTGCCCGCAGGGAGCAAGTTGTGGGGTAAGCGCTGCTTACCCCAGCACCGCCCAGGGTCGGAGCAAGTTGTGGGCTATGGACTCCTTGCCCGCAACGCGGAGCAAGTTGTCGCCTGCGACCGTCCTACGGCCGGATCGCGGGCAACAGGGTCGGCCAGGGGTCCGACCCGCTTCTATCGGCCGGGCTCGCCGAGGACGGTGGCCGATGCCACCTTCGGCACGGAGCGAGGCTCCCCGCCGACCCCACCCGCGCCGCGCTCGGTTCAGTCATTGCTGGAGGCGGCTGATGAGGCTCAGCGCGGGGGTGACCTTGTCGCGGCAGGAAACTGGTACGTATATGCGGCTCGGCTGGGCGACGTAGGGGCCCGGGAGCGGCTTTCGGCCCTACTGTCTTCCATTGAGGACCTATCTGTGGCGGGGGATGCAGACGCAACGGCACTTCTGGCGGGAATTATGCTGATTGCCGGCTCTGATCTTTCTAGGGCCCGGGCCTTGTTTTTGGAAGCCGCTGCCCAAGGGGTTCCGGAGGCCAAGCGCGGCATGGGGTTTATGCTGAATAGCGGGGTTGGCGGACCGAAGGATCTTGCTGAGGCGAATGCATACTTCCAGAGTGCTATGGAGGGTGGCGACTCGTACGCTGCCTACAACCTGGCGGTGAATGTCAAGGTAGGTGCTGGAGCCAAGCCGGACCTAAAGAAGTATATGGATCTTCTGCGATTCGCGGCCCGAGAGGGTCTGCCCGAAGCATGTGCCTTGCTGGGCGATGAACTCTCGGCTGTCGATCGGGACGTGGAGGCATTTCAGTGGTACCTTCGGGCGGCTAAATCTGGACACGCCCCCGCCATGTTTGTAGTTGGTTGCTGGTATCGGGGAGGGATAGGAACTCAGGTTGACGGTGTTCAAGCTATTCGATGGTTTCTCTCGATGCTTGACCGCGGGAATGCTGATGGCATTCATCAGGCCAACGATCTCGCGCGTTATATGACCGCAGACCAGGTTCGCGAAGGAGGCCGCCTTGCCGGGCGTGAAGTGGAGGCTGAGCTCCTCATTGGCAGTCATGGCCAATAAGGTTGACTGGGGCGCCTAGATGCAAACCTATTGCCGATATCGGTGCCGAAGGTAGGATGAAATCGCAAAACCATGTCACCGGAACCATCGCTTCTCTGCGGTGCCGCACGGCAGCGGCGAGGAGTTCCGCGCCAGGGTTGCACCCGAGCCGTAGTGGGCCCAGTGGCCGATAACGAGGGTTGTGCTCGGGTCGAGGTCGGGCCGCCCGGCGTGTGCGCGGGCCTATGTACGACCCTCAGCACCGGTACAGGCGAAGGAGCCGGCGAGGATCGTGGCCGCCGGGAGTGGCGCGCTCGGGGTCGAGAGGGTCGGCGTGCCGCAGACGGTTCATGACGGTTCATGACGGTTCATGACGGTGTGGCAGGCGGTGTAGCTCAGCCGCCGGTCCTGCAGGACGGTGTTGGGGAGGACCGTGAAATTGCGCGTGGGCGCGCTACGATGGACGTGCATCAGGCTTGTTCCCTGTTGCCGGACCCCGGGGTGTTGGCGCACCGCCGGGGTCGATCATGTCTGGAGACCAACTGAGGACATCGTAGGGCTCCTGAAACGCATATGACGCTGCGTCACACGATCGAGTGATCCGGGCGGTGGAGCGGGACCGGCCCGCCGGAAGGTGCTCCGACGGGCCGGGGTGTGGGCGGTGTGAACGGTGGGGGCGGGGGTCAGGAGGTCTCGGTGGGCAGGCCCGCCTCGACCCAGTCCTGGATGCCCTCGCGGTACTTGCGGACGTCGGTGTAGCCGAGGGCGGTGAGCCGGTCGGCGACCTGGCCGCTGTTGGGGCAGGCCGGGTTGGAGCAGTAGGTGACGATCGTGGCGTGCCGGTCGGGCAGCAGGGTGGGTGCCTGGGCGTCGGTGTCGGCCGGGGTCAGCGGGATCGCGCCGGGCAGGTGCTGCTGCTCGTAGTACGCGCCGCCGAGTGCGTCGACGACGGTGACGGTGCCGTCGGTGATCGCCTTGGCGAGGTCGTCGCGGGAGATGAGTGTGGTCATGGCAGTGCCTCCGAGAGAATTCCGAGAGAATCGGACTACAGTCCTCTTGTGACTCACCATGACAGTAGCGGACCGCAGTCCGTTTCGCCAGAGCCGTTGGAGCTGCTGCGGACCCCGCCCCCCAAGGAGCGCGCCGACGCGGCCCGCAACCGGGCCGCGGTCCTGGAGGCGGCCGCCCGGCTGTTCGCCGAACGCGGCGTCGAGGCCGTGTCGATGGACCAGGTGGCCGCGGCCGCCGGCGTCGGCAAGGGCACCCTGTTCCGGCGCTTCGGCGACAAGTCCGGCCTGGCCGCCGCCCTGCTGGACGCCCGCGAACGCGTCCTGCAGGAGCAGGTCCTGCACGGGCCGCCCCCGCTCGGCCCCGGCGCCGACCCGGCCGAACGCCTCGATGCCTTCCTCGACGCCTACTTCGACTACCTGCTGGAACACCTGGACCTGGTCCGGATGTCCGAGACCGCCACCCCTGGCGCCCGGTACCGGATCGGCGCGTACCGGTTCTGGCACCGCCACCTGGCGATCCTGCTCGGCTCCGCACCCGACCCCGACCAGACCGCGCACGCGCTGCTCGCCGCGCTGGCCGCCGACCACGTCGCCGCCCTGCTGCCGGAACTCGGCGAACCGCGGATGCGGGCGGGCCTGCGCCGCCT
>NZ_JAIZ01000700.1:12173-12648 GCF_000710465.2 Kitasatospora sp. MBT63 | reverse complement strand
GGCCCGTCGGAGGGGTGCTCCGACGGGCCGGTCCGCGTGCGGGGGGCGTGACGTGTGGTGCTACTTCGCCGTCAGGTCGTAGAGCGTGGTGCTGCCGACCGTCTTGGCGGTGAAGTTGGCCTCGACCCAGGCGGTGATCTTGGAGGAGTCGTTGCCGGAGGAGCCGGTGGCGGAGGCGCCCTCGCCGCCCGCGCCGCCGGTCGTACCGCCGCGCATCCCGCCGCCCATGCCTCCGCCCATGCCGCCACCGCCGATGAAGTAGTGGATCTTGCCCTCGGCGACGTACTGCTGGAAGGCCTCCAGGCTCAGCGACGGGTCGGTGCCGTTGAAGCCGCCGAGCGCCATCACCGGCTCACCGGTGGCGAGTTGGTAGCTGGCCTGGTTCTGCGAACCGACTGCGGCGGCCACCCAGGTGTACAAACCGGCATCCTGCTTCAGCAGCGCGGCGACCTCGCTGCTGACCTGGGCACCGTTC
>NZ_JAIZ01000700.1:9920-12069 GCF_000710465.2 Kitasatospora sp. MBT63 | reverse complement strand
CCCGCCGCGGAAGCCCTCCCCGCCACGGGTACCGGTGCCACCCGTACCCGTACCCGTACCCGTACCCGTACCCGTACCGCCCGGCGTCTGGCCGGGGAACCCGCCACCCGCGAACCCGCCACCCGGGAACCCACCGCCCGGGAAGCCGCCGGTCTGCCCGGTGCCGCCGGCCTGGCCGGTACCGCCCGGGGCTGTGCCGCCACCGGGGAAGGCGCCGCCCGGGAACCCGCCGCCCGGGAAGCCCATCCGGCCGCCGCCCGGACCCCCGCCGCCCGGACCGCCGAAGCCGTTGGCGCTCTGCACTCGCGGCCCGGCCGTCACGATCGAGCCCGAGTGCCCGGTGGAGACCGTGTCCACCGCGTACGCGGCCGGGCCGCCGAGCGCGGCCGCCAGCGCGGCCAGCCCCGCCACCGCCCCGACCCGGGCGCCGGTCCGGCCGGTCATCCGGCCCGCCGCGAGCAGCACCACGGCCGCCGCCAGCCCGCCCACCAGGACCGTCCAGCGCAGCCACGGCAGGAAGTCGGCGCTGCGCCCCAGCAGTACGTACGCCCACCAGGCGGTCACCGCGACCACGCCGGCCAGCAGCGCCGCGTACGGCATCCGGCGGCGGGCCCGCCACAGGCCGTCGACGCCCATGCCGACCAGTGCGGCGACCGCCGGGACCAGCGCCACCGTGTAGTACTGGTGGAAGATGCCGGACATGAAGCTGAAGGTCAGCCCGGTCGCCAGCAGCCAGCTGCCCCAGACCAGGAACGCGGCGCGGGCGCTGTCGCTGCGGCCGTAGCGGCGGGTGGCCCACAGGCCGGCCGCCAGCAGGATCAGCGCGGCCGGGATCAGCCAGGCGATCTGGCCGCCGATGTCGCCGTCGAGCAGCCGGGTGATCCCGGTGCTGCCCCACATCCCGCCGCCACCGCCCGGGCCGCCGCCGCGGCCACCGCCACCGCCGCCGACCGAACCGGTCTCGTCGCCGGTGATCCGGCCGAAGCCGTTGTAGCCGAAGGTGACCGAGAGGAAGTCGTTGTCCTGCGAGCCGCCGATGTACGGCCGCGCCGCGGCGGGCACCAGCTCGACGATCGCCACCCACCAGCCGGCCGACACCACCAGCGCGAGCCCGGCCAGCAGCAGTTGGCGGACCCGGCGCCCCAGCCCGGTCGGCGCGATCACCAGGTAGATCAGCGCGAACCCGGGCAGCACCAGGAAGGCCTGCAGCGTCTTGGTGAGGAAGCCGAAGCCGAACATCACGCCGGTGAACAGCAGCCACCGGGTGCTCGCCGTCTCGGTCGCCCGCAGCAGGCCGTACGCGGCCAGCGTCATCAGCAGCACCAGCAGCGCGTCCGGGTTGTTGAACCGGAACATCAGCGCCGCCACCGGGGTCAGCGCCAGCGTCGCGCCGGCCACCAGGCCGCCGAGCGGCGAGAACCGGCGGCGCACCGCCGCGTACACCGTGCCGACGGTCGCGACGGCCATCAGCACCTGCGGGGCGAGGATGCTCCACGAGCTGAGGCCGAAGAGCCGCACCGACAGGGCCATCGGCCACAGCGACATCGGGGGCTTGTCGACGGTGATGAAGTTCGCGGCGTCCGAGGAGCCGTAGAAGAAGGCCTTCCAGCTCTGGCTGCCGGCCTGGACCGCGGCCGAGTAGAAGGCGTTGGCCCAGCCGGAGGCGGTGAGGTTCCAGAAGTACAGCGCCGCGGTGGCGGCGAGCAGGCCGAGCAGCGCGGGGCGGGCCCAGCGGGGGTCGTCCGGGCGGCCGCGCCAGGCGCGGGCCGGCAGGGTGCGCAGCCGTCCGCCCCGGGAGCCCGGGCCCTCGGGGCCGGGCGCGGGCGCGGTGGCGGGCGGGAACGGGTCGTCGACCGCGGCCCGGGCCGGCGGCACCGGCGGCGGGTGGTCCGCAGCCTCGGGCCACGGTTCGCTGGTCGGAGGAACGGAGTCGGTCGTGGTCATGGGCATACGCTCGCGGCCCTGCCTGAGAGGTCCGTGAACGCGTCCTATGAGCGCCCTGTGATCTGCCGGAAGTCACCCGTCCGGCTCAGCCAGGGTCGGGGGCAGCCCCTCCTGGGCAGGGCCGCAGCGCTGCCGGAGGTGTGATCGGAGGTGTGGTCGGAGGCGCGGTCGCCGCGCGGTTGCCGCGCCGTACGGGGGTGGGGTG
>NZ_JAIZ01000700.1:9689-9837 GCF_000710465.2 Kitasatospora sp. MBT63 | reverse complement strand
CAGCCGCTTGCCCAGCCAGGCCATCGCGGGCGGGATCTCCCGGGTCCAGGTGTGGAAGTTGTGGCCGCCGGTGCTCAGGGTGATGGTGGACAGCTGGGTGGGGGCCTTGAAGGCGGCCACCAGCTTCTGGGTGTCCTGGTAGTTGTCC
>NZ_JAIZ01000700.1:0-9597 GCF_000710465.2 Kitasatospora sp. MBT63 | reverse complement strand
GGGCCGGTTCTCCAGCCGCCACAGCAGGTCGTTCTCGCGCTTGAGGTCGGCGTTGCCGCCGAACAGGTCACCGGTGGTGGGGTCGGACGGCGCCTCGTAGTAGCCGGACAGCGACACCGCCGAGCGGTACGCGTCGGGCTTGCGCAGCGCGAACTTCAGCGCGCAGTACCCGCCGGTGGAGTCGCCCATCACCGCCCGCGCCTCCGGCTTGTCGTAGATCCGGTAGTCGGTGGCCATCGCCTTCGGCAGGTCGGTGGTGAAGAAGGTCTCCACCTGCGGACCGTTCGGGATGTCCATGCACTCGGTGTCGCGGTTGCCGACGCCCGCCGGGGTCGGGCGCATCATCACCAGCACGGTCGGCGGCAGCTGCCCGGCCTCGATGCCCTTGAGTGCGGTCTCCGGGTACTTCAGCAGGCTGATCAGCTTCTCCGGGATGCCGGGGTAGCCGGAGAGCACCAGCGCCATCGGGAACCGGCTGCCGGCGAACTCCGGCTGGAAGTACTGCGGCGGCAGGTAGACGTAGGCGTCCGAGTTCAGCCCGGAGGCCTCGCCGCGGATGTCGATCTTCTCGATCTTCCCGGAGCGTTCCTTGGCCGGGCCCTGCGCCGAGTACATCTTCTGCTCGCCGGTCACCCGGATCGCCTTGCCGCCCGGCTGGTGGTCCACCACCTGGCCGGGGGCGCCGTCCAGACCGAGCAGGTCGCTCCAGGTGCTGTAGAAGCCGAAGTACGAGTTGGCCACCAGGCCGAGTGCGGCCAGTACCACGACCTGGGTCCCGAAGAACGCCCCGAGCCGCCCGAGCCACGCCTTCCAGCCGTTCCCGCCGAGTCTGGGCCACAGCCACATGGTGGCGGCGAACGCGGCGACCGCCAGCAGGGCGACGATGATCTGAAGCGGGAGTCCGGTGAGGCTTGGCACCAGCTGATCGTAATTGACCGGTGCTGCCGATCTGAGAGCGGGCTGGGCGCAGTCTGGGGGATGGCTAGGAGTCAGCCCCGTCGCCGTTGGCCACCCGGGTCGTTCGCGTGAGGCCGGTCTGTCCGACACGGCGCCTGACGCGGTGCCTGACGTGGCCCTAGGATCGGCGCCGGTCCGCCGACCGGTGCGGCCGAGGACATGGAGACGGCACCCGTATGACGATCGATCCGGTCGGACCGACCACCGACGAGCTGTTCGCCGCCGCCCGGTGTGAACTGGCCGACGAGGAAGAGGACGCCCCGGTGCCGCACCTGGTTGCGCTGCACCGTCGGCCGACCCGGGAGGTCTTCGAGCGGGCGGCCGCCCTGCTCGGCCACGACGAGCCGCAGGAGCGGGAACTCGGCGCGCGGATCCTGCGGGAGCTCGGGGCGCCGGACGAGGACGGGCGACGCCCGTTCGGCGCCGAGACGGTGGCGGTGGTGCTGCGGGAGCTGGCCGACGAGCCGGACCCCTGGGTGACCCACCTGATGCTCTCCGTCATCGGCTACCACGGCGCACGCGAGGCGCTCGACCTGGTGCTCTCCTACCGGGACCACGCCGCGCAGCCGGTCCGGTTCGCCGTCGCCGCGGCGCTGCCCGGCCTCGCGGACCCGGACCGGACCGAGGAACGCGTCGTCGACGCACTGCTGGCCCTCGGCCGGGACACCGACACCGACGTCCGCTGGTACGCCCTGTACGCGCTGTTCAACGAGACGGTGGGGGACGGGAGGGTGGGGCCGGACGCGGAGCGGCGGCGGGGCTGGGCCGCCGGGCTGGTGGCCGACGCCGACGGCGACGCCGAGCGGCTGGCCCAGTTGCACCACCTCGGTTCGACCCTGGAACCGGACGACGACGCTGTGCTGCACGGGCTGCTGACGCGTCCTGAGCGGCCGGGGTCTTAGCGGCTGAGGCCCTGAGCGGCCGCGGTCCTGAGCAGTCGGCCGTCCGCCCGGCGGGTCAGTGGCCGGGCCCGGCCGGATCCCCGTCCGTGAACGGGGCACCGGTCACCGCGTCCAGCACCACCAGGGCCCGGCCCGGTCCGTCCGGCGCGGGCGTCGCCAGGCCGGCCGGCGCCAGCGAGAGCAGCCAGCACACGTGCCAGCCGCCCGAGCGGTCCGCCTTCGCCAGCAGCTCGCCACCGGTCACCGTCATCCCGGGGCGGGCGGCCAGCGCCCGGGCCTGCTCGGCCGTCACGGCTGGCTTCGGCAGTGCCGGACGCGGCACGTTGCGGGCAGTGAACGACACCACCCGGCGGTCGTCGCCGACGATCACGTCGAGCCGCATCGGCATCAGCACTCCGTCCACCCGGGACCGCCACTGCACCAGCTTCGCCTGGCTGCCGGGGCCGCCCGCCGGGAAGACCACGGTGGCCGAGTCGGCCACCGCCCACGGGAAGTGCGCACGGGCGAAGCCGGTACCGATCGCCAGCGCGTCCTGGTCCGACAGCGGCGGGTGGCCGCCCGGCTGCTCGGCGACCGCGCCGAGAACGCCGGAGGTGATCTCACGTGAGGGCCAGTCGAGCACCAGGTTGCCCGCCGGAGTGGCGACCTCCAGCCGCCCGGGCTGCCCGAAGCCGCCCGCCGTGAACTGGACCCGCCCCGGCGAGGTGCCGGCGCCGAAGAAGGCGTGTGCGGCATCGACCGCGGCCGTGGTCTGGGCCTGGTCCGCCCGGTGGCCGTCGCTGGTGTCGGAGACCACGAACAGCAGTGCCGGCGCCGCGACGGCGGCCAGCACCGCCGCCCCGCCGGCCCCGACCAGTGCACCGAGCCGCAGCTCCCGGCCGAACGCCCGACGACCGCCGCGCCCGAGCCACAGCCGGCCGATCAGGCAGCCCAGCAGCGCACCGGCCAGGTTGGCCTCCAGGTCCGCCGAGTCGCACGCCCGGCCCATGCCGGAGACCAGCGCCTGGGTGACCTCGACGGCCCCGGACAGTACGGCGAGCGAGGCGGCGACCGGCAGCGGACGCCGGACCGCGAGCGTCAGGAAGAGGGCGGCGGGTACGAACAGGGCCGCGTTCAGCAGACCTTGGTCGGCCAGCAGTGCCCCGACGACGTCCCGTTGCACCGTGCACGCCATCGAGGCCGGGGCCTGCGGGCTCAAGGGGCAGAGCGTGGCGGCCAGCACCAGGGAGAGCGAGACGGTGGCACCGAGCGCCGCCACCACCGGCAGCCGGTACCGGCGGGCGGCGAACCACACCGGCGCGCCGGCCAGCACGGACAGGACAGCGCAGAGCACGAGGATGGAGTGGTTGCCGCGGAGGGCTGCTTCGATCATGAGGCGGGTGTTCCTGGGTCGGGAGGCACTGGTCGGGCCGGCGGGCCGGGCCCGCCCCGCAGGCAGGCCCGGCCGGGGAGTGTCAGCAGATGCCGACCGGGGCGTTGTAGAAGGTGCCCTGGCCGTCCACCTGCATCCAGCCGACCACGTCGGAACAGTCGGTGAAGCCCAGATCGGTGAAGTTCTGCATCCGCGAGGTGCCGGAGGTCTGGGTGATCCAGCCCTTCGCGTAGCTGTAGCCGTGGTAGTTGAAGCCGAGCTGCTGGGTGATGGTCCCGCCGCCGGTCTTCTCGTACCACTCGTCCATCCGCCAGTAGCCGGTCCCGTCGTACTGCGGTGTGATCTCGGTGAAGAGGTTGCCGTTGGACAGCTTGGTCTTGGACGCGTACGGAAGGTAGTTGCCGCGCGCCGAGGCGGCGGGTGCCAGGGCGAGGGTGAGCGCGGCGAGGCCGGCCGAGACCGCCAGAACCGGGCGAATGCGCATCGTCATGCCTTTCGTGGAGGACCCGGAGGAGTGCCGGGCCGGACGGAGGAAAACATCGTTCCTCCGTCCGCCAACGAACGGCTAACATCCAACTCACTTGCGGTTCATCACATGTGATGGATCGTCGAATACGGGGGCGGGGCATGGGGATGCGCTTCGGCGTGCTCGGACCATTGACGGTGCACGACGATCACGGGCCGCGGCCGGTGACGGGGGAGAAGGTCCGGCTGCTGCTCGCCGCGCTGCTGCTGCACGGCAACCACGTGGTGTCGGCCGAGCAGCTGCGGCGCACGCTGTGGTGCGGCGGGCCGCCCAGGACGGCGCGCTCCGCCCTGCACAACCACGCGGCGCGGCTGCGCCAGGCGCTCGGACCGCAGGGCGGCGGCCGGGTGCGGGCCGTCCCGTCCGGCTACCTGATCGAGGTCCTGGACGGGGAGCTGGACGCCGACGCCTTCGTCTCCCACCTCCGGCGGGCCCGCGCGGCCCGGTCCGAGCGGGACCGGCCCACCGCCCGCAGCGAGACCGCCGCCGCACTCGCCCGGTGGCGCGGCCGGCCCCTCGCCGACCTGCCCGCTCTCGCGGACCGGCCCGAGGTCGCCGGTCTGGTGGAGCAGCATCTGCAGGCCCTCGAGTGGCACTACGAGGACCAGTTGCAGCTGGGCCGGACGGACGGACTCGCCGCCGACCTCGCGACGCTGGTCGCCGAGAACCCGCTGAAAGAGGCGTTCCACCGGCAGCTGATGCTCGTCCTGCACCGGTCGGGCCGGACCGCGGAGGCGCTCGCGGTCCACCAGCGGCTGCGCCGGACCTTGGTCGACGAGCTGGGCATCGAACCCGGCCCCGCCGTCCGGCAGGCGCACCGCGAGGTGCTGGGCGCCCCGCCGGCCCCTGCCCAACCGGTCGCCGGGCCACCTACCGCCGGGCCTCCCACCGTCGCGCGGCCCGTGCCGGGCCCGGTCCGGACGAGGTCGCAGCTCCCGCGGGACCTGCCGGACTTCACCGGACGCGGAGCCGAACTGGACGCCCTGCAGCGGCAGCTGGGCGCAGCGGGCGACCCCGCGCCACCGAAGGTGCTGGTGGTCTCCGGCATGGCCGGCATCGGCAAGACCGCCCTGGCGGTGCACGCTGCGCACGGCCTGCGGTCGCAGTTCCCGGACGGCCGGCTCCATGCCGACCTGCGGGGCCTGGGGCCGGGCCCCGCCCGCAACCCCTTCGACCTGCTCGCCCGCCTCCTCACCGACCTCGGGCTGCCGGACCGGGACGTCCCCCGGCACGCCGACGACCGGGTGGCCCGCTACCGGGCCCTGCTCGCCGACCGCCGGGTGCTGATCGTCCTCGACGACGCCCGCGACGCCCGACAGGTGGCCCCACTGGTACCGGGCACCGGCGGTTCGGCCGTCATCGTCACCAGCCGCAGGCCGCTCGCCGCCCTCCCCGGCGCGGCCCGGATCACGCTCGGCCCGCTGACCCGCTCCGAGCAGTACGAGTTGCTGGCCGCGGTGTGCGGCGCCGAGCTGATCGCCGCCGACCGCCGCTCGGCCGACCGGATCCTGGACGCCTGCGCCGGGCTGCCCCTGGCCGTCCGGATCGCCGCCGCCCGGCTGGCCGGGCGGCCCGCCGCCGCGCTGGGCACCCTGGCGCGACGGCTGTCCCGGGCCGAAGCCCGTCTCGACCTCCTCGCCGTGGACCACCTCGCCGTCCGGGAGTCCTTCTCGACCAGCTACGACGCCCTGCGCACCAGCTCGAACCCGCTGGAACGGGAGGCGGCCAGGGCGTTCCGGCTGCTCGGACTGAGACCGGACCGCCCGCTGTCACTGCGGGCGGCCTCCGCGCTGCTGGACGAGGAGCCGGACCGTGCCGCCGATCTGTTGGACGTCCTGGTCGACGCCCAACTGCTACAGCGCCCACGGCCGGACTCGTACGGGTTCCACGACCTGATCGGCGAGTTCTCGGCCGAGCGGGCGGCGCGCGAGGAGGCGGGGGAGGACCGGGAACGGGCGCTGTCGCGGCTGCTCAGCTGGTGCGCGGCCGGGGCCTGACGGCGGTCGGGCGGCGGTCAGGCGGACTCGCGGACGACCAGGCGGGGTTCGAACAGGACGGAGACGGGACCCTCGCCGGGGTGTTCGATCCGGTCGAGCAGCAGGGCGGTCATCCGCTGGGCCATCTCCTCGACCGGCTGGCGGACCGTGGTGAGCCGGGGGTGGGCGGTCGTGGCGGCGCTGCTGTCGTCGAAGCCGACCACGGCGACGTCGTCGGGCACCCGGCGGCCGTGCTCGCGCAGGACCGCGAGCACGCCCTGGGCCATCAGGTCGTTGGCCGCGAACACCCCGTCCAGGTCCGGGTGTTCGGTGAGCAGCCGGGTCATCGCGGCGGCGCCGCCGGCCAGCGTGAAGTCACCGGCCGCCTCGGGGGCCCAGGGCCGGCCGTGCCGGGCCATCGCCTCGCGGAAGCCGGCCTGCCGGTCCTGTCCGGCGGGCAGGGCGGCGGGCCCGGTGACGGTGACCACCCGCCGGCAGCCGCGGGCGGCGAGGTGGTCGGCGGCCAGCCGGGCGCCGTCGTGGTTGGCGAGGTCGACGTAGCTGAGCGGCAGCGGGGTGGCGGGCCGGCCGAACAGCACGGTCGGCAGTCCGGCCTCGGCGAGCCGGGCGGGCAGCGGGTCGCCGGCGTGGGTGGAGACCAGCAGGGCGCCGTCGGCGCTACCGCGCCGCAGGTAGCCGACGGCCTGTTCGCGGGAGGCGGGGTCGTCGGCGAGCATCAGGACCGGGTGCATGCCGAGCGGGCGGAGTCCGCCGAGCACCCCGCCGACCACCCGGCCGAAGAACGGGTCGGTGAACAGCATCCCGTCGCCGCCGGTCCGCCCGGCCCCGGAGACGATCAGCGCGACGGTGTCGGCCCGCCGGGTGACCAGCGAGCGGGCGGCGCCGTTCGGGACGTACCCGGTGGCGGTGACCGCCCGGCGGACGGTCTCCTGGATGGCGGGGTCGACGTTGCGCACGCCGTTGACCACCCTGGAGACGGTGGAGCGGGACACCCCGGCCACCCGTGCGACGTCCTCCAGGGTGGCCGGGCGGGCTGCCGTGCGCTGGAGGGCGTCAGTCATACGCGTTGTTATAGCACTTGGGCGACACGCCGTCAGGCGGGCCGGGAGAGCGCTCCACCCGCGGGGCCTGTCAGGACCGGCCCCGCGGGTGGAGCGCGCGTTCAGGGGGATCGCTCGTCGAAGCGGACCTGCTCGGGGGCGTCAGCCGTGGCCGGGAAGGCTCACGGGTAGGAGACCACGTTGGACGGGGTGGTCGAGGTGCCCGAGGTGGCCGCGCCGACGTCGTTGATCACGTGGTCGAACTGGCCTTTCCCGCCGAGCGAGTTGACCAGGATGTCGTGGAACTTCACGCCCGGCCGGTTCGGGGCCTCGAAGCCGTGGTCCATCCGGATGGTCGGGTCGACGTTGAAGTAGCAGTACGAGCCGAGGCCCCAGCCCTCGTGGACGGTGACGTTGTCGTCCACCTTGTAGGCCGCGAAGCCCTTGGTGGCGCCGTTCTGGACGGCGGCCTGGTCGGGGGCGTCGTAGGCGATCTCGTTCTGGTAGAAGATCGTCCGGCCGCGCTCGCCGGACCACTCCACGTCGTACTTCTTGAAGTGCTCCACGAACAGGCCGGTGGCCAGCACGTCGTTGCCGCGCACCACCATGCCGTAGTCGGACGGGTTGGCCGTCCAGCCGACTCCGGCGCCGTGGTCGGCGCGCCACAGCCAGGTGTGGTCGACGATGGTGCTGTTGGCGTTGACCACCATGGCGGTGGTGGCCGAGCCGGGGCCGGCGCCGCCGATGCGGGCGAAGACGTCCTGCACGGTGGTCGGGTCCGCCGCGTGGTCCGCGGTGGCGCCGTCCGGGCCGACCTGGAGCAGCGCGGGGGAGTTGACGGTGCCGGCGTCGAACAGCAGACCGGCCAGCCGGATGCCGTCCACGTCGGCGGTGCGCATCGCGACCACGCCGTTGTCCGGCACCACGGTGGCCAGGCCCAGGCCCAGCACCACGGTGCCGGGCCGGGTGACCTCGATGGTCCGGTCGACGTGGTAGACGCCTGGGGTGAACAGCAGGTTGAGGCCCTGGGCCAGCGCCTGGTCGATGGTGGCCGCGGTGGCGCCGGGCTTGACCACGTAGAACTGGCTCAGCGGCAGCGAGGTGCCGGCGCCCGGGCCGTTCGCCCAGGAGACGCCGGTGGCGTTGGTGCGCTTGCCGGGCACGAAGACCTTGTAGTCGTTGCCGTCCAGGTAGAGGAACGGCTTCTCCCGGGAGACCGGGGTGGTGGCGAGCGTGGTGTACGGCGGGTTGGGGAAGCCCTGCGCGGGGGCGCCCTGGACGCCGGAGAAGGTCTGGTTCCAGACGCCGTTGGTGAAGCCGCCGATCGCGCTGTCGCGGGTGTACCACTGCTGCTGCGAGTAGTTGCCGACGGTGCCGTCGATCTTCGAGTCGGCGATGTAGCCGCCACTGGCCCAGCCGTAGCCGTTGGGGGCGAGGTTGAGGCCGCCCTGGACGTGCATCCGGCGGAACGGCGCGGCCTGCGAGACCGCCCAGCGATCGGTGCCGCTGACCGGCTTCAGTGAGAGGTTCTCCGCCGAGCGCCAGAAGTTCTGGGTGGCGTTGCCGCCGAACCAGCCCGCGTCCACGGTGACGTCGCCGTTGAACACGGTGTCGTCGGGGCTGAGCCCGAGGCCCGCGATCGAGGTGTAGAAGCCGATCTGGGCGTTGATGTTGCTGTACGTGCCGGGCTTGAACAGCAGTGCGTAGCGGTCGCTGCCGAACTGGTTGGACTCCTGCTTGGCGAAGACCTCGTCCACCTTGGCCTGGATGCCGGGCGTGGCCGGGTCGAAAACCAGCACGTTCGGCCCGAGGTCGCCGCCGCCCTGGACCGGCGGCACGCTCGGGCCGCCGCTGCCGGTGTGCACGGCCAGCTCCCACAGCGAGTAGCCCCAGGCGGTGCCCCGGGCGGTGCCGTTCATCCGCAGGTACCGGCCGGAGCCGGAGACGGAGAGGGTCTCGGTGCCGCCGGTGCCGGTGGTGGTGGAGTAGACGGTGGTCCAGTTGGTGCCGTTGTCGGAGGTCTGCAGCTGGTACGCCTTCCCGTACGCGGTCTCCCAGTTGAGCACCACCTGGCAGATCTGCTGGGTGGAGCCCAGGTCGACCTGGAGCCACTGCGGGTCGCTCGCGGCGGAGGACCAGCGGGTGCCGGTGGAGCCGTCGACGGCGAGCGCGGCGCCGGTGCCGCCGTTCTCGGTGGAGGAGGCGGTGGCGGGCCGGCCCTGGGCGGCGTTGGCGGTGCCGCAGCCGCCCGGGGTGGTGCCGGTGAAGGAGCCGAAGACCTGGAACTCCCAGAGCGAGTAGCCGTAGCCGGTGCCCCGGGTGATGCCGTTCATCCGCACGTACCGGCCGGAGCCGGAGACCGTGAGGGTCTCGGTGCCTCCGGTGCCGGTGGTGGTGGCGTAGACGGTGGTCCAGGTGGTGCCGTCGGCGGAGGTCTGGATCTGGTACGCCTTGCCGTACGCCGCTTCCCAGTTGAGCACCACCTTGCCGATGGTGGCGGTGGCGCCGAGGTCGACCTGGAGCCACTGTTGGTCGCTCGCGGCGGAGGACCAGCGGGTGCCGGTGGAGCCGTCGACGGCGAGCGCGGCGCCGGTGCCGCCGTTCTCGGTGGAGGAGGCGGTGACCGCCTTGCCCTGGGAGATCAGGGTGTCGGCGGCGTGTGCGGCGGTGCTCGGAAGGGCGAGCACCGCACCGGAGAGCAGGGCCAGGCCGAGCAGTCCGGCCGAGCCGCGCCGGCCGGGGCCGGTCCGGCCGTCGGGGCGTGCTGAAGTGAGCCTCACGGGCTTCTCCTGCGATGGGTGGG
>NZ_JAIZ01000699.1 GCF_000710465.2 Kitasatospora sp. MBT63 | reverse complement strand
GGGGGAAGCGGGGTGCGGGGGAGCGCGGTCAGGCGAGGAACATCAGCTCGCGGTCCTCGCCCAGGATGCCCCGGAGCTTGGCCAGCGAACGGGTGTTGAGACTCTTCACGGCCGCCGGGGAGAGGTCGAGCAGATCGGCGACCTCCTCGATCGAACGGTCCTCCAGGTAGCGCAGCACGACGACGGCACGGTTGCGGGGCGGCAGCAGCCGCAGCGCCTCGGTGAGCGCGAGCCGCAGGTCCGGGGTGACGGCGCCGCCGGGGGAGTCCGGCAGCTCGGCGAGCACCACCTCGGTGGACTTCCGCAGCCTGCGGTGCGAGAGGTAGTACCGCAGCATCACCTTGCGGGCGTACGCGTCGAGGCCGGGCTCGTCACGGCCGCGCCGCAGCCGTCCCCAGATCGAGAACATCTTGGCGAGCGTGGTCTGGACGAGGTCCTGCGCCTGGTGCCAGTCGCCGCACATCAGGTAGGCGACCTGGAACAGGCGGCGGGCCCGGGTGCCCGCGAACTCCTCGAACTCGAGTGCCGCGTCGTCCATCCGGAAGTCCCCCGAGGTGCCTGGTGCTGGTTGCCGTCAGCCGTACTGACGTGGTGGCGGGGGCGGAGGTATCACCCGGTCTCCGGCGAGTTCGAACTGTAGTCGTCACCGGTCTTGACGCACCCACGACCCGGTCATATGTTCTCAGCGCACTGCAAGTTTCCTGAAAGTTTCATCGATCTTTCAGCAAGCAGCACGGCCGTCGCGTGGCCCCCACCCACCCCCCCCCCCGCGACCCGCCGAC
>NZ_JAIZ01000698.1 GCF_000710465.2 Kitasatospora sp. MBT63 | reverse complement strand
GCGGGGCCTCCGCGAGCGGGACCGCGGCCGCGGGGACGCCGGCCGGCACCGCCGCCGCACCGCCGGCGGACCCGGCCGCCACCTTCACCGTGGCGTTCGCCGGCGATGTCCACTTCGAGGGCCGCACCGAGGCCAGACTCACCGTGAAACCGCCGGAACAGGCGCTCGGGGCCATCTCGAAGACGCTGGCCGACGCCGATCTGTCGGTGCTCAACCTGGAGACGGCGATCACCGAACGCGGCGCGCCGGAGCCCAAGACGTACACCTTCCGGACCGCCCCCAAGGCGCTGTCCGTCCTCCAGGCCTCCGGCGTCGACGTGGTCTCGCTGGCCAACAACCACGCCGTCGACTTCGGCCCGGACGGCCTCGCGGACACCCTCGCCGCAAAGGCGGCCTCGCCCATCCCGGTGATCGGCATCGGCCGGACCGCCGAGGAGGCGTACGCGCCGCACCTGGCCACCGTGAAGGGCACCGAGGTGGCCGTGCTGGCGGCCAGTCAGGTGGTCGACCTCACCAACCAGAAGTGGCGGGCCGGGCCGGCCAAGCCCGGCATCGCCTCCGCGCTGGACCCGGCGGCGCTGGTCAAGGCCGTCCAGCAGGCGAAGACCCGCACCCCGGTGGTGCTGGTCTACCTGCACTGGGGCGAGGAGGGCAAGGCCTGCCCGACGGCCGAGCAGACCGCGCTCGCCAAGAAGCTGGCCGCCGCCGGCGCCACCGCCGTGGTCGGCACCCACGCGCACACCATGCTCGGGGCCGGCCTGCTGGGCGACACCTACGTGGCGTACGGCTTCGGGAACTTCCTCTGGTACGGCACGTCCAGCTACGCCGACTCCGACGAGACCGGCGTCACCACGCTCACCGTGCGCGCCGACGGGCACGTGGTCGGCGAGCACTTCACCCCCGCGCACGTCAGCTCGCAGGGCGTGCCGGTGCCGCAGACCGGCGCCGCGGCCGCCGCCGCGCTCAAGCGGCGGGACGG
>NZ_JAIZ01000697.1 GCF_000710465.2 Kitasatospora sp. MBT63 | reverse complement strand
TGATCATTCGTAGGATCAGGGAAGCCCAGGGGTTCCGGGTGTGAGCTCGTCGCCGCCTGGCCGACCATGCCCGAATGCGCAACGACCTGGGCTGAAGCTTCCCCCTGGACTTGGACACCTGGAGACTGGGACGTGAGGTTCCAGAGGAAGTAGACGGTCACCGAGGTGGCCCGCGACCTGGGGTGGGTCCCGAGGGCCTGCGGAGCTGGGTCGAGCAGGACAGGGTTGACCGCGGTGAAGGCAATCCGGGCTCTGGAGGACCGGGCCAACGCCACGGCATCCCGCTTGAACTCCTCCGAGTACCGCTTTCCCTGCTTGTTGCTCACCTGGCTCCCCGGCGCCGAGCACGAGGAGCTCCGTCGCCTGCGCCGGCAGAACCTCGAACAGCAGAAGACCATCGAGGTCCTGAAAAAAGCCGGTCTTCTTCGCGCGGGAGAGCGACCGGTGAGCGAGGTCCACCGGTTCATCGCGGCGGAGAAGGCCACCCACTCGGTCACGTTGCTGTGCCGCATCTTCGGCGTGCTCCGCTCCCGGATCCAGTTGCCCAGGACAGTTCGAATTGGGGCAAGCGAGTGGGCCTAATGTAGCTCGGGTGAGCCGACGTGGCAGAATTTCTGGCCCGACGCAGTGGATCAAGTGTGCGGCTTTTGGGATAAGTTCAGTCGGCTGTCGTCCGGCCTTACTATCCATACCATTGAGCGCTTTCAGCGTTGCCTCTCCAGGGTGAGGATGGCTTTGCTGCTGACGTGAGCCGCTGGGGACTGCAGCAAGGGTGTCGGAAGACGCGCCGGCGTCTGACGGTGGCTGGGCTTGATCCGCTTTGACGGACACTCCTGATCAGGGG
>NZ_JAIZ01000696.1 GCF_000710465.2 Kitasatospora sp. MBT63 | reverse complement strand
AGATGGATGAGCGTGATGGTGTCCGGCAGACCGACGAACGGAGAGGCGCCCAGTGACGGCAGACGGGCCAGGCGCACCGGACACCCTCGCGGACCGCATCGAGCGGCTCTTCCGGACGGTCCTCCGGCCGGGTGGCGAGCCGTACGGCAACGAGGAGGTCGCACGGGCGTGCCGGGAGGCGACCGGGGAGAGCTTCTCGGCCACCTACGTCTGGCAGCTGCGCACCGGGCGGCGCGGCAACCCGACCAAGCGTCACCTCGAAGCCCTGGCGCACTTCTTCCAGGTACCGCCCGGGTACTTCTTCGAGGACGAGCGGGGCGCCGAACTCGCCGACGAGCTGGCGCTGCTCGGGGCGCTGCGGGACGCCGGCGTACGCGAGGTCGCGCTCCGGGCGAGGAGCCTCTCGCCGGAGGGGCTGGGCACCATCAGCGACATGATCGAGGCGATCG
>NZ_JAIZ01000695.1 GCF_000710465.2 Kitasatospora sp. MBT63 | reverse complement strand
ACCTCGCCGGACGCCCCGTCGCATCGAGCAGCGTCTTCGCCGACACCACCCTGCCCGCACCCGCAGCCTCGAGCAGTGCCTACGACGGCCTCGGCCGGGTTTCCGAGAGCACCTCCGGCGACGTCAAGAGCGTCCCCGTCCACGGCCACGGCGGCACGGCGACCGGCACCGACATGCAGCCCACCAGCGCCCAGTACCCCGGCGCACCGTTCGCCGCCGACCGGCAGCTGGACGTCTCCGGGAACCCCCTGCACAAGGACCTCA
>NZ_JAIZ01000694.1:28125-31564 GCF_000710465.2 Kitasatospora sp. MBT63 | reverse complement strand
CTGGGGGCGTGCCCCCAGAGGGGGCGGCCCGGCCCCGGGGCGGGTCAGCGGACGGGGTGGCCCGTTTCGCGGAGGGACTGCTTGACCTCGCCGATCGTCAGGTCGCCGAAGTGGAAGACGCTGGCGGCGAGCACCGCGTCCGCGCCGGCGTCGACGGCCGGGGCGAAGTCGGCGAGCTTGCCGGCGCCGCCGGAGGCGATCACCGGGATCGAGACGGCCTTGCGGGCGGCCCGGATCAGTTCCAGGTCGTAGCCGTCCTTGGTGCCGTCCGCGTCCATCGAGTTGAGCAGGATCTCGCCCGCGCCCAGCTCGGCCGCGCGCACCGCCCACTCGATCGCGTCCAGGCCGGTGCCCCGGCGTCCGCCGTGGGTGGTCACCTCGAAGCCGGAGGGGGTCACCGTGCCCTCGGGGCAGCGGCGGGCGTCCACCGACAGCACCAGCACCTGCCGGCCGAACCGCTCGGCGATCTCCCGGATCAGCTCGGGCCGGCTGATCGCGGCGGTGTTGACGCCGACCTTGTCGGCGCCGGCCCGCAGCAGCTTGTCGACGTCGTCGGTGGTCCGTACGCCGCCGCCGACGGTGAGCGGGATGAAGACCTGCTCGGCGGTGCGGCGGACCACGTCGTAGGTGGTGGCCCGGTCGCCGGAGGAGGCGGTGATGTCCAGGAAGGTCAACTCGTCGGCGCCCTGGGCGTCGTAGAGCTTGGCGAGTTCGACCGGGTCGCCGGCGTCGCGCAGGTTCTGGAAGTTGACGCCCTTGACGACCCGTCCGGCGTCGACGTCCAGACAGGGGATGACTCGTACGGCGAGGGTCACTGCGTGCCTTCCAAGGAGGTTGCCAGCCCGGGACGGTAGGCCTCGATCTCGACCTCGACCATCATCCGGGAGTCGATCAGGCCCTCGACCACGACCATGGTGGCGACCGGGCGGACCGTGTCGAACAGCTGCTTGTGTGCGCGGCCGGCCTCGTCGCAGTCCCGGACGTGGGTCAGGTACATCCGGGTGCGGACCACGTCGGCGGCCGAAAGCCCGTACTCCGCGAGCGCCTTGAACGCCACCTCGAAGGCGGCCAGGGTCTGGTTGTACGGGTCGCCCTCGTGGTGGACCATGCCGTTCTCGAAGGCGGTGGTCCCGGCGACGAGGACGGTGTCCCCGACCGCGACAGCCCGGGAGAATCCGAACTGCTCCTCCCAGGGAGAGAAGCCGGAGACTCGGTGCGAACGCGGCGCGGCCGGGGTATCGGTCATCGGGACACAGCCTCCAGGGCCTCTTCGAGGGTGAACTTCTGCTCGTAGAGGGCCTTGCCCACAATCGAACCCTCGACACCTTCGGGCACCAGGGTGGCGATGGCCCGCAGGTCGTCCAGCGAGGAGACCCCGCCGGAGGCGACCACGGGCCGGTCGGTCGCGGCGCAGACGTTGCGCAGCAGCTCCAGGTTGGGGCCGGTCAGGGTGCCGTCGCGGTTGACGTCGGTGACCACGTAGCGGGCGCAGCCCTCGGAGTCGAGCCGGGCGAGCACCTCGTAGAGGTCGCCGCCGTCGCGGGTCCAGCCGCGGCCGCGCAGGGTGGTGCCGACCACGTCCAGGCCGACCGCGATCTTGTCCCCGTGCTCGGCGATCACCTTGGCGACCCACTCCGGGGTCTCCAGGGCGGCGGTGCCGAGGTTGACCCGGGTGCAGCCGGTGGCGAGGGCGGCGGCCAGCGAGGCGTCGTCGCGGATCCCGCCGGAGAGCTCGACCTTGATGTCGAGGCGGCCGGTGACCTCGGCCAGCAGCTCGCGGTTGGAGCCGGTGCCGAAGGCGGCGTCCAGGTCGACCAGGTGCAGCCAC
Organism: Kitasatospora sp. MBT63; assembly: GCF_000710465.2. Lineage (GTDB taxonomy): Bacteria > Actinomycetota > Actinomycetes > Streptomycetales > Streptomycetaceae > Kitasatospora. The sequence goes on along the minus strand of NZ_JAIZ01000694.1, from coordinate 29,736 downwards.
TCGGCGCCGGCGTGCTGCCAGGCGAGCGCGGCGGCGAGCGGCTCGCCGAAGGAGGTCTCGGTGCCGGAGGCGCCCTTGACCAGGCGCACGGCCTGGCCGTCGCGGACGTCGACGGCGGGGAGGAGTTCGAGGCGGCTCATCGGTGGAAAGGCTCCTGGCTCAGAGGGTGTTGACCCAGTTGGTCAGCAGGGCGGCGCCGGCGTCGCCGGACTTCTCGGGGTGGAACTGGGTGGCCCACAGCGGTCCGTTCTCCACCGCCGCGACGAACGGCTGCCCGTGGGTGGTCCAGCTGACCAGCGGGGCGGCGATGGACTCGTTGGTGACCTGCAGCTCCCAGGTGCGCACCCCGTAGGAGTGCACGAAGTAGAAGCGTTCCTGGGGGTCGAGTCCGGCGAACATCCGGCTGCCCGCGGGGACGTCCACGGTGTTCCAGCCCATGTGCGGGACGATCGGCGCGTCCAGCGGCTCGACGGTGCCGGGCCACTCGTCGCAGCCGGCGCTCTCCACGCCGTGCTCGACGCCCCGCTCGAAGAGGATCTGCATGCCGACGCAGATGCCGAGCACCGGGCGGCCGCCGGCGAGCCGGCGGCCGATGATCACATCGCCGCGGACCGCCTTGAGGCCGCGCATGCAGGCCTCGAAGGCGCCTACGCCGGGGACGAGCAGGCCGTCGGCGTTGAGGGCGGTCTGGAAGTCGGAGGTCACGGTGACGTCCGCGCCGGTGCGCTCGACGGCGCGCTGGGCGGAACGCAGGTTGCCGGAGCCGTAGTCGAGGACGACGACGTTCTTGGCCATCAGGTTCTCTAGTCTCTTCCGTCGCTGGCTTGTCGCTGGCCTAGAGGCGCATCACGCCGGAGGCCAGGCACAGCGCGGCACCGATCGCGAGGACCGCGATCAGGCTCTTGGACTGCTTCTGCTTCCAGAACGAGTACACGCCGCCGGACAGGAAGAGCCCGGCGATGATCAGCAGTGTTGCGGACTTGCTCACAGCGCACCCTTGGTCGAGGGGAGGATGCCCGCCGCGCGCGGGTCGCGCTCGGAGGCGTAGCGCAGAGCACGCGCGAGTGCCTTGAACTGGCACTCGACGATGTGGTGCGCGTTGCGACCGTACGGGACGTGCACGTGCAGGGCCACCTGCGCCTGGGCGACGAAGGACTCCAGTATGTGCCGGGTCATGGTGGTGTCGTAGCTGCCGATCATCGGCGCCATGTTCTCCGGCTCGGTGTGCACCAGGTAGGGGCGGCCGGAGAGGTCCACGGTGACCTGGGCGAGCGACTCGTCCAGCGGCACGGTGCAGTTGCCGAAGCGGTAGATGCCGACCTTGTCGCCGAGCGCCTGCTTGAAGGCGGCGCCGAGCGCGAGGGCGGTGTCCTCGATCGTGTGGTGGGTGTCGATGTGCAGGTCGCCGTCGGTCTTCACGGTGAGGTCGAAGAGTCCGTGGCGGCCCAGCTGGTCGAGCATGTGGTCGTAGAACCCGACGCCCGTGGAGATCTCGGTCCTCCCGGTGCCGTCGAGGTCGATCTCGACCAGGACGGAGGTCTCCTTGGTGGTGCGTTCGACGCGGCCGGTACGGGACATGCGGGTTACAGCTCCTTGATGGAATAGCGGACG
>NZ_JAIZ01000694.1:0-28024 GCF_000710465.2 Kitasatospora sp. MBT63 | reverse complement strand
GCCGGCGGTGACGCGCAGCCACCCGGGGACGCCGTTGTCCCGGACCAGGACGCCCCGGTCGAGGATCGCCTGCCAGACCGCGTGGGTGTCGGCGAAGCGGCCGAACTGGACGAAGTTGGCGTCGGAGTCGGTGACCTCCAGGCCGAGGCCGCGCAGCGCGTCGACCAGCCGGTCGCGCTCGGCCTTCAGCTGCTCGACGTAGCCGAGCAGGGTGTCGGTGTGCTCCAGGCAGGCCAGCGCGGTGGCCTGGGTGACCGCCGACAGGTGGTAGGGCAGCCGGACCAGCTGCACGGCGTCGACCACGGCCGCGTCGGCGGCCAGGTAGCCGAGCCGCAGGCCGGCCGCGCCGAACGCCTTGGACATGGTGCGGGTGACCACCAGGTTGGGACGGCCCGCCAGCAGCGGCAGCAGCGAGGCGCGGTGCGAGAACTCCACGTACGCCTCGTCGACGATCACCAGGCTCGGGCCGGCGGCCTGCGCGGCCTCGTACAGCGCGAGCACGGTGTCCGCGGCGACCGCGGTGCCGGTCGGGTTGTTCGGCGAGCAGACGAAGACCACGTTCGGCCGGTGCTCGGCGATGGCCAGGGTGGCCGCGTCGAGGTCGATGGTGAAGTCGTCGCGCCGCGGGCCGGAGATCCACTCGGTGCCGGTGCCGCGCGAGATCAGCGCGTGCATCGAGTACGAGGGCTCGAAGCCGAGTGCGGTGCGGCCCGGCCCGCCGAAGGTCTGCAGCAGCTGCTGGAGCACCTCGTTGGAGCCGTTGGCCGCCCAGACCTGCTCGCGGGTGCGGGCGAAGCCGGTGGTGGTGGTCAGGTAGGCGGCGAGGCCCTCGCGCAGCTCGACCGCGTCCCGGTCGGGGTAGCGGTTGAGGTGGCGGGCGGCCTCGGCGACCCGCTCCGCGATCCGGGCCACCAGCGGCTCCGGCAGCGGGTACGGGTTCTCGTTGGTGTTGAGCTGGACGGGCACGTCGAGCTGGGGTGCACCGTACGGGGACTGGCCGCGCAGCTCGTCCCTGATGGGGAGGTCGTTCAGGTTCACGTACCGGGTACCGTCCAGTCGAAGCGGGCCTTGATCGCGTCACCGTGGCCGGGCAGGTCCTCCGCCTCGGCCAGGTTGACCACGTGCGCGGCGACGTCCGCCAGCGCCTCGCGGGAGTAGTCCACGACGTGGATGCCGCGCAGGAAGGACTGCACCGACAGCCCGGAGGAGTGGCAGGCGCAGCCGCCGGTGGGCAGGACGTGGTTGGAGCCGGCGGCGTAGTCGCCGAGCGAGACCGGGGCGTACGCGCCGATGAAGATCGCGCCGGCGTTGCGCACCCGGGCGGCGACCGCGCGGGCGTCCCGGGTCTGGATCTCCAGGTGCTCGGCGGCGTAGGCGTTGACCACCGCGAGGCCCTGCTCCAGGTCGTCCACCAGCACGATGCCGGACTGCCGGCCGGCCAGCGCCTCGGTCACCCGCTCACGGTGCCTGGTGGCGGCGACCTGCGTCTTCAGCTCGGCCTCGACCTCCTCGGCCAGTGCGAGCGAGTCGGTGACCAGCACCGAGGCGGCCATCGGGTCGTGCTCGGCCTGGCTGATCAGGTCGGCGGCGACCTCCCGCGCCGAGGCCGAGTCGTCGGCCAGGACGGCGATCTCGGTCGGACCGGCCTCGGCGTCGATCCCGATCCGGCCCTTGAGCAGGCGCTTGGCGGCGGCGACGTAGATGTTGCCCGGGCCGGTGACCAGGTTGACCGGCGGGCACTCCTCGGTGCCGTAGGCGAACATCGCGATGGCCTGCGCCCCGCCGGCCGCGTACACCTCGGTGACGCCGAGCAGCGCGCAGGCGGCCAGGATGGTCGGGTGCACGGAACCGCCGAAGGCCTTCTGCGGCGGCGAGGTGACGGCGATGCCCGCCACCCCGGCCTCCTGGGCCGGCACCACGTTCATCACCACGGAGGACGGGTAGACGGCCAGGCCGCCGGGCACGTACAGGCCGACCCGGTCGACCGGCACCCAGCGCTCGGAGACGGTGCCGCCCGGCACCACCTCGGTGGTGTGGTCGGTGCGGCGCTGCTCGCGGTGGACCAGCCGGGCGCGGCGGATCGACTCCTCCAGCGCGGCCCGGACCTTCGGGTCCAGCCCCTCCAGCGCGGCGTCGATCCGGTCCTGCGGGACCCGGGTGGTCTCCAGCTTCACGCCGTCGAACCGCTCGGTGATCTCGATCAGCGCCGCGACCCCGCGATGGCGTACGTCCTCGCAGATCGGCCGCACCTTCTCCAGGGCGGCTTCCACGTCGAACTCGGCACGGGGCAGCACGTCGCGCGGGTCCGAGGAGGAGCCGCGCAGGTCGATTCGAGAGATCACAGGCCCAAGTGTAGGGAGTGGCCGAAACAGGCGGCCCGGCATTTCAGTCCGTGATACGAAAGCCGAGACAGCTGAAGATCTTCGGGGGGAGAGCGCGTGGACCAGGCACCGGCCAACTGGACCGTGACCGAGCAGCGGCTCTGGCAGGCCTTCCGGCAGGGCAGCGTGCACGATCTGCGGGTCGGCGACGACACCGTCGACGACGCCGCCGGACCCGCCGTCTGGGGGCCGGAACGCACCGTCCGCTCGGAGGTGATCGCCCGGCTGCTGCTGGCCGGACCGGCCCCCGCGCCCGGGCGGGTCGCCTCGCTCAAGCTCAGCGGCGCACTGATCACCGGGCCGCTGGTGCTCGCCGGGGCCGACATCGGCCACTACATCGAGCTGCACCACTGCCGGTTCGAACGGAAGGTGCTGATCTCCGAGGCACGGGCCGGCACCGTCCGGATGATCAACTGCCTGATACCCCGGCTCGAGGCGTCCCGGCTGGCCACCGAGGGCGACCTGCACCTGGCCCGCTGCCACCTCCCGCAGGGCATCCGGCTCACCGACGCCAAGATCGGCACCGATCTGCTGCTCAACCAGGCCGTCATCGGGTCCGACCGGCACGGCCGCGCGGTCTCCGCCGAGGGCCTCACGGTCAGCCAGGACCTGGAGGCCGACCGGCTCACCTCGCACGGCGAGGTCAGCCTGCGCTCGGCGCGGATCGGCGGCCGGCTCTCGCTGCGCGGCGCCCAGCTGCACGCCGCCGCCGACGACCGCAACTGCCTCAACCTGGCCCACATCACCGTCGGCCACACCCTCTACCTCGGCGGCTCCCTCGACGGCGGCTGGGCCGACTCCCGCACCATCTACGGCGACGGCTACGGCGCCCCGATCCCGCCCGGCACCCCCAGCACCCCGCTGCGGGCCCACGGCGGCGTCCGGCTGGTCGACGGCCGGTTCGAGAACGCCTGCCTGATCACCAACGCCGAGTTCCACCTCTCCCCGCTGCAGGAACTCTCGTTGCGCCGGATCCAGACCCCCGAGCTGCGGATCACCTGCCCCACCCCGCCCGGCGGCAAGGTCTCGCTCTCCCGCGCCCGGGTCGGCAACCTGGTCGACACCCCGCAGAGCTGGCCGCGCAACGGCCTGGTCGGCCTGACCGGCTTCACCTACGAGTCGCTCCGCCCCGACCGGCCGTTCACCGTCCAGGAACGGATCGCCTGGCTGGAGGGCGCGCTCGCCGAGTACCGGCCGGAGCCGTACGAGCAGCTGGCCGCCGCGCTGCGGCGGGACGGCCGGGACGAGGACGCCCGCGAGGTGCAGTACGCCAAGCAGCGCCGCCGCCGGGCCGCCCTGCCGCTGCCGGGACGGCTCTGGGGCCTGCTGCAGGACTTCACCGTCGGCTACGGCTACCGGCCCGGGCGGGCCGCGCTGTGGCTGGTCATGGCCTGGGGCCTGGGCACCGGGTACTTCGCCGAGCACCCGCCGCCGCCGCTGAAGGCCGACGAGGTCCCCGCCTGGAACGCGCCGCTGTACGCGCTCAGCAAGGTGATCCCGGTGGTCGACCTCGGGCAGAGCGGCTGGAACCCCGACCAGCACGGGCAGTGGGTGGCCGCCGCCCTGGTGATCACCGGGTGGGTCCTCGCCACCACCGTCGTGACCGCCGCGACCCGCCTGCTCCAGCGCGGCTGACCGCCGCCCGGCGCAGGAGTGGCGGAAGCAGAGGGTGGCCGGGCGGTGACGGACGGCCACGGACGGCCGACTCGGGCGGCCCGTCGCACAAACGGCGGGGCGGGACCGGCGGCGCGGCAACTACGCTGTGCGCCGTGACTGAACGGCTGCCGCTCTTCCCGCTCAACACGGTCCTCTATCCGGGGCTGGTGCTGCCCCTGCACGTCTTCGAGGACCGCTACCGCCGACTCGTCGCCGACCTCCAGGAGCAGCCCGAGGACCGGCCGCGCCGCTTCGGCATCGTCGCGATCCGGGACGGCCGCGAGGTGGCCCCGGTCCGCGAGAGCGACGAACCCGCCGGACCGCTCGACGGCCTGGGCACCGTCACCGGGGACCCGCTGGAGGCGATCCACGACACCGGCTGCGTCGCCGACATCAGTTCGCTGCGCGAGCAGCCCGGCGGCCGGTACGAGCTGTTGGTCACCGGCACCACCCGGTTCCGGCTGACGTCGGTCGACGCGAGCGGTCCGTACCTGACCGCCGAGACCGAACCCCTCGCCGAGCAGCCCGGCGAAGGCGCCGGTGCGCTCGCGGCCGGCGTGGTGCGGGCCTTCCGCGCCTACCAGAAGCGGCTGGCCGGCGCCCGCGAGGCCAGTCTGGCCGGCGAGCAGGACCTGCCGGGCGACCCGCAGGTGCTCTCGTACCTGGTCGCGGCGGCCGCCGTCCTGCCCGCGCAGGTCAAGCAGCTGCTGCTGGCCTGCCCCGACACCGCGGGCCGGCTCTCGCTGGAGCTGGAGCTGCTGCGCCGCGAGACCGCGCTGCTCACCCAGCTGCCCTCGCTGCCCGCGGTCGACCTGACCCGGCAGGCGTTCAGTCCCAACTGAGGGTCCGGCCGAGGGACCGGCCGACGGTCCGGCCGCACCCGCGTCCCTGGAGGGGAGAACAGAACCGATGGCGAAGAAGGCGAAGAAGGGCGGCCAGGGCACACCCGCGACGGTGGCCCTGGACGCCGCCCGGGTGGCGTTCACCGTGCACGCGTACGAGCACGACCCGGCCGCGGAGACCTACGGCGGCGAGGCCGCCGAGGCGCTGGGGGTCCCGGCCGGGCGGGTGTTCAAGACCCTGGTGGCCGAGGTCGACGGGGCACTGACCGTGGGCGTCGTACCGGTCTCCGGCAAGCTCGACCTCAAGGCGCTGGCCGCCGCCGTCGGCGGCAAGCGGGCGGCGATGGCCGACCCCATTGCGGCCGAGCGCAGCAGCGGGTACGTGCTCGGGGGCATCTCGCCGCTCGGGCAGCGCCGGGCGCTGCCGACCGTGCTGGACGCGAGCGCGCTCGACCACCCGACCGTCTTCGTCTCGGCCGGCCGCCGCGGTCTGGAGGTCGAACTGGCACCGGCCGACCTGATCACCCTCACCTCGGCCCGGACCGCCGTGATCGGCCGCTGAACTCGCCGGACCCGGCGGGCTCGACGCTCTCGCGCGCGGCGGTGGGAGCGGTGGCAGCAGCACCGCAGGCAACGGCCACCCGGGCACCGCACCGGCGAGGCACCCCCAGGAGCGTCGCGCACCCGCCGGGCCGTCACAGCCGCACGGTCACTGCCAGGCCCTCACCGCTCCGTCCGTCACTGCTCCGGCGGGCGGGCCTGGTCCTGGTACGGCGGTGCGGGCGGCTGCGGGGCACTGCCGTACGGCAGCGCGGGCGGCGGGCCGGGCGTCGCACCGGGGGCGCCCGGGAGGGTCCACTGCGGACCGGTCGCCCAGTACGGCAGCGGTTCCTGCTCGCGCTTGCCGAACGCGGCCGACAGGGCCAGCAGCAGCACCATCGCCGTCATCGGCCAGACCAGCAGCGCGCCGTGCGCGCCGAGCTCCAGCGGGGCGCTGAAGGTGCCGCCGTCACCGACCTGCCGGGCGTGCGCCTGGAGGTCGGCGGTCGGGCCGAGCGCCGCACCGAGCTTCCAGGCCGCCACCGAACCGGCCAGCCCGCCGACGGCGAGGCCGACCGCGACCGCGATCCCGCCACCGCGACCGCGGGTCAGCAGGAACGCCGCCACCGTGCTCAGCACGCCGGCACCGAGCGCCAGCAGCGCGAAGACGCCGTCCGCGGCGGCCCGCTGCTCGCCCTCGGGGTCCATGTACAGGATCTGGTTCCCGCTGACCTGGAACATCACCCGGGGCGCCAGCCAGTACCAGAGCAGGCCGAGCAGCACGCCCAGCACCGCCCCGGCCACGGCGGTCACGGCGCCGATCCGCAGCTCGGGCAGCAGCACGGGCCGGCTCTCGCCCCGGTGCCCGCCGGGCCCGGCCGGTCCGGTCGGCGCGTCGGGGTGGGGCTGCGGCGGGGCGTACGGGTTCCCGGCGGAGCCCGGCCCGCTTCCTGCACCCGCGGGTGTGTTCGGTACGGTCACCCGTCCATCGTTTCACGACCGGGCGGCCGGGCTCAGGTCAGCCCGTCAGCGAGTGGCCCGTCGGTACGCCCAGGTGGCCAGCGTCAGCGAGACCAGGCCGACCGCGGCGCACACCGACAGGTCCCCGGCGACGGCCGCCCAGTCGGGCCGGCCGCTGAACGTCCGGGCGAACGCCTCCACCCCGTACGTGGACGGCAGCAGGTCGCGCAGCCACTGGACGGCCGCCGGCATCCGGGCGGCCGGCAGCACGCCGAGCAGCAGCGCGGCGGACATCCCGAGCTGGCCGAGCAGGGTGGCGATCTCCTGCTTGGGCGCCAGCAGCCCGCAGGCCGCGCCGAGCCCGGCCAGCGCCGCCCCGGCCAGCGGCACCACGGCCAGCAGCACCCACAGGTTGGCCACCGGCAGCCCGAACAGCCAGGCGCCGAACCCGGCCGTCACCAGCGTCCCGGGCAGCGTGAACGAGGCGAACGCGCCCGCCGCCCCGAGCACCACGGCGGCCGGGGGCACCGGCAGCGTCGCATAGTGGTCGAGGCCGCCGGTGGCACGCAGCCGTCCGAAGTACTGGGCGAGCAGGTTGAGCGCCACGAAGGCCACCACCAGCACGGCGGAGCCGGCCACCACCGAGCGGGCCGCCGGGTTGTCGCCCGGGTCGACCACGCCGCGCATCATCACCAGGATCCCGACGGACTGGAAGGTCGCCACGAACAGCAGCGGGATCCGGGCCACCCGGGCCCGGGCCAGCTGCGCCTGGTAGACGGCGGCCAGTGCGGGCAGCAGCCGCGCGGCCGGTGCCAGCGGGGCCGGGCCGGCCGCGGCCGGGGTGGCGGCGGGTGCGGGGGCGTCGAGCAGGGTCACCCGGTCACACTCCAGGTACGCGCGTCGGTGGGGTCCTCGGTCCGGGCGGCCGCTGCGGTGGCGCTCATCTGGCCAGCCCCCCGCTCCGGCCGCCGAGCCTCAGGTAGGCGTCCTCCAGGCTGGGGGTGGCCAGGGTGAAGTCGTCCAGGGCGGCGAAGGCGGGGCCGGTGGTGACGGCCGCGACCAGTTCCCGGGCGTGTTCGGGGGTGGTGCGCACGGTCCAGCGGCGCCCGGTGCGTTCGGCGCGCTCGGCCAGCCGGGCGACGGCGGGGACGTCCAGCGGGGCGTCGGTGCGCCACACCAGGTCCAGCCGGACGTCACCGTCGACCAAGGCCTTCAGCCCGCCGGGCGTGTCGCAGGCGATCACCCGGCCGGCGTCGACCACGGCGACCCGGTCCAGTACGGTCTCCGCCTCGATCACGTTGTGCGTCACCAGCAGCACCGTGGTGCCGCGCTCGGCGCGGCGGCGGTCGACGGCCGACCAGACCGCGCGCCGGGCCACCGGGTCCATGCCGGTGGTGGGCTCGTCCAGGACCAGCAGCGGCCGCTCCCCCACCAGCGCGGCGGCGAAGCAGGCCAGCCGGCGCTGGCCGCCGGACAGCTTGGCCAGCGGACGGCCGGCGATCGGCTCCAGCCCGAGTTCGGTGAGCACGTCTGCGGAGTCGGCGCGGGCCTGCGCGCGGGTCAGGCCGCGCAGCCGTCCGGTGGTCTCGGCGGCCAGCGCGACGGTCAGCTCGTCCAGCGCCGTGGACTCCTGGCCCAGGTAGGCGAGCAGCCGGGCGGCCCGTTCGGGGTGGCGGACGATGTCGTGGCCGAGGATGTCGATGCTGCCGCCGTCCGGGCGCAGCAGGCCGGTGAGCTGGCGGACCAGGGTGGACTTGCCCGCGCCGTTCGGGCCGAGCAGGCCGAAGATCTCACCGCGGTGGACCGTCAGGTCGACGCCGTCGTTGGCCAGGATCCGGGTGGCGCCGCCGTCGGCCGCGCCCGCCGGGGCGGCGCTCCTGCGCGGCCCGGGGCGACGGCCGCCGGGGTAGCTCTTCACCAGGCCGCGCACCGTGCAGCAGGGCCCCGCCGAGTCCCGGCCGGGCCCGGCCGGATCGGCGTGCGGCGAGGCCTGGGGTGCCTGCCGGTCGGTGTCGCTCACGGTCGAAGACTCTACGCGCTGGCGGTGCGGATCCGGACAACGGGGTCAATCCGTCCGCCGGGCGTGGCCCTCAGTCCCCGGCGCCCCGGCCGTCGTGCGCGGCGGCGCCCGCGGCGGTCTGCCGGGGGCCCTCGCCGACAGCCTCCCTGGCCTGCGGGACGGCCGCCTCCCCCGGCTGCCCGTGCGGCTGCTCCTGCGGGACCCGGGCGGCGAACTCCTTCCAGAACCCGGCCCGGATCGCGTACCGGTCGTGCTCGTCGATCTGGTCGTCCTTGTGCGCGAGCAGGCCGAACCGGGCGGCGTAGCGCAGCAGCTCGCCGTCCAGCCGGTGCGGGATCCGCGGGTAGTCGCGCCAGAGCACGCCGAGCCGGTCGCGGGTGCCCTGCCGGTCGACGGCGCCCAGCCGGTCGGCCGCGCACAGGCGGTCGCACCAGCGGCGGGCGAAGACCTGCCCGACCTCGTGGGCGTCGCCGCCGATGCTGGTGATGTCCTCCTCGCGGTCGGCCCAGCGCTGCTCGGCGCTGGTCAGCTGGGCGAGCGTGGGCAGGCCGTCGGCGGCGGTGGTGGCGACCGCCTCGGCGGCCGGGCGGTCCACCCAGCCACGGTCGGACGACCAGCGCAGCACCGGGCCGCCGAGCGTGGCGGCGGCCGCGGGGGCGGTGGCCCGGACCGCGAGGTCCTTGGGGGTCGGGATCATGCGCAGCGCGGCGGCGGCCGGGCGGGTCCGGGTGGCGGCCGCGGGGGCGGCGACCGGTTCGGCGCCGACCGCCATGATCTCGGAGATCTCCGCGATCTCGGGCGCGGGGGTAGGGGCGGGGAACGGCGACTGGAAGAGCGGCTGCTCCTTCAGCCGGGCCCAGCGCTCGATCCACTCCCGGTCCAGCACCCGGCGCTCGTCGGCCTCGCCGACCAGGTCCTCGGACTGGTTGAAGTCACCGTCAGCGGCCTGCAACGCCCACAGGTGGACGGCGACCCCGTGCTCCTTGGCCGACATCACGCCGGGCAGCAGGTCGCCGTCGCCGGTGACCAGGACCACGTCGGCGCAGGCGTGGTTGCGGGCCAGTTCGGACAGTTCCGCGTGCATCGCGGCGTCCACGCCCTTCTGCACCCACCGCCCCTCGGCCCGGGTGAGCGCCCCGAGCCGTACGGTGACCCGGGGCAGCACGCGCAGCCTGCGGTGTTCGGGCAGCGGGCGGCGTTCGGGGGCCGCGTCGAACCAGTAGATCCGCAGCAGCGGCAGTCCCGTCTCCGCCTCGGCGCGTTCGCGCAGTGCCGAGATCAGCACGGTGTGGTCCACCGCCACCCGGGAGCGTCCGGGCTCTCCGGCGAGCAGGCTGGCGGCGGCTCCCAACAGGTAGCCGGCATCGACCAGAACGACACAACGGTCCACAGCTCCGCACCTCTTCTCGGGTCGGCCGGGCGGCGTGGGGGGCCGACCCTGGCGGTCCGTGCGGCTATTGGGCCTTCCTTTACCCCGGGTACGCCGGGCGAACCACCCGAATCCACCGGGCGGCGCAGCACCCCTGGTGAGGACGCGGAACCCGGTCGCCCCGGAGCACGGCCCCGATGTGCGATCCCGTCCGGCGCCGGCGGGCAGTGCCTCGGCGATTCGATCCCGCAGGAGTCGTCAACCCTGCGGCACACAGGCCGGCCAGACATGTCATCAGCTCTTGGCCGGACCGTCGGGGGCGGCAGGTCGGCGTCGGCTCGGCCGGCCTGCGAGTGGCGACGGGACGGATACGGCCGCGGTCGCGGCTGCCGCCGCTGCGACGCTGGTGGGGGTGCAGTACGTGCCGTCGCTCTCCCATCGCGAGCCCGTGTACGACCCGACGGGGCGGTGGGTGTCGGGGGTCGAGGTGCTGGAGATCCTGCCCGACGGCCGGCTCGGTGAGGTGAGTGTCGGGGACACCATCTGCCGGGGCGGCCTCACCACCGAGGACGCTCCTCCCACCCACCGGGGCAGTTGGCGGAAGTCGAGCGAGGAGCACGCCGGTATCGGGGGGAGGTCTCGTTCGAGCGGTTCTACGCCGATGGGCACACCTGCGTCGCGTACCTGCAGTTCCTGGATCGCGGCGACGACGGCGAACCCCACCGCCACCCGGCCGACCCACCCGTCGTTCCGGCGGGCGCCCGCCGGCTGAGCCCCAGGACGCCGATCGGCCCGACCCCGGGCGGGGGTCGGGCCGACGGTGTGACGGGAAGACAGCCTGGGTCTGAGGCTCAGCCGTTCAGCTCGGCCGCCACCAGCTCCGCGATCTGGACGGCGTTGAGGGCCGCGCCCTTGCGAAGGTTGTCGTTGGAGAGGAACAGCGACAGGCCGTGCTCGACCGTCTCGTCGGCGCGGATGCGGCCGACGTAGGTGGGGTCCTGGCCGGCAGCCTGGAGCGGGGTGGGGATGTCGGAGAGCTCCACGCCCGGGGCGCCGGCCAGCAGCTCGACCGCGCGGGCCGGGCTGATCTGGCGCTCGAAGCGGGCGTTGACCTGGAGCGAGTGGCCGGTGAAGACCGGGACGCGGACGCAGGTGCCGGCGACCTTGAGCTCCGGGATGCCGAGGATCTTGCGGCTCTCGTGGCGGAGCTTCTGCTCCTCGTCGGTCTCGTTGGAGCCGTCCTCGACGACCGAGCCGGCCAGCGGGATCACGTTGAAGGCGATCGGCCGCTTGTAGACGCCGGGCTCCGGGTACTCGACGGCCGCGCCGTCGTGGGTGAGGGCGGCCGCGCCGTCGACCACCTTGCGGGCCTGGTCGTGCAGTTCGGAGACGCCGGCCAGGCCGCTGCCGCTGACCGCCTGGTAGGTGGCGACGACGAGGGCGGCCAGTCCGGCCTCCTCGTGCAGCGGGCGCAGCACCGGCATGGCGGCCATGGTGGTGCAGTTGGGGTTGGCGATGATGCCCTTGGGCCGCTCGGCGATGGCGTCCGGGTTGACCTCGGCGACCACCAGCGGGACCTCGGGGTCGCGACGCCAGGCGGAGGAGTTGTCGATCACCACGGCGCCGGCCGCGGCGACCTTCGGCGCGAGCGCCTTGGAGGTGGAGCCGCCGGCCGAGAAGATCACGATGTCCAGGCCGCTGTAGTCGGCCGTGGCCGCGTCCTCGATGGTGATCTCGGTGTCGCCCCACGGCAGCGTGCGCCCGGCCGAACGGGCCGAGGCGAACAGCCGCAGCTGCTCCACCGGGAACTCGCGCTCCGCCAGAATGCTGCGGACCACTCCGCCGACCTGGCCGGTCGCCCCTACGATGCCGATCCTCATCCGACTGCTCCTCCGGTTTCGTGCTCGATCAGCTTGCGCTTGATCAGGTTGCGCTTGATCACTGCCGCACCCTGCCCATCATGCCTTGTCACCGCCGCCCGGCGGCGAGTCGTCCTACAGTGTGGGCTGCACGCGCTCAAGAGCGGCCAGCGCGGCGAGCGCCGCCTCGACCGACTCCTTGGCCGCCGGCAGCAGCGGCAGCCGGACGTCCGCGGTCGGGATGCGGCCCTGGGCGTGCAGCACGCCCTTGACCACGGTGGGGTTGGGCTCGGTGAACGCGGCCGCGGACAGCCCCGCCAGCCGGTGCCCGAGCTCGCGCGCCTCGTCCACCCGGCCGGCCCGCCAGGCCGCCGCCAGTGCGACGAACCGGTCGGTCGCCAGGTGCGCGGAGGCGAGGATGCCGCCGGTCGCGCCGAGTGCCATCAGCGGGGAGATCAGCAGGTCGTCCCCGGAGAGGACGGCGAAGCCGGGCGGCAGGTCGGCGAAGAGTCCGACGATGTCGCCGTCGACCGCGCCGGCCGCCAGCTTCATGCCCGCGACCCCCGGCAGCTCGCCGATCCGGCGCAGGGTGGCGGCGCCGAGCGCCTGCCCGGTGCGGTACGGGATGTGGTAGACGACCAGCGGGACGGGGCTGTCCGCGGCGAGCCGGGTGAAGTGGGCGAGCACCCCGGCCTCACCCGGGCGGACGAAGGCGGGGACGGTGACCAGCGCCGCGTCGGCGACGCCGGCCAGCTCGGCGAGCGCCTGCGCATCGCCCGCCCCGGCGGTGAACACCATGCCGCGCGCCCGGCAGACCGCGCCGACGGTGCGGATCACGGCCGCGCGCTCCTCGGCGCTGAGGGCGGCGGGTTCGCCGGTGGTGCCGAGCGCGACCAGACCGGCCGCGCCCGCGTCCAGCGCGTCGACGGCCAGGGCTTCGAGGGCGTCGTACGCGACCGAGCCGTCGGCAGCGAACGGGGTGATCAGAGGGACGTGGACGCCGTGGAGTTCCGTGTGGAGAGGTTCCATGCCGACGAGCCTGCCCCGCTCCGATCATGCAGGTCCAGTTCACGTTCCCGATGCTTCTCGTAAGCTGAGCCGATGCTCGATCTCCGCCGCCTGCGGCTGCTGCGCGAACTGGCCCACCGCGGCACCATCGCCGCCGTCGCCGAGGCCCTCTCGTTCAGCCCTTCGGCCGTGTCCCAGCAGCTGTCGGTGCTGGAACGGGAGGCCGGGGTGCCGCTGCTGGAGCGGACCGGCCGACGGGTGGCGCTCACCCCCGCCGGGCTGAAGCTGGTACGGCACACCGAGGCCGTCCTGGAACGGCTGGAACAGGCCACCGCCGAGCTGGCCGGCGCCCGGCAGGGCCTGGCCGGGCCGCTGCGGATCGGTACCTTCCCGTCCGCCGCGCGCTCGATCGTGCCGGGGGCGCTGGCCGTGCTGATGAGCCGCCACCCGGCACTGGAGCCGATGGTCAGCGAGGTGGACCCGGCCCGGGTCGCCGCCCAGCTGCGGGCGGGCGAGCTGGACGTGGCGCTGGTGCACGAGTACGACCTGGTGCCGGCCGAGGCGGAACCCGGGCTGACCGTCACCGGGGCGATCTTCACCGAGCCGATGTACCTGGCGGCGCCCTCCCCCGGCACCGTCGCGGACTTCCGGCACTCGCCGTGGATCGTCTCGCCACCGGGCACGCTCTGCCACACCATGGCGGTCCGGGCCTGCCAGGCGGCCGGGTTCACCCCGCAGATCCGGCACCAGGTGGACGACTTCACCACCGCGCTGGCGCTGGTCGGCGTGGGGCAGGGCGTCGCGCTGGTCCCGCAGCTGGGCACGCTGGCGCCGGAGGTGAGGGCGCCGGGCGGCCCGGTGGCGCTGACCCGGCTGCCGATGTACCGCCGCACCCGGGTGGCGTTCCGGGCCGGCGCGGGCGCCCACCCGGCGGTCGCGGCGTTCACCACCGCGCTGCGCTCGGCGCTGCCGCCCGGACTGGCCGGATCCGGTGCCCCTACGTAGCCGGACCCGCGCCCGGCGCGGCTACCTAGCCCCCTACGTAGTGCTTGTCGGGGCGAACCGCCGCCCGGTGTACTCGCCTCGGGGGCGTCCCGCCCAGCGGCGGGTACGCGGTCCGAGGGGACGGCCGGCGGGCCGCGGAGTGTCCACCTGACGGGACATGCCGGGCTCGCCGGCCGCCGCGGGCGGTCGACGGTGACCGCCCCGACACCGGCGCTCTCGCCGGACAGGAGGTCTCTGTGCTCAGCGGCTCCCGGCGCTCCTGCGCCGCCTATCTCAGATGCGTGCCGTACGACGCCTGGGAGATGCCGGTGCACCGGCACACCATGGAGAAGTGGGCCCGCGAGCTCGGGCTGGCCGATCCGGTCTGGTTCATCGACAACGGCGAGTCCTCCACCGGCCCCAAGCCGCGGCTGCTGGAGCTGCTGACCGCCGTGGAGCGCAACACCTTCGACATCGTGCTGGTGCCGGGCCCGTTCGTCTTCCACCTCGACGACGCCCGCGCGGCCAGGGTCTGCCACCGGCTGTCCGTGCTGGGCGCCTCGGTGCTGCAGCTCCCGTACGACCGCACCGGGCGCCCCGGGCCCGGCGGCGTCGCGGCGTTCGCCGCCGCGGTCCCCTCGGTGCCGGGACCGCGCGCCCACTACGGTGGGACGCGTTAGGTCCGCCACCGCACCACCGGACCACCGCACCACCGCACCTTCACCCCAGCCAGGCCGCGCGTCCGGGGAGACCCGAGTGGAGACAGCCAGACGCCCGGGGGCCCGCCTCGCCGTGGCCCCGGGCCCCGAGGGGCCGATGACCGGCCGCGACGAGGAACTCGCCGCGATCCTGGCCGCCCTGCGCACGCTGCCCGCCGTGGTGCGGGTCACCGCCCCCGCCGGGCTCGGCAAGACCCTGCTGCTCGGGCAGGCCGCCGGCGCCCTGCGCGCGGACGGGCTGCGCGTCCTGGAGACCCGCTGCCCGCCACTGGCCAGGCCGTTCCCGTTCGGCGCGGTGGCGGAGCTGCTGCGCACGGTCGGTCCCGACCTGCCCGCCGCCCCGGACCCGGTGACCGGCGCCCTGGCCGAACTGCTGCCCGAGGCGGCGCAGTTCCTGCCCCCACCACCCCCGCCGGCCAGCGATCCCGACCTGGCCAGGCACCGGGTGTTCCGGGCTGTCCGGGCGGTGCTCGCGGCGCTCGGCCCGACCGTGCTGGTGGTCGACGGGCTGCAGTGGGCCGACCCCGACAGCCTCGAACTGCTGCGCGCGCTGACCCTGGACCCGGTGCCGGCGGCCGGCCTGCTGCTGGCCGGGCGCCCGTCCGAGGTCCGGGCCGCCGCCGCCCCGCACCGGCCCCCGGGCGTCGGCGGCGCCGAACTGCGGCTGACGCCGCTGGACGAGGAGCAGACCGCCCGGCTGACCGCGCGACGCCTCGGCGCCCCGGCACCGTCCGTCGCCGCCGAGCTGCACCGCTGGACCGGCGGAGCGCCCCACCTGCTGGTCCAGGTCCTCGACCGGCTGGCGCCGGCGCCCGAGCGGCTGGACGCCGCGGCCGTCGACGAGGCGCTGCGCCGGACCGCCGCCGCCCTCGTCCAGCCGGTGGAGACCGGGTCGGCCGCCGTGGACGCCCTGGTCAGGGCCTGCGCGGTGGTCGGCCGGCCGGCCGAACAGGAGCTGCTGGCGACCGTCGCCGGGCTGCCCCCGGAGACCGCCGGGGCCGCCCTGCTGGAGGCGCTGGGCACCGGCCGGCTCACCGAGCCCGCCGACTGCCGGTACGGCCTGCCGTACCCGCTGCTGCAGCAGGCCGTCCACCACGCCGTCCCCGGGCCCGAACGCCGCCGTGCCCACCTCGCCGCCGCCCACGCGCTGCTCGCCGCCGAACCGGTGTCCTCCGCCGAACTCGCCCGGCACCTGCGGGCCGCCGGCGACCTGGTCGGCTGGCGCGAGGAGGCCGAGGCCGCGGTCGACCACGCCGTCGCCGCCGGGGACAGCGCCGCCGCCACCGAACTGCTGCACCAGCTGCTGGCCGAACCCTCGCTGCCGCCCGAGCACCGCTCCCGCGCCGCGCTGACCCTGGCCCGGGTCTGCGTCAACACCCTCGACCACCAGCAGGTCCTGGCGGTGTTGCGGCGGATCGTCACCACCGCCGACCTGGCGGTGGTGACCCGCGGCGAGGTCCGCCTCACGCTCGGCCTGCTGCTGCTCAACCAGGAGGGCGACACCGAGGCGGCCTTCCGCGAACTGGAATGCTGCGTCGGCGAGTTGCGCGAACGCCCGGACCTGGCGGCCCGCGCCATGGGCGCCCTGGCCGCCCCCATCCTGGCGATCCACGCCACCCAGCAGGCGCACTGGCTGGACCGCGCCGAACGGGCCGCCCGGCTCAGCGGCGACCCGGTCGCCCGCACCGGCGTCCTGGCCAGCCGGGTCACCTGGCTGGCCTGCGTCGGCGACCCCACCGCCTGGCAACTGCTCGCCGAACTCCCCCGCAACACCCCCGACCAGGCCGAACTGCGCCAGACCGCAAGGGCGTTGTGCAACGCCGCGAGCGGCGCGGTCGGCTGGGGCCTGAACGAGCAGGCCCGCCGCTACCTCGACGAGGGCCTCGACCTGGCCGAGGCCACCGGCATGGACTTCATGCAGGGCGTCGGCCGGGCCATGACCCTGGTGCTGGACTGGCACACCGCCCGCCTCGACGGCCTGGAGGCACGCGCCCGCGCCCTGCACGCCGAGATCTCCGAGATGCCCGCGCTGCGCACCGACGTCCTGCTGGTGCTCGCCCATCTGCACGCGCTGCACGGCGAGTTCGACGAGGCCTCGGCCGCCCTGGAACCACTGCTCACCGGCGGCCACGGCCCCGACCCGATGCCGTTCTTCGACGCGCACGCGCTCTCCACCCGGCTCGCCCTCGCCGACGGCAACGCCGCGCAGGCCTGGCGCGCGCTGACCCCCGTCCTCGAGCTGTACCGGACCAAGGCGGTCTGGGCCTGGGGCTGCGAACTGGTCCCCGAGGCCGTGCTGGCGGCGCTGGCGGCCGGCGCCGACGGTGAGGCCCGGCGGCTCGCCGAGGAGTTCGCCCGGCACTGCGCCGAGCACCCGGCCCCCGCCGTCGCCGCCGGCGTCGAACTCGCCCTCGGACACCTCGCGGTGGACCACGACCCGGCCGCCGCCGCCGACCACTACCAGCGCGCGGCCGCCGTCCACGGCCGGATCGGCCGCCGCTACGCCCGCGCCCGGGCCACCGAACTCGCCGCGCTGGCCCGGCTGGCGGCCGGCCAGCGCCCGGCCACCCCGGGCCTGGTGGAGGCCGCCGAGGAGTACGAGCGCCTGGGTGCGGTGGCCGACAGCTCGCGCTGCGCGATGGTGCTGCGCGAGCAGGGCATCGGCGACCCGCGGGCGCACACCCGGCGCGGCTACGGCGAGGAACTGACCCCCCGCGAACTGGAGGTGGCCCGGCTGCTGGCCTCCGGGCGCACCAACCGGGAGATCGCCCAGGTGCTGTTCCTGTCCCCGCGCACGGTCGAGCAGCACGTGGCGAAGGTGCTGCGCAAACTCCGGGTGCCCACCCGCCGCGAGGTGCGCACCGCGCTCGGGCCGCGCCCCTGAGGCCGCACCCGCCCACCCGCGGTGGCAGGATCTCGACGACGGTCGGCGCGGCTGCCACTGGCCCGGGCCGGGCCGACCGGCGACGCTGGCGGGACCATGCAGAACGACACCGGCTTCGAACTCGCCCAGATCAACGTCTCCCGGCTGCTCGCCCCGCTCGACAGCGACCTGCTCTCCGGCTTCACCGCCGCCCTCGACGAGGTCAACGCCGCCGCCGAGGCCGCCGACAGCTTCCGCTGGCGGCTCCAGGACCACACCGGCGACGCCACCGCGATCCGGGTCTTCGACGACGACTGGCTGATCGTCAACATGTCGGTCTGGCGCGACCCGCAGTCACTGTCCGCGTACGTCTACGGGCCGGTGCACCGCGCGGTGCTGAGCCGCCGCCGCCAGTGGTTCGCCGCACCGGTCGAGGCGATGACCGCGCTGTGGTGGGTGCCCGCGGGCCACCGTCCGACGCCCGCCGAGGCCGAGCGGCGGCTGACCGGACTGCGGGCGGCCGGACCGACGCCCGAGGTCTTCACACTCCGTCACACTTTTCCCGCCCCCGCACCGGCCGGGCGCTGACACCGCACCACTAGCCTGTCCCCCATGACCCAGTGGACAGAGCAGCAGGACGACGCCCCCGGCCGGTACGGCCCCGACGCCACCGTGGAGGTGGAGGCCTACCAGGTCGGCAAGGTGCGCACCGAGTACGCGCCGGACCACGACGGCGACCCCGACCCGGGCGAGATCGTCTGGACCTGGGTGCCGTACGAGGAGCGCGACGGGCGCGGCAAGGACCGCCCGGTGCTGGTGGTGGCGCGGGAGGCCGGCGGCTCGCTGCTGGCCGTGATGCTCTCCAGCAAGGGCCACGCGCACGACGCCGACTGGGTGCCGATCGGTGCCGGCCCGTGGGACAAGTCCGGCCGGGACTCCTGGGTGGCGCTGGACCGGGTGATGCGGGTGCACGACGGCGGCATGCGCCGCGAGGCCTGCGCGCTCGACCGGGCCCGGTTCAACCTGGTGGTGGACAACCTCAAGCGCCGCTACCGCTGGAGCTGACCGCCCGGCACGGCCGACGGCCCCGGCGGGGATGATCCCGCCGGGGCCGTCGCCGTCACGGGTCAGCCGGTGGCCGAGGCCGCCAGGCAGCTCGGTCCGAGCAGCTGCTTGAGGTCGCCGAACAGCGCCGGGTCGCTCTTCACCCGGTGCCGGTCCAGGCGCAGCACGGTGGTCTTGCCGCGGCCCTCGAGGCGCAGCCGGACCTCGGTGGTGCCCCGGTGGTGGGTGAGCACCTCGCCGAGCCGGGCGACCAGCGGCGGGGTGATCCGGCCGCTCGGGATGGAGATGACGATCGGCGCGTCGGCGTGCGCGTTGGACAGGTCGGGGACCGACAGCTCCATGCCCATCAGCCGGGGCACGTCCTCCCGCTTGTCGAGCTTGCCGCGGACGAACACCACGGAGTCCTCGACCAGTTGGGAGGAGACCAGCTGGTAGCTGGCGGGGAAGAACATGCAGTCGATCGAGCCCGCGAGGTCCTCGACGGTGGCGATGGCCCAGGCGTTGCCCTGCTTGGTCATCTTGCGCTGGAGGCCCGAGATGATGCCGCCGATGGTGACGATGGCGCCGTCGGGGCGCTCGGCGAGGTCGGCGACCGCGCAGTCGGCCTTGTCGGAGAGCACGTGCTCGATGCCGTGCAGCGGGTGCGAGGAGACGTACAGGCCGAGCATCTCGCGCTCCTGGGTGAGCAGGAAGCCCTTCTCCCACTCCTCCTCGGAGAAGACCACGTCGAGGCCGAAGCTCGGCTCGTCGGAGACCGCGTCGCCACCGAACAGGTCGAACTGGCCCTCGGCCTCCTTGCGCTTGACCCCGACCACGTTGTCGATCATCGGCTCGAACTGCGCGGTCAGGCCCTTGCGGGTGTGCCCGAGCGAGTCGAACGCGCCCGCCTTGATCAGGGATTCGACGGTCCGCTTGTTGCAGACCACCGACTCGACCTTGTCCAGGAAGTCGGGGAAGGAGGCGTACTTCCCCTTGGCCTTGCGGGTGCGGATCATCGAGTCGACGACCGGGCCGCCGACGTTGCGGATCGCGGTGAGGCCGAACCGGACCAGCTCGTTGCCGTGCGGGGTGAAGTCGGCGTCCGACTCGTTCACGTCCGGCGGCAGGACCTGGATGCCCATCTTGCGGCACTCGTTGAGGTAGACCGCGGACTTGTCCTTGTCGTCCTTGACCGAGGTGAGCAGGCCGGACATGTACTCGGCCGGGTAGTTGGCCTTGAGGTAGGCGGTCCAGTAGGAGACCAGTCCGTAGCCGGCGGTGTGGGCCTTGTTGAAGGCGTAGCCGGAGAAGGGGACCAGGACGTCCCACACCGCCTGGATGGCGGCGTCGGAGTAGCCGTGCTCGCGGCAGCCCTTCTGGAAGGGGACGAACTCCGCCTCCAGGATCTCCTTCTTCTTCTTGCCCATCGCGCGGCGCAGCAGGTCGGCCTGGCCGAGCGAGTAGCCGGCCAGGATCTGCGCGGCCTTCTGGACCTGCTCCTGGTAGACGATCAGGCCGTAGGTCGGCTTGAGGATCTCCTCCAGGGGCTTCTCCAGCTCCGGGTGGATCGGGGTGATCTCCTGCTGGCCGTTCTTGCGCAGCGCGTAGTTGGTGTGCGAGTTGACGCCCATCGGGCCCGGTCGGTACAGCGCCAGGACGGCGGAGATGTCCTCGAAGTTGTCGGGCTTCATCAGGCGCAGCAGCGAGCGCATCGGGCCGCCGTCGAGCTGGAAGACGCCGAGCGTGTCGCCGCGGGCGAGCAGTTCGTAGGTGGGCTTGTCGTCGAGCGGCAGGTCGAGCAGCTCGATCTTGATGCCCTTGTTCTTCTCGATCGCCTTGACGGCGTCGTCCATGATCGTGAGGTTGCGCAGTCCGAGGAAGTCCATCTTGAGAAGGCCGAGGCCCTCGCAGGTGGGGTAGTCGAACTGGGTGATGGTGACGCCGTCGGTGTGCCGGGTCCAGACCGGGATGTGGTCGGTCAGCGGTTCGGCGGACATGATGACGCCGGCCGCGTGCACACCGGGCTGGCGGATCAGGCCCTCGATGCCGCGGGCGGTGTCGATCACCTTGCGGACGTCGGGGTCGCTCTCGTACAGCCCGCGGATCTCGCCGGCCTCGCCGTAGCGGGGGTGCGAGGAGTCGGTGATGCCGGAGAGCGGGATGCCCTTGCCCATCACGTCCGGCGGCATCGCCTTGGTGATCCGGTCGCCCATCGCGTACGGGTAGCCGAGGACCCGGGAGGAGTCCTTGATGGCGGCCTTCGCCTTGATGGTGCCGTACGTGACGATCATGGCGACCTTGTCGGAGCCCCACTTCTCCGTCACGTAGCGGATCACGTCGCCGCGCCGGCGCTCGTCGAAGTCGATGTCGACGTCGGGCATGGAGATGCGCTCGGGGTTGAGGAATCGCTCGAAGATCAGGCCGTGCGGGATCGGGTCGAGGTCGGTGATGCCCATCGCGTACGCGACCAGCGAGCCGGCCGCGGAGCCTCGGCCGGGGCCGACCGCGATGCCCTGGCTCTTGGCCCACATGATGAAGTCGGCGACCACCAGGAAGTACGCCGGGAACCCCATCTGGATGATGGTGTCCATCTCGTACTCGGCGAGCTTCTTGTGCTCCTCGTCGTAGCCGCCCGGGAAGCGCCAGTCCATCCCCTCCCAGACCTTGGCCTTGAAGAAGTCCGACTCGGACTCGTAGCCCTCGGGGATCGGGAAGCGCGGCATCAGGTTCTTGAACTCGAACATGCCGGCCGTGTCGACCCGCTCGGCGACCAGCAGCTGGCTGTTGCGGCAGCCCTCCTGCCAGGCGTCGGAGGTGTCCAGGCCGTACATCTCGGCGGCGGACTTGATGTAGTAGCCGGTGCCGTCGAAGCGGAAGCGGTCCGGGTCGGAGAGGTTCTTGCCGGTCTGCACGCACAGCAGCAGGTCGTGGGCGCCGGCGTCGGACTCGGTGGTGTAGTGCGAGTCGTTGGTGACCACCGGCGGGATGTTCAGCTTCTTGCTGATCTCGATCAGGCCGTCGCGGACCCGGGTCTCGATGTCGAGGCCGTGGTCCATCAGCTCCAGGAAGTAGTTCTCCCTGCCGAAGATGTCCTGGTACTCGCCGGCCGAGCGGACCGCCTCGTCGAACTGGCCGAGCCGCAGCCGGGTCTGCACCTCGCCGGAGGGGCAGCCGGTGGTGGCCATCAGGCCGGCCGCGTGCTCGGCGATGATCTCCTTGTCCATCCGGGGCCACTTCACCAGCCAGCCCTCCGCGTAGGAGCGGGAGGTCAGCTTGAAGAGGTTGTGCAGGCCCTCCTTGTTGCGGGCCCAGATGGTCTTGTGGGTGTAGGCGCCGGACGCCGAGACGTCGTCCTTCTTCTGGTGCGGCTGGCCCCACAGGATGCGCTTGGTGTTGGACCGGGACTCCGGCGCGACGTACGCCTCGATGCCGATCACCGGGGTGATGCCGGCGGCGGTGGCCTGCTTGTGGAACTCGGCGGCGCCGTACATGTTGCCGTGGTCGGTCATCGCGACGTGGGTCTGGCCCAGCCGTTCGACCTCCTTGAACAGCTGCTTCAGCCGGGCGGCGCCGTCCAGCATCGAGTACTCGGTGTGGACGTGCAGGTGCGCGTACGGCTGGTCGCTCAAGGCGGGGCCTCCGGGGTCTGCGGATGATGTTCTGGCTGGTCACGGCAGGTGCGCGGAAAAACTTCAGGCCCGGCCGCATCGCGGCTCGGGCCAGGTCTCACGCGTTCACCCGACCTACTCTAGCCTCCGGGGCCCACGTTCCCGGAACCATCCGGGCAGCCGTTTCGTCGGTCCGGGGGTAACCCCTTCCGCACCACCTTCAGCACCATCGGAGGCCCTGTCGCCATGCCCGAGCACCTCAACGCCGCCGACCGCGAGCCGGACCGCGCCGAGGCCATCCTCGCCGTCTTCGAGACCGCGTTCGGCGAGCTGCTGGCCCAGGACCCCGCGGCCTTCCGGGTGAAGTTCCGGAAGATGGCGGCCTCCGCCTTCGCCTTCTACCGCGGCACGGCGGGCCTGTTCTACGCGGACCTCACCGGCGGGCCGTTCGCCGGCCACGGCGAGCGCTACCTGGACG
Organism: Kitasatospora sp. MBT63; assembly: GCF_000710465.2. Taxonomy (GTDB): domain Bacteria; phylum Actinomycetota; class Actinomycetes; order Streptomycetales; family Streptomycetaceae; genus Kitasatospora. The sequence goes on along the minus strand of NZ_JAIZ01000694.1, from coordinate 5,693 downwards.
AGCGGACCAGCCGGGTGTGGATCCACGGCGACCTGCACGCGGAGAACTTCGGCAGCTACCTGAACGCCGAGGGCCGGCTGGTCTTCAACGTCAACGACTTCGACGAGGCCTACGTCGGCGCCTTCACCTGGGACGTCCAGCGGCTGGCCGCCAGCCTCGCGCTGATCGGGTACGCCAAGGCGCTGTCCGACGCGACCATCACCGAGCTGGTCCGGGCCTTCGCCACCGCCTACCGCGGCCAGATCTCCGCCCTGGTGCACGGCCCCGGCGAGGGCGACGCCTACACCCTGGACACCGCCACCGGGCCGGTCCTGGACACCCTGCGGCGGGCCCGCCTGCAGACCCGGGTCGAGCTGCTGGACCACGAGACCGTGGTCGACGGCTACGACCGGCGCTTCCGCAAGGGCAACGGCGCGATCGAGCTGGACGAGCAGGTCGAGGCCGAGGTGCTGACCGCGTTCGCCGGGTACCTGGAGACCCTGCCGCCGGCCTCCCGCGCCCGGCCGGACGCGCTGCGGGTCAAGGACGTGGTGGGCCGCCGGGGCATCGGGATCGGCAGCGCCGGGCTGCCCTCGTACAACCTGCTGCTGGAGGGGCACACCGACGCCCTGGAGAACGACGTGATCATCTACATGAAGCAGGGCCAGAGCCCGGCGGTCGCCCGGCACGTCACCGACCCGCAGATCCGCGGCTACTTCGAGCACGAGGGCCACCGCACGGTGATCTCCCAGCGCGCCCTGCAGGCGCACAGCGACCCCTGGCTCGGGTACACCACCCTGCACGGCCGGGGCCAGCTGGTCGCCGAGGTCTCGCCGTACGCGTCCGACCTGGACTGGACCGACCTCAACGAGCCGGCCGACCTGCTCGCGGTGGTCGACTACCTGGGCCGGGCGACGGCCACCATGCACGCCGCCGCGGACGAGTCCTCCAGCGGGCACGGCCTGGTGCCGTTCTCCACCGAGCACGCCATCGACGCGGCGATCTCCAAGGACGAGAAGGGCTTCACCGACCTGCTGGTGGAGTTCGCCCACGCCTACGGCGACCGGGCCCGCAGCGACCACCAGATCTTCGTGGACCTGTTCCGCAACGGGCGGATCCCGGGGCTCTGAGGCCCGCGGCCGTCGGGCGGGCGCTGACTCCTTCGGGTGGCTCGGGCGCCGGGGGATACCGCCCCCGGCGCCCGCACGCTACTGTCGGCGCCGACGACTCACAGGGGGGCCGCATGTCCTACGCCACGCCGTACCCGCCCGCAGGCCCGCCGTACGGTGCGCCCCGGCCGCAGCCGCCGGGCGGCCGGGACGGCAGCCTGATCGCGCTGGCGCTGCTGCTGCTGGTCCAGCTGGCCATCGAGGTCGGTGTGCTGGTCTGGGACTTCGGCCAGGCCGGGCCCGACTACCTGGGGACGGCGCTGGGCTTCTCCTTCGACGCCTACGTGCAGGCCCCGGTGGGCTTCTTCGGCTACGACACGGCGCTGTGCGTGGCCCTGGTGGTGCTGGCCGTCGGCGCCTTCAGCGGCGGCCGCTGGACCAGGCCGGCCGCCGTCTCCCTGCTCGGCGTCAACGCCTACGCGGCCGGCGCGCAGCTGATCAACCAGGGCGGCGACGGCTTCGCCGAGCCGGTCAGCCACCTGGTGCTCAACCTCACGGTGGTGGCCTCCCTCCTGCTCGCCCTCGCGGTGGCGGTGCTGGTGGGCGTAACCCAGCGGCGCTCTCCCGAACGGCCGGCGGTGCAGCACGCGCCGTACCCCGGTGCCCAGCCGTACCAGGTGCCCCAGCCGTACCAGCACCCGCAGGCGCCGCAGCCACCTCAGGTGCCGCAGGGGTACCTCCCGTACCCCGGGCAGCCGCCCGTGCCCGCCGACGCCCCGCCCGCCGCTCCCGCCGCTCCCCCGGCGCCGCCCACCGCACCGCCGGGCGTCCAGTAGCGGTCAGCGGCCGCGCAGCTCGCGGCGGATCACCAGCCGCAGGCCGGAGTAGGTCGCGTCCACGGCGCACACCTTGTTGTCGACCAGCCCGGTCGGCAGCGCCACCTCGCGCAGCACGTCCTCGGTCAGGTCGGTCGCCACCCGGGAGGCCTTCTTCGGCCAGGCCACCCAGAGGCCGGCGGCGGGCCGCATGGCGGCCCGGAACTCCGCCAGCCGGCCGGTCAGCCCGGCCCGGTCGGCGGGAAACCAGAGCGCCACGTCGAACGGCGCGGCGGGGTCCGGCGCGGGCCGGGTCCGCACCCCCGGCGGCAGCCCGGGGATCAGGAAGCCGTCCGGTGCGCCCACGAGCACCAGCGCCGCGTCCGGCCCGATGCCGAGCTTGCGGGCCAGCGGCGTCCCCGAGTACCCGGCCACCGGGTGTCAGCCGTCCAGTTCGGCGAGGAAGGCCTCGGCCACCTGCCAGGTCCGCTCCGCGGCCTCGGCGTCGTAGTCGGCCAGCTCCGGGTCGGTGTACAGGTGCCCGGCGCCCCGGTAGCGGTGGACCTCCACGTCGGCGCCGGCCCGGGTCATCAGCAGGTACCAGGTGTTCAGCCAGTCCTCGGTCTCGAACGGGTCGGGCTCCGCGACGTGCAGCTGCACCGGGATCTCCGTCGCCGCGTCCTCCCGCAGGTCCGAGGTGCCGTGCAGGAGCAGCAGCGCGCGGGCCCGCTCGTCGGCGAGGGCCAGGTTCTGCGCAAGCGACCCGCCGAGCGAGAACCCGGCGTACACCAGGCCCGGCTCCCCTTCCTTGATCAGCGGGGCGGCGGCGGTCACCGCCCGGCGCAGCAGCTCGTCACTGCCGAGCTCCTCCTTGTGGGCCATGCCCGCCTCGACGTCCTCGAAGGTCCTGCCGTCGAACAGGTCGGGGGTGTGCACCTCGTGCCCGGCCGCGCGCAGCCGCTCGGCGGCGGCGTGCACGGCGGGGCGCAGTCCGTGGACGGAGTGCAGCAGGAGGATGGTGGCCACGGGTCTGCTCCTTGGCGGCGGGCGGGGCGGGGTTTCCGCCCTCCATGATCCCCCATCGGCCGGCCCGGGGCGGTCCGCAGGTCCACCGGTCCGCAGGTCCGCAGGTCCGCCCTCCCGCCCGGGTGCGGGCGGGAGGGCGGACCGTCGGTGCGGCGGTGCGTCAGTACTCGACCTTCATCGTCACCCCGCTGAAGCCCTGCTTGGCGTAGAGGCTGAAGTACACCCAGCCCGACGGCGGGTTGGTGACGGTCAGGGTCTCGGCGTTGCCGGCGTGGACGGACTTGGCGGTGTACGCGGTGTTGGTGGCCCAGCTGCGGCCGTTCCAGTAGAGGTCGGCGTTGCCGGTGCCGCCGCTGCTGGTGAGCTTGAGCTGCTTCACCCCGGCCGGCAGGTAGGCGAACATGTAGCTGACGTTGCCGGTGGTGGCGGCGACGCCGGTGCGGCGGCAGTTGCGGTCGTACTGCCGGACGTCGGCCGCGCCGCACAGCGGCAGGCCGCTGACGGTGAGCGTGCGGCTGAGGCTCGCGGTGGCGCCCTTGTTGTCGGTCACGGTCAGGGTCACCGGGTAACTGCCGGCCGCGGCGTAGGACTTGCCGGGGTTGGCGGCGGTGGAGGTGGTGCCGTCGCCGAAGTCCCAGCTGCGGGCGGCGATGGTGCCGTCCGGGTCGGTGGAGGTGTCGGCGAAGGCGACGGACAGGTCGCTGACCGCGGCCGTGAAGGCGGCCACCGGCGGCTGGTTGGTCTGGTTGCCGGGCTCGCAGGCGCCGGTGTTGCAGGCGGTCAGCCAGGCGGCGAAGTCCGCGTCGTAGCGGGTGCCGACGGTGGTGGTGAGGTAGGTCCGGGCGCCGGTGAAGTCACCGGTGCGGTACTTGGCGAGCACCGCGTCCAGGTCCGGCCGGTGCTTCTCGACCATGTAGCGGACCGCCAGGTAACCCCAGTTGTAGATCCGGGTCTGGTCGGCGTTGTCGTAGGTGGTGTCGAAGAGCGTGCGCAGGCTGTAGGTGTGCAGGCCGGCCTGGGTGATCGCGTCGTCGTAGCGGGCCCCCCGGTAGGAGTACGAGATGTACTCGGCCAGGCCCTCGCTCCACCAGACGGTCGGCGTGGTGGTGCCGGCGTCGAAGTTGCCGTACATGTCGTAGCGGCCGTCGAGGTAGTGGGTGTACTCGTGGTTGAGGTTCCACACCTGGAAGGCGGGCCGCAGCCACTCGGCCTCGTAGGCGATGAACCGGGGCTGGTTGCCGGCCGCGGCCGGGTCGCCCTCCAGGTACATGCCGCCGTTGTCGGTGGATATCCCGAAGATCGGTCCGGCGTAGGTCTGGTAGTCGCTGCTGGAGTGGAAGACCACCACCTCGATGGTGGTGTTGTTGTCCCCGGCGACCGGGCCGCTGTCCTTGAGGACGCTGTGGAAGTAGGCGTCCTGGTTGACCAGGCTGGTGCAGGTGGCGGCCAGGTCGGCGGTGGCGGCCTGCTGGGCGACGATCCGGATGCTGGGGCTGCAGGGGTAGTTGATGGTCAGGACGGCGGCGCGCAGCCGGGCGGCGAGGTCGCAGGTGCCGTAGTAGGCGCAGTCGGCCTGGTCGTAGGTGTCGGTGGCGACCGCGAGGTCGACCCACAGGGCGGAGCTGGGGCCGGTGATCGCGCTGCGGTCGAGCAGTCCCTTGACCTGCGGGCGGACCTTGGTGAGCAGCGGCTGGTATCGCAGGAAGCGGCCGAGTTCCAGGCCGGCGTTGGCGGCCAGGTAGCCGCGGTCGCCGCCGAGCAGGCCGAAGTTGCGGACGGCGAAGTCGGTCAGGGTGTCGGTGATGCTGGGGTCGGCCTGGACGGCGGCCTGGTAGTCCGCGTTCTGGTGGCCGCGCCACAGCACGGTGTAGGTGTTGTTGACGGCGTAGAGCATCGACCACAGGCCGTCGTAGGAGCTGTTGTAGCCGTTCAGCAGCCGCTTGACGACGTACAGGTAGCGGGCGTTCTCGGCGGCGCTGTCGATCAGGGTGACGGCCTCGTACAGGATCTGGCCGTTGGCGTCGGTGACGTCGCCGGAGTGCGGCGCGGCGTAGAAGGTGTCCAGGGCGCCGCGGATGGCGGTCTTCAGGGCGGTGCCGTAGTTGCCGACGTCGGCGGGGTGGTACCACTGCACGAAGTAGCCGGCGCGCAGGAAGAGCACCAGCTGGCCGGCGGAGGTGCTGTTGTCGCCGGGGTAGGCGGCGGAGACGTCGCGCAGCGCGTCGGCGACGGTGACCATCTGGGCCTCGCGGAAGACCGCGCCCGCGTCCGCGCCGGTGAGCGTGAACAGGGTGTTGACGCAGTCGGTGGGGACCGACTTGACCTGCTGGACCAGGGCTGCGCCGGACTTGGTGGCGAAGTCGGAGACGTTGCAGGTGGCGTCGAGGGCGCGGGGCGCGGCGGGGGCCTTGGGCTTGGCGTAGTCGGTGCGGGCGGTGGCCGGGTCGGCGCTGCGGGGGGCGCGGTCGGCGGGCGCGACGGTGCCGCCGAGGTGCTGGTCCTCGGCGGAGGGGGTGCCGGTGGCGGGGCGCGGCGGTGCTCCCGCCGGGGTCGCGGGTGCCGGTGCGGCGGGTGCGGCGGGGACGGCGGCCTGGCTTCTGGGGGAGAACAGGCCGAACGCCAGGCACAGGGCCAGGGCTGCGGTGAGCAGCAGCCGGGCGAGGTGTGGTGTGGCCGATGTCCGGAAGGAACTCACGTGGGGGCCTCCGGGCCGGTGGACGGCCGCGCGCGGACGCGGCCATGGGATGTGGGGGGGTGGCCGGGG